>JAOUHN010000005.1 GCA_029865125.1 Candidatus Moraniibacteriota bacterium
CTCGTACATCTCCCTCCGGGAGACACTTTCTTTGCGGAGAGAACAGGATTCGAACCTGCGTAGAGTTGCCCCTAATCTCCCTCCGGGAGACGCCTTGATGCGGTAAGACTGGGATTCGAACCCAGGGTACGATTACTCGTACATCTCCCTTCGGGAGACACTTTCTTTGCGGAGAGAACAGGATTCGAACCTGCGTAGAGTTGCCCCTAATCTCCCTCCGGGAGACACTTTCTTTGCGGAGAGAACAGGATTCGAACCTGCGTAAGGTTTTACCCCTAACACGCTTTCCAAGCGTGCGCCTTCAACCACTCGGCCACCTCTCCATTATTAACTTTTCAATCTTTTTAATAAAACCTCTTTTTGTTGACTATTTTTCTTCAATTCATTTTCTCTTTTGCGCGCCATGCTATAAGTCTGATATGCTTCATAGTAAACTAAATCTAAAGGCCTATGGGGTTTTGTTGACATTACTCTTCCCTGTAAATGCCTTTCAAATCTTTCCCGCAAATCCTTAGTAGACCCAACATAAAACCAGTTTTTATTTTTACTTTTTAATACATACACATAAAACATATCAAATAACTTTAAATAAATTCCCTTCTCCCTTCGAGAGATCACCCTTCCATTATTATTCAGTTTTCCAACCTATCTATACTTACACAAAACTCGCTACTTTTCAAGATCTTTCCACTTCAGTGCATAATTCAATAATACCTCGGGATTCCGGATAAGTTAATTTCTAAGGGCTCTCCGCCTGCTGGCGGATCACCCAAAAAATTATACTTTCCGGAATGACAGGAGGTGAGATGTCAAAAGGCGCTCTGTCGAGCGCCAAGAATTTACTCCCTACACTTTAACTTTACAGGCTTTTAACTTCCAGCTACTTAATTTCCCGAATTCCCACCAATCTCATCTTCTCCCCGCAAGGAACTCGACCAAGAATCACAACAACCTTGTCACCTTTTTTGAGTTTTTTGTCTTTCTTTGTTTCAGCCAAAAGCTTATCAATCAAAACCTCAAGATTTTCTTCTTTAAAATAATATGAATCCACACCCCAAACAATAGACATTTGATGATGGGTTTTTTGATTGTTTGTTGCCACAAAAATTTCCTGATCAGGTCTGAAATGAGAAATTAATCTTGCAGTGAAACCACTCACACTAATCATTGCAATAGCCTTGGTGTCAAAACTTTTTGCTAATTCATAAGCACTTTTAATAATGATCGCGTAATCACTTTCAATGTTAGTTTGCATCACCTTATATATATCATCATATGGAGATTCTTCTGTGCTGTGAATGATGCTACTCATGATCCCTACTGTTTCAACTGGATATTTTCCATTTGCAGTTTCTCCGCTAAGCATCACGGCATCAGAATGATCAATAACCGCATTGGAAACGTCACTAATTTCAGCTCTTGTTGGGCGAGGATGATCAATCATACTATTGAGCATTTCAGTAGCCATAATCACTGGAGTTGCTTTTCTAAGACTACTTGCAACAATTTTCTTTTGATATACTGCCAGATGAGCTGGGCTTGTTTCTGTTGCCAAGTCTCCTCTAGCCACCATGACCACATCAGTTTCGTCAATAATTTCTTCTAGATTTTCAATTGCTTCTGCTCTTTCAATTTTTGAAACGATATGAGGAAGATCCTGATCTCTTCCTAATTCTTTTTTGATCATATTCCGAAGCCTCGCAATATCATTACCTGATTTCACGAAAGAAAGTGCAATAAAATCAACCTCATTTTTCAAAAGAAATTTCAAATCTTTTTTGTCTTTCTCGGTAATCACATCAATAGACAAATCAGCAGCAGGAATATTCACTCCTTTGTGATTTTTGATTATTCCACCATCAATAACTTTGGTTCGCAAAAGTTTCTTTTCTTTTTTGATAACTCTCAAGCGAATGATTCCATCTTCAATGAGAATTTCATGTCCTTCTTTCAATTCTTTAATAATCCCAGGATAATCCAAAAAAAACATTTCTGATGAAAAATCGTCAATATTTTTTCGAAAAGAAACATCACTCACCAAAATTTCTTTTCCTCTTCTGGCGTCTATGTCACTTCCAGTACTAACCCTGATTCGAGGACCTTGAAGATCTCCCATGATTCCAACATTAGTGCCAAGTTCCTCAGAAACACTTCTCACATTATCAATTACTTTTTGATGCCAAGAGTGATCATTATGCGAAAAATTAAGACGTGCAACATTAAGTCCGCTCTTAATCATTTCTTTGAGTTTTTCCTTGCTCTCTGAAGGAGGTCCGATTGTGGCTACTATCTTTGTTTTCTTATTTCCTGCCTTTATTTTACTTAAATGTAACATTTTTTTATTTT
This sequence comes from Candidatus Moraniibacteriota bacterium, assembly GCA_029865125.1. GTDB lineage: Bacteria > Patescibacteriota > Minisyncoccia > Moranbacterales > UBA9337 > JAOUHN01. The sequence goes on from JAOUHN010000005.1 coordinate 2,347, forward strand.
TTATCATTTAAAATCCAGAGACAAAACCAACACTCAAAAACCACTTGTGCCTCTGATTATAATTATAAACTAAAACAGGCAAAACAAAAAGCTTACCTGTCTTTATCTTAATAATCTATTTCAAAATTTGAATTCCTCCAATAAGTGGCATTTCTTTCATTTCTCCTTGTGCAGCATGAATTATTCCCAAAATCATAAATACAATCAAAATTGTGATTCCTATTGGACCCAGCAAAAACCATCCAATAAATGGAAATGAAGCAACAATGTTAACAACAATCCACGCAATCAAAAGTACCAAATGTTGATTAGCGTGAAACTTCGCAAAAGGATCATTTTTTGCATCAGTCAAAAGTGGCACAAAAAACAAAACTGGCAAAAGATATCCGAGAATTGCCAATGCCTTGTGTTCATCGGTGCTTTTTGAACCACCCTCAATGCTTTGTGATGGTGTTTCTGATTGTTGCTCCTTCGGAGCTTCATCCTGAGATTGATTAGATTGCTGTTCTTGATTCTCGTTTTTTTGCTCTTCCATATTTTTTAATTTTTTTTAAGCTAATTAATTTAAAAAGTTTTATTTTATAATTAAATTCTAGCACTGCCTTTATGAGTTGCCAAATTCACAACTATTCAATACTCTCAATTTCTTCTAGAATTTCATCGGGAATGGGATTGTTTTTTGGACTCACTCCGGGATATTTCCAGGCACTGATAATTTTGATCTGCTTACTATTAGCTAGGTTTAGAAAATTTGGATTCAAATTCTGTATCCCTAAGCTTTCAAGCCTCTTTTGACTTTCAACTTTCGACCTTCGACTTAATTTATACATCACCCAAATCTCACTTTTCCATGTTAATTCACCTTTTTCATTTCTTCGAGTTGAAACAGGCTGCATGACAGCCACGGTGCTTTTGACAATTCCACTTTCAGTTCGTTTTGGTGCACGAATCACTCTTGTCACTCTTTGCCCACTAAGTCCATATTGTCGCATTTTGATAATACTATGTTTTGTCCAATAATATTTCTCAGTATTTTTCGGAATTTTAAATTGCATACAATAATTTCAATAAATCATTTTCTTTCTTCTGGTCTTCGAATCATACTAATCTCATGAACAAGTTTAGCTTTTTCATTTGCAGTTGGCTGAAGCTTCCTGTCTTCTATATATTCCTCAAGTATTTCTAAATCACTAATCCACACATCTTCAGGAAGGTCAGCTAATTCGAATTCAATAACCTCTCTAAATCCAGTTTTTCCACCAAAATAATATTTAATCAGTTCTTCGGTGCTTCTCTCCTCCTTCTCGTTTTTAATATTTTCACTAATAACTCCTGAAATCTCTTTCATCATAAAATTATCCAACTTCCATTCCTCGAAGATTTGCAACTCGCTCTTCTATGGCTGGATGTGTCATGAAAAACTTAGAAACCTTTTTTCCCTTGAAGGGATTTGAGATGTATAGATGCGCTGTGGCGCGGTTTGCTGCCTCAAGTGGCTCTGGGTCAGCTGCAATCTTTTCCAGCGCCCTTGCGAGTCCCTCTGGATGTCTTGTGAGAAGCGCTCCATCAGCATCTGCCAAAAACTCTCTTTTTCTTGAAATTGCAAATTGCATGAGCATCGCAGCAATTGGGGCCAAAATTGAAAGCACAACTGCACCGATTATCATGATGAGTTGCAATTGCCCTCCTCCATTATCATTGTCTCTCTTTGAAAAAAACGCCCAGTGCCGAAACCAATCTGCAAGAAGTGTTACAAATCCAACCAAGACAACAATTACAGTTGAAAGTAAAATATCCCTATTCCCGATATGAGAAAGCTCATGAGCAATTACTCCTTCAAGCTCTGCTTTTTCAAGTTTTTTCAAAATTCCAGTCGTGAAGCAAATCACTCCGTGTTCTGGATCACGTCCAGTTGCAAAAGCGTTCGGCGCGCTGTCTTCAATAATATAAATTTTTGGCAAAGGAAGTCCTGCAGTAATACACAGATTTTCAACAAGATGATACAATTCTCTGGCATTTTCATGAGTCACTTCTTTTGCACCACTCATTGCAAGAACAATTTTATCACTCCACCAATATGACCCAAAACTCATCACGATTGAGAAAATTACAGCACCATACAAAATTGTGCTATTTCCCATTGCACCTGCAAAAACATATCCCACAAAAATAACAAAGATTAAAAATCCCGTAATATACACCCAGGTCAATTTTATGTTTCTATCTGAATGCGTATAAAGTGTCGCCATAATTGTGCCAAATTTATCTACCTGTTACTCAACCAAATTTACCGTGTCATCCTGAACTTGTTTCAGGATCCCCGCATTTTAGCACACGCCTGGTTATATTTTGGGATTCTGAATCAAGTTCAGAATGACAAAAAGACAGTTGGTAATTATTTAAAAAATAATATTAGAATTCAACCTTAACATTTTCTCTTTCTTTCTCATCTTCAATTTCAAAGAATTCTCTCTTTGTGAATTTCAACATCCCCGCAATAACATTGTTTGGGAAAAGCTCAATTTTAGTATTGAAGTCTCTCACATTTCCATTGTAGAATCTTCTTGAAGCCTGAATTTTGTCTTCAGTATCAGTCAATTCTCTTTGAAGTTCCAAAAAATTTTGATTCGCTTTCAAATCAGGATAATTTTCAGAAAGAGCAAAAATTGATTTCAGTGTTGATGAAAGTGTATTCTCAGCTTCAGCTTGTGCTTTTGCATCTCCTGAGTCTTGCGCAACCATTGCAGCATTTCTTGCCTCCACAACGGCTTCCAAGGTTTTGCTTTCATGAGCAGCATATCCCTTGACGGTTTCAATCAAATTCGGAATCAGATCATATCTTCTCTTGAGTTGAACATCAATATCACTCCATGCTTCATCCACTCTGTTTTTGAGTCGAATGAGTCCATTGTATACAACAACAACCCATAAAACTACTACAACCAAGACAACTAACAAAATAATTCCTATAGACATACTTTTTTTATTTTACTTATTATTTTTTTAATTATTTATTATTTTTTTTATCAACTCTTTGATGCTCATCACTTCACCATCATCTCCATCTCTTCTCTTCACCTCCACTCCACCATTTTCAAGTGATTTTTTGCTCACAACAACTCTCCATGGAATTCCAATTAAATCACTGTCAGCAAACTTTTCTCCAGGCCTTGTGTCTCTGTCATCAAAAAGAACCTCGATTCCAGCTTTCTCAAGTTCATTATATACCTTTTCAGCTTCCTTGTCTTCATTTAAACTCAATAGATGCACTTGAAAAGGTGCCACTGATTCAGGCCATACAATTCCCTTTTCATCTGACAATGTCTCCACAATAGTCCCCATCACTCTTCCTGGTCCAATTCCATAACAACCCATAATCACAAATTGCTTTTCTCCTTTCTCATCATTATATGTCAGACCTAATGCCTCAGAAAATCTAGTCCCCAAAGAAAAAATATTTCCAACCTCTATAGATTTACCTTCTTTTAATTTGGAATTTCCACACTCAGGACACTTGTTTTGCTCTTTAATTATTTCTTCATTAACAGCTATAGAACATTTTTCGCAGATATAAATTTTGTCTTCGCCTGCATCTGAAATCGTTTGAAATTCATGAGAATATTTCGAAAAACTCCCACCTGAGGCAAACGTCTTGAAAGTTTTGTCTCCAACTCCAACAGTGTTAAATATTTTCATGTAAGCCTCTCCTGCTTTTTGATAGAATTCATCATGTTCTTTTTCATCCCTAGAAAAAGAATACAAATCCTTCATCATAAATTCTCTTCCTCTCATAATCCCACTCTTTGCTCTTGCCTCGTTTCTGAATTTAGTTTGAATTTGATATGCAGAAAATGGAAGATCCTTGTATGACGAAATGTAGTTCGTCATTATTCTTGTGATTGGCTCTTCATGGGTGAATCCAAGTCCAAGTTCAGTTCCGTTTTTTAGAGATGTTTTGAACCAATTATCAATCACATCATCGCTCCAACGACTTGTTTTCTCCCAAATATTCTTATCTTGAAGTGCTGTCATGAAAATCTCTTGTCCTCCAATTGCATTCATTTCCTTTCGGATAATGCTATTAATCTTATCCAAGACTCTGAGTCCCAGTGGCAAAAAAGAATACACTCCTGCCATTTCTTTGTGCACAAATCCAGCCCGAATCAAAAGTTGGGCATTCTTTGACACCTCATCTCTTGGAGCTTCTTTTCTTGTTTTAGTAAAAAGTTGTGATTGTTTCATAGTTATTTTATCTTGTATTATTTTTCTTAATTTCTGTCTCTTATCATTTTGAAAAAACATAAACTAACCCCCAAGGGGGAATTCAAATCTTTTGAAAATAATACATGATTCAAACATAAACTTAAAATATTCCTATTATCTTTCCAAAAATATCAAATCGCATGAAATCACGAAGAGTGACCACGATCATAATTCCAATCAAAAGGAAGAATCCAACGGTGTGACTGAAATTTTCAAATTTTTGACTAATCGGAGAACCTTTGATTTTTTCAATCATGATGAACAAAATTCTTCCTCCATCCAATGCAGGAATTGGAAGAGCGTTGATGATTCCAAGATTGATGCTCAAAACAGCAGCAAAACGCAAAAGATACGCCATTCCCAATTCAGTCACTTGTTTTGTGAGAACAGCGATTCCAACTGGTCCTGCAACATCGTCCATTCCAACCCTAGAACCGAAAACAATCCCTTTGATCAAAATAACGAATGCTTTGAAAACCATGAACCCAAGCATCACTGTGGCCAGCAAACCTTGCCATACGGATTCGATGAAAGAATATTTCTTGATTGCTGTTCTTGCTAAAGACACTCCCAGTGGACCTTGATCCTCTGGATAGTCATCTCTAATGAACCCCTTTGTGTTGATGTCCTGATTTCCTCTCTTCACCTTCAAAGCGATCTCTTGTCCTTGATTAGCCTTTGTGAATTCTTGAACATCAGAAACATATCTGAAAACCTGACATTTGTGCGTGCTCATTCCACATCCTCCAAGGATTTCATCACCAACCTTGATTCCCATTTCTTCAGCTGGAGTCCCTGCAATCACACCTGAAATTTGAACTTTTGAATTTGATACCACTTCACTGTCATCAATAGCTTCTGGCATTCCAATGAAAAAAACAATGGAAAGCAAAAACCATCCCAAAACAAAATTCATAATCACACCAGCAGCCAACACTTTAACTCTAACCCAGGCTGGTTTCGAAGCAAAGCTGTCTGGTGATTTTTTCTCTTCTCCACCCTCTCCCTTGATTTTGACAAATCCACCCAAAGGAATCCAATTCACAGAATAAACTGTGTTTTTTGACTTAATGTCCTTATTGCCCCACACAAACTTAGTTTTTCCGGTTTTCGGGTTCTTCCAAAAACCAAAGATTCTTGGAGGAAATCCAAATCCAAACTCATCCGCCTTAATTCCATTTCGAATTGCAATCAAGAAATGGCCCATTTCATGAACAAAAACCAAAACACCTAAAACAATAATAAATACAATAATTGTGATCATAAACTAATTTGATGTGCGCCCATAACACTGTTAACTACTTAGGATTAAACTTTCATTATTTCTTTTTCTTTGCTCTCTCTCACTTCTTCAATTTTTTTATTATAATCATTAATCATTTCCTGTAGCCGTTCTTTTCCAATAAACTTCTCGTCCTCTGCTATTTTTCCTTCTTTTTCCATTTTGTTAATTTCTTGCCCAGCCTCTTCTCGAATATTTCTCACAGCAATTCTTGCTTCTTCAGCTTTACTATTCAAAAACTTAACTATTTCAACTCTTCTCTCCTCATTCAAAGGAGGAATTCCAATTCTGATCACTTTTCCATCATTATTAGGATTAGCATTTAAGTCAGATAACTTAATTGCTGCTTCAATATTCGCCAAACTATCAGTATCCCATGGTTGAATCAAAACTAATCTTGCCTCTGGAACAGTGACACTAGCAACTTGTTTCAATGGAGTTTTGTTTCCATAATAATCTACCATAAGATTTTCAAAAACCTCTGGATTTGCTCTTCCTGTTCTAATCTTCTTTGCTTCTTCCTTGAAATGATTAAGTGCTACTTCTAACTCTTTCTTTTTTTCTTCAATAATTTCCTTATACATGTTTTTATTTAAAAAAATTAAATATTATTTATTTGAAGTTTCTAATCGTCGCATAGACAACTCCAGAATTATTTCTATCAAAAATTATGTTACTCACACCCCCACCTCTTTCAGTGTCAAAAATTGCCCAGCTTTTGCCTTTATCATAAGATGAATACAATCCCTGAAAAACACTATATACCACTCTATTACTATCATACGGATCAATGGAAACAGAGCGAGTTGTGTACTTATCAGAAACACTAAGAGTATTGACTCTAATTAGCTTACCTCCTATTCCTCTTCCAAAAAACAATCCTCTGTCAGTTCCAATATACACTTCATCTGTCTTTCCAAAACTCACTGCCATGGAAAATGGATTTCCAATGTCGCTTGAATTTTCATCTGTAAATTCAATGTTTTCAAATGACCTGCCGTTATTTTTTGACATGAGAATGTCTTCACCATAAATGAGTATTAACATCTTGTTGCCCTTCACTTCAATATCAGAAATCTTCCCATCAGCGTCATATAGGTTTTGCCATGTCTCTCCAGCATTTATTGTCTTAAAAATCATTCCGTCACTTGTTCCAACATAGATTACTTCTTCTTCCACATCTTCATCGATTGTCATTGCTGTGATTTCACTGCCTTGTGATGGTTCAGAATAAATTTCTTTCCACTCATTTTTCTCCTCAGAAACCCTGTAAATCTTTCCTTTCTGATTCACTTTTCCAGAAACATATATAATTCCTTTTTCTCTAATGCTTGGACATATTGAATATACTTTTTTCAAGGAATTTTCTAGTTTTTTCCAAGACTCAGCGCCATTGTTTGAAATGAAAATCCCATCATTCTCTGTTCCAACATAAACAATACTGGAGTTAAATGGGTTTATTGCCATTGATAAAATATTATCCATGATAACACGCTTACCTCCAATCACCTCACTCTTAGTCTTCCATGTTTTTCCTCCATCTTCTGATTTCAAAAAAAATCCCTGACCTCCACCACCTTTGATGTCTATTGGGATTGAACATCCCGAAAAAATGAAACTCACCAAGCAAATCAGCACTATGTTCTTCAATCTCTTCATTGCAACAAAAACAGAAAAATTATTTTCACTCAGGTTGATTATATTACAAAACAACAAAAAAATCCAGTATCTGTGCAAAAATTAAAACCACCTCTCTGGGTGGTTTTAAAATTCTGTGCGCCGTGAGGGATTCCTCCTCGCTCCGACTCGGAGCCTGGGCGCTACACACAGAAAGCTCGCACTTGCTCGATTTCGACTCGCGCCCTTCGAATCCCATCACAAGAATAGGAAAATTAAAACCACCTCTCTGGGTGGTTTTAAAATTCTGTGCGCCGTGAGGGATTCGAACCCCCGACCATCAGCTTAAAAGGCTGTTGCTCTACCGACTGAGCTAACGGCGCATGTATTCACGCGTAATCAAAAAATATATGTCACACTAATTGCATAACAAATACCATTATACTAATTTGAAATAAAAAGTCAAGCTTAAAATCTACTTCTGATTTTTATTTATAAACACAAGAAATATGAGTGGTACAATCATCCACAGAAGTCCTGCATATTCCGATGCAAAAAAACTATACGCTTCCGGTGTCACATATTCAAGCATCAACTTCTTGGGAAGCATTGAAATAACCACACTGAAAATGAGTCCCATTTCAAAAAAACTCATGAGAAACAATCTCCAAAAAAAACTATTTCCTGATCCTGAAATATGAATGTCAAAAAGATTATTATCTGCCAAACTCAAAATTAAAATCATAATGAAAAACAAAAATATATTCGCATTATCATGAAATCCTAAAATAACTTCTGGAATAACACTCAAAATCGCAATTGAGATATAGATATTGATCAAAACATTCACCAACTTAAACCTTCCAATAAAAAGACCAAATCCAATACTAATCATAATAAAAATCAAAAAGAGTGCAATGTCTCCAGCAAATTCATATGAGAAACCGAATTTTGCCAATAGTTCCTGAAGCAACATAATAGTAAAGTTAAAAAAATTATTAAATTCAGTACATTTGCATTATATATCAAAAAATCTTTTTTTAACAACAAAAAACCGTTTCGCTTATCGCGAAACGGTTTTTCTATGAAAAAGTCTTCAGATTTACTATTTCTTTCCTTGGGTCAATTCTTCAGCAACATTATTTGGAACTTCAGCATATTTCTCAAATTCCATCATATAATTTGCTCTACCTTGAGTCATACTTCGAAGTTGAGTAGCATATCCAAACATAGATGAAAGTGGAATTTCTGATTCAATTTCTTTGATAAGCGCAGATCCTTCTCCCTTGTCAATAATTTCCTTGATGATTCCTCTTTTTGCATTAACGTCACCAACAACATCTCCCATGAATTGTTCTGGTGTAGTCACAACCACTTTCATGATTGGTTCCAATAACACAGGAGTTGCTCTTCTAGCAGCTTCCTTGAAAGCCATTGATCCTGCAATTTTAAATGCTGATTCAGATGAATCCACATCATGAAAGCTTCCGTCATATACAGTAGCTTTAATGTCCACCATTGGATATCCTGCTACAACACCAGTTGTCATAGCCTCCACGATACCTTTTTCAATATGAGGAATGAATTCTTGTGGAATAGCTCCACCTTTAATTTCATCAGCAAATTCAAATCCAATTTTTTTCTTATCTTTTTTAACCTCTTCTGCGCCCTCTTCAATAACCAATGGTTCAATTCTAATCAAACAATGACCATATTGACCACGACCTCCAGACTGCTTAATATATTTTCCTTCAGCTTCAGCCATCTTTTTAATGGTTTCTCTGTATGCCACTTGTGGTTGACCGATATTAGCCTCAACTTTGAATTCTCTTCTCATTCTATCCACCAAAACATCCAAATGAAGTTCCCCCATTCCTGAAATAATAGTTTGCCCTGTTTCTTCATCAGTTTTCACTCTAAATGTTGGGTCTTCTTCTGAAAGTTTCTTTAGTGCAAGTCCCATTTTTTCTTGATCAGCTTTTGTTTTTGGTTCAATTGCAATATCAATAACTGGCTCAGGGAAAACCATTTTCTCTAAAACAATAGGCTTATTTTGATCACAAAGAGTGTCTCCAGTTGTAGTGTTTTTAAGTCCCACTAGAGCTCCGATTTCACCTGCTACCATTTGATCTACTTCTTCTCTTTGATTAGAATGCATCTTTAGAATTCTTCCAACTCTTTCTTTTTCTCCTTTGGTTGAGTTATAAATATATGATCCTGCTTTAAGAGTTCCAGCATAGATTCTGAAGAAAGTTAATTGTCCTACATATGGATCAGTTGCTACTTTGAAAGCCAATGCTGCAAGAGGTTCTTCGCTTGAAGGAATAACCTCAACTTCTTCTTCAGTTTTTTCATTAATTGCTTTTACATTTGGAAGATCCACTGGGGCTGGAAGATAATCGACAACAGCATCAAGCACCAATTGAACTCCTTTATTTCTAAGAGCAGTTCCAGTGAAAACAGGAATTAACTCAACATTAATAACAGCTTTTCTAAGAGCAGTCTTAAGCTCATCCTCTGAAATCGCCTCTCCACCCAAATATTTGTCAACTAAAACATCGTCGGTTTCAGAAACTCTTTCTACTAATCTTTCTCTCGCTGTCTTTGCTTCATCAAGAAGTTCCGCTGGAATTTCTTTTTCAACAACGGTTTCACCCATTGGTCCTTCGAAGTTGTATGCTTTCATCTTAATCAAATCGATAACTCCTTCAAAGGCATCTCTCTCTCCAATTGGCAATTGAGCAGCTACTGCTTTTGGGCTCAATCTATCATGAATTGATTGAATGGCATTTTTGAAATTAGCCCCTTCTTTATCAATTTTATTGATAAAACATATTCTTGGAACATGATATCGATCTGCTTGTCTCCAAACAGTTTCTGACTGAGGTTCAACACCTTCTTTTCCATCAAAGATAACCACCGCTCCATCCAAAACACGAAGAGATCTTTCCACTTCAACCGTGAAATCTACGTGACCAGGTGTATCAATGATGTTGATTTGATGTTCCTTCCAAAAACAAGTTGTAGCAGCACTAGTGATTGTAATTCCTCTTTCTCTTTCTTGTTCCATCCAGTCCATAACCGCCTCACCTTCATGCACCTCACCAATCTTGTGACTGATTCCAGTGTAAAACAAAATACGCTCAGTAGTGGTTGTTTTTCCACCATCAATGTGAGCGATAATTCCAATGTTTCTCAGTTTTTTAATATCCATGGTTTTCAATTTGAATTATTAAGTTATGTGAGGCTCTAGGCTTCATCATAAATTTTCAATTCTTTTACATTTTATCCTTTAATTTTAATTAAAACAAAAGGCTTTTTCAAACATTTTTCAGTCCATCAAAAGCCTTTTAATAATATACAATACAAATATTTTTCTGAAAAGATACGAGGCTTTATGCAAAGTGAGCAAATGCTCTGTTTGATTCTGCCATTCTGTGAGTGTCCTCTCTTTTTTTCATTGCAGCACCAACTTTGTTAGATGCGTCTACAAGTTCATCTGCCAATTTTTCAGCCATTCCTTTTCCTTTTCTTCCCTGACAAGCGTTTTTGAGCCAAGTCATTGCAATTGTTTGTCGCCCATCTCCTGAAACTTGAATTGGAACTTGATAATTAGCTCCACCAATTCTTCTTGATTTCACAATCAACAAAGGTGAAACGTTCTTGATCGCTTGTTCGAAAACATTCAAACCACCTTTTTTTGTTTTTTCATGAATAATATCAAAAGAGTCATAAACGATATTCTCTGCAATACCTCTTTTTCCATCCTGCATAATGTGACCCACAAAGCGACCTACAAGCATATTTCCATATCTTGAGTCAGCTTTCCAATGTTTTGGGAATTTTCTACTTCTTCTTGCCATATTAAAATTAGTGTTAGAAACTAGTAGCCATACTCACCTCTTTTAAGGAAGTAACTAGTAACTATAAATATAATTATTTAAATTTTTTTTATTATTCTCCTTTTGGTCTTTTTGCACCATATTTTGATCGCCCTCTCTTTCTTCCGTCTACTCCAGCAGTGTCCAAAACTCCACGCACAACGTGATAACGCACACCAGGAAGATCTCTTACTCTTCCTCCACGAATCATTACGATTGAGTGTTCTTGAAGATTGTGTCCAATCCCAGGGATATATGCTGTAACTTCCATTCCATTTGTAAGTCTTACTCTTGCAATCTTTCGAAGTGCTGAGTTCGGTTTTTTCGGAGTAGTAGTTTTAACACTAAGACAAACCCCTCTTTTAAACGGTCCCTGTGAGTCAATTGGCTTATTCTTCAAAGTGTTGAAAACATAAGTCATTGCAGGAGATTTTGATTTTCTGCTTGCTGTTTTTCTTGGTCTTTTCTTTAGTTGGTTGATTGTTGGCATTAAATTCCTGAAACATAGAACATGGAGTGTAGAACAAAAATGCTATCGCAAATTCATTCCAATCCACAGGATCTATTTACCTATTTATAAATTGATTACAATACAAAAAATTGCTATTTGACTAGCGAATACTATATTACACAAAGATACAGAAATTGTCAAATGAAATTTAGTCGAAAGTCTATAAAGTCCTTAAAGTCGAAAGTCTGTAAAGTTAAAAGAAGATTCAATATCACAAATCAAATATCAAAACAAAGACACTGTCATCCTGAACTTGATTCAGGATCCCGAAATTTTAGCACATAAAACATAAAGCATGGAACATATGACACATAGCATGGAGCATATAACATGGAACATATAACAAAAAACACTGTCATCCTGAACTTGTTTCAGGATCCCGAAATTTTAGCACATAAAACATAAAGCATGGAACATATAACACAAAAATTCAACAAAAAAACAGAGGCGAGCTTGATATGTATCAAGTCCGCCTCAAATGCATGGATATGGCTGCGCTTTTCCTAGGATGCGATCATCCTGGAAACATTAACAATGCATTACCTGTTAATGCCAGCGCCAACGTTTTATGCCATTAAATTTAAGCCGCCGCCGGGGATTGCGAAATGAGTATGACCCGGAATGTAGGTTGTTCCGCTTCCGATTTGGATGGCAGATGCGTCCACGAGCTGGGCGAAATCACCTCCCTGAGATCTCAGTGCATCGGAAAAGGTTTGAGTTGCAGTAAGGGCGTTTCTTGTTTTGACCAATGAAAAGTTTTCCGGAGCAGCCATGGGGAGAGAATGGGCAGAATCGATGAACATGCAATGTCCGGAAATTGCGTTCGGGTTTACATCCTCGCAAACACGCAACGCGTCACCCCCTTGATTTACCGCGGCAGAGAACTGACCCAACTCCAGGTCACCTTGAATTGAAACCGCACCGGTATAGTGGCATGCGCTGCAATTTGATTCAGCACCACTCGCACTCAGAACCGGACAACCGTCGAACGCCGCCAGCACCGAGCCGGGCGCCACCGCAAACATCATTGCCAGAATCATGGCCAGCCAAGGCCATTTTGCAATTAACTTCTTCACGTGTTCCTCCATCTCAATAATGGTTAACGTTTTTAGCAGCACGCCTTACCTCCTTTTGTGTTGCACTGCGTTGATTTGAAGAACTGATTTGTTTTAACTTACCTCAATGATAGCGCGGAATAAATGTATTTGTCAAACGGGAATCATGAAGCACACAACATAAAACACATAACAAAAGGCAAGGCCTTTGCCTTGCACTATGCACTCATGTTATATGTTGCGTGTTATATGTTATGTGTTACATACTTTTGAGTTCCCTCGAAACCTTCTTGCAATCAGGAACAGCCAGTGAAACCAATTTCCAAAAACGCCTGCTGTGATTCATTTCTTTCAAATGACAAAGTTCATGCACAATCAAATAATTCACCATGTGTTCTGGCAAAAAGACGATTCTGAAATTGAAATTCAAATTCTTTTTTGAAGAGCAACTCCCCCACCTAGTTTGCTGATTGCGAATGCAAATCTTATTATATTCAAAATGATACACCTCATTTAACTCTTTCAATTTAGACTCGACCAATTTCCTCGCATCCTCTTTGTGCTCAACATAGTCCTTTTCTGTTTTTTGAAAAAACAAACTCTCTTTTCGCATATTCTCCATCTCTCTTTTTTTTCTCAAAATCCAAGCCGCTTTCTTGAAGATGAAATTTTCAATATTCCCAATTCCCAGCCACCTCGGAGCCACCACCGTCAAAGCACCTTCACAGCAAACCATCAGACGCATGTTTTTTGCTCTTGCATTCTCTCTTAGAGTGTATTCGATTTTATTCCCTTCTAGCATAATTTCTCTTTTCATTTTGTTTTTTGTTTTATTTTTTTTGTTTTTTTCTCAACTCTCCCTTCTCAAATCTCTATTCTCACGACATAATTTCCGCCTTACTTTTGTTGTCCACCAGCATGAAAGCTGGATATAGTGCAGAAAATGCAATTATGGCCACCAAAAGAAATACTGCTTTTATTGAAAAGAAGTATATCACCACAGTAGCCAAAAACATTGTCACAATATACGCCACTGGCTTTGATGTTTTGAAAAAATTAATCACATCAACGTCACTAGCGTCAATTCTCTTGTAGAAATATGATTCTCGCAAAACCTCAATGAGAGCCGCTCCAACTCTAGTAGCAAAAAGAATTATCGTCCACGTCATGATCTCGTACGAATCAAGTAAGAAAAAAGCTAACGAAGAAACACCCATAATCGCAATGGCTAAAATCAAAAACTCTTTCTCCCCTGTTCTTCTGTCAGCCAAAATACCCATGGGATACTGCACAACAATAAATGGAATTAACATAATCGTAAAAGCGATACCTAGTTGCTCCCAACTAAAACCTTTTCCCAGAAGATAAATTGGAACATATGCAACCATAAGAGCATAGAAAGCTTCAAGAACAAATGAAATGTAATATATTCTTATCACATTCTTTCTTCTCACCACGTCCTTTATGAGATTTTTTACTGAAATACTTTTTTTAAATTTATAACCTGTTCCACGAAGACCGAAAAGTGCCGTAGAAAAAATAAGCGCATGAATAACCAGCACCACCACAAATATACCCGCAAAGTCATATCTTTCTAGTATTTGAGAAGAAAGAAGTGGTCCCACAATGAATCCTGTGTTCATAATTGCAAGATGAGAACCTCTAATTCTTCCAGATTCACTATCTTTTGAAAAAGCCTCCAAAATGACATCTAACGCCACCCATGAAACGGCTTCCGCAATGATATACGCGACCAATAAAATTGCGCTAGCCATCGAAATAGGCATCATAATCAAAAAAACAATTGCTATTATTTTTATGATAAACGCCAAATGAAACACAAACGATTTTCCTGAAATATTAACCAGCTTATGCAGATTCAAAAGAATAGCCAAAATAATCGCATATGCAATCAAATAAAATATACCAATATTGTCACTCCCTATAGCTCGAGAAAAATATGTTGACACAACATAAGCAAGCATTGCACTTGCAAAACCCATGAAAAATGATAATACATCAATGAACCTAATTTTCTTTTCATCAAGTCTTTCTGTGTGATTAAAATCGTTTATCTGCATCTTTTATTTTTTTTGTTTAATTTTTTATTTTTTTTTATAACTATTTTTCACTTTCAAGTATTCCTATTAATTTTTTGATTTCTTCCACTGCCTCCGAAGGTGTATAGGCTGACTTTGTAATATATGCTATGGCACCAAGTTTGCTTGCTTCATCAAAATGCTCCTCTTCTCCAAGATTACTGAAAATTGCCACATTAGTATCCGCAATATTATGATCTGCTCTGATTTTTCTCAAAACATCCATCCCTGTCATTTCAGGCAAAACCAAATCAAGTAACACTAAATCAAATTTTTGTTTTTTCAAGTGCGCCAAAACTTCTCCTCCAGTGCGCGCACTAATCACATCAAAACCTGCTGACTCAAATTTTTTGTTATAAATGTCTGAAATCATTGGATCATCCTCCACAAAAAGAATTTTTGTCATATTTTTTTATTTAATCTTAGAAAATAAGCTTATGTAAATAATATCATAAATTAAGCTTTTTTTCATTTTTTTAATATTTTTTTAAATATTCAACAATTTCATTAATCACCCAATTAGGCGAGGATGCTCCTGCTGTCACTCCAGCACTATTTTTTCCTTCAATCCAACTCTCATTAATATCATTAATTCTTTCCACAAAATGCGTATTTGGATTTTCAGCCTTAGCAATTTCATATAATCGATTTGAATTTGAACTTTCAGGAGATCCGATCACAAAAACAACATCATTGTTTCTCGCAATATCAACTACCTCACTCTGACGATTTTTTGTTGTGTCACAAACAGTGTTATACATTTTCGCTTTTGGGTATTTCTTGCAAATAGCTGCAGCAATTTCATCAACCCAATCCTTGTTTTGAGTTGTCTGAGAAATAACAACAATTTTCTCATTCTCATCTAATTTCAATTCATCAACCTCGTCCTTACCTTCAACAATGAAAGCCTTTTTGTTTGACCAACCATGAATCCCTTGAACTTCTTTGTGTTTTTTTTCTCCAATAATCACGATTTGATATCCCCTCTTTAAAAAAACCTGCGCCAATCGCTGAACTTTGATCACCTTTGGACAAGTTGTGTCCACCACATCAATCCCTTTTTCTTTGGCAATATCAAAAATTTCCGGACCGATTCCATGCGCAGTGACAACCAATGTTCCAATGTTATCATCAATTTCCTTTTTAATTTTTTCGATATCGCCATCAAAATCAATCTTTCCTATTCCTATTTTTTTTATCCTATTAACAACATCCGTGTTGTGAACCAATGAGCCCAAAACAACTACAGGCTTTTTCACATCAGAATCTTTTGAAATTTTTTCAACAATGTCATACGCTCTTTTCACACCGTCGCAAAAACCCGCATATTCACTAAGAGTTACTTTCATATTTTTCAAACTTACCAATTTATTAATTTAATTATAACCTATGTAACGTTTTTTATCCAAACAGTTTAAATAAACTCAGAAATGTATTATTATATATTCATAAAGATAAAAAACAAATAAATGATTTTTGATCCCAATAAAATTAGTCCTCGAATCGAATCACCAGAAAAGGAAGTATCTCCAGAAAAACTAACAACACCTATTCGCAAGGAGATAAAAATTACTGACATGGGAAAGCAAATCAAAGCAGAGACAGAAAAACTTTCTATTTCCAAAAATAAAGATATTGCAAAAGAGGTTATTGATGACAGAAGAAGGGATTTTTTAAGATTATCCGGGGCAACACTCCTGACACTTGGGGCTCTAGAAGCTCACACAAAAAGAAAAACTATTATTGATTTTCTCAAAAAATTATACTCAACGGAAACAGAATCTACGAAAGACACTTTTCAGACCCCACAAGAAGAAGAAATGGGAGCGGAACTTGAAGCAGAAGAAATGACATCAGAAAACGAAAAAAAGGAAGTGGATCACAACCCACAAGAGGAAGGAGTCCTAAACCCACAAACTCCTTGCGAATTCAACTCCGTTTTAACAGAGAAATATAACAAGTGTGAAGCCGAATATTTCATTCAGCAAGCAACACTAGAAAAAGAAATAGGCACAGAGCCTATCAATGAAGAATTACTTGAAATTTTTGATTTTGACAATGAAAACAAAATTGAAATCAATGATGAAATAAAAAACAAAATCTTCAAAAGATATTTTAATCTTTTTCGACCAACTCAAGGCTCAAAACATGGAAAATATCATGAAAGTGTTCGAGGTGGTCTTGAGAGGATGAACCCCTGGATGGATAACATCAAAGAAATTTTCAAACAACATGAAATTCCAGAAAAATATCTTTATCTTCCAATTGCAGAAACATTTTTCAGAACAAGTCAAAAATCTAGCGCTGGAGCAGGTGGACCATTTCAGTTTCTGAGAGTCACAGGAGAAGAATACGGACTAAAAATTGAAAAAAATATTGACGAAAGAGAGGATCCTCTTCTAAGTGCTGAGGCTACTGCAAGAAAACTGAAATCGCTCTACACCACCCTTGGAGACTGGGATTTGGCTGTGCGTGGATATAATGGTGGTTTTGTGTATCGATACAGATCTACAAGAAATGAAAAAAACATAACCGATTTAAGTGATGATGATTTCTTGAAATATCTCTCTGAAAATCTAAACACAAAAAAAGAAATAGCAAAAAATCCTAAAAATTCTTCTTTTGTATACAAAGTTCTCAATAAAGGAGCAACTCTCGATGCTGTTGCGAAAAAATTCAACATACCCGAAAGAGAGATTAAAAAAATTGGAGAAGGAAAATTCAAGATACCCCTGAAAAATACAAGTCAAAGAAAGAAAGTATACACAGCTTGGGCAAACGCAAAAGGAGTGATCCAAAATTTGAGTTATCCTGAAAAAATAAACGCGATTCGAAGTGTAATTGAAAAATATAAGCTCGATCAAAAAACTTCACAGCCTCTGGAATTCACAGAATACATGCCAGAAAAAGAATTTACCCTTCAAGAAATTGCAGCTAGTCATAAAGTTAACTTGAAAAATCTTGAAAACATCAATCCGGCAATTCTAGATTCAAACAAAAAATTACCAAAAGGATACTCAATTAGGATCCCTGCGAAAGATCAGTTTATCGCTTCATTGAAATAGAGAAATTTATTCTTCCAGTCTTGGCTTGTCAATTGATTCCGCTTCGATTTCTCTCTCACCTCCCGTAATTTTGACTACATCTTTGTCGATTTTGTTTAATTCTTTGTAGCCCGTGTTATAGTGACTTACTGTGGTTGCCATGCTATTTCCAAGTTTTTTGTAATATAAATCAAATGCCACAATATGCTTTTGAAGTCTTTCCACATTAGAACGAATTTCTTTGGCACTTTCTTCAATTTGCATAGAGCGAAGACCCTGAAGAACCGTTTGAAGATATGCAAGAAAAGATGTTGGTGAGACAATAATCACATGCTTGTCTCTGAAAGCATATTCAATCATACTTCTTGTGTCCACTTTGACTGCTCCAACTTTATTGATTAGCAAGTCATAATAAATCGCCTCTGATGGAATAAACATGAAAGCAAACTCCATTGTTCCTTTCTCTGGCTTAATATATTTTGATGTTTCATCAATTCTGTTTTTCAAATCTTGCTTGAAAGATTTTTCGAGTTGTGCTTTTTCCTTGTCATCATTTGAATTTAAAATTCTCTCATAATTCTCAAGAGAAAATTTAGAATCAATTGGAACAATTTTATCCTTCACAAAAACAACCGCATCCACAATGTGTCCATCTTCAAAATCATATTGCATTTGATATGACCCCGGTGGCAAAACATTTTTCAAAGTATCCTCTAAAAAATATTCACCCAAAACTCCTCTTTGTTTTGGATTTTTCAAAATGTCTTGAAGATTTTTGAGTTGCTCTGAAAATCCAACCACTTGCTTGTTAGTTTCTTCAAGTTTAGAAAGTTTTTCTGTAATTCTTGTAATTTGATTCACTGATTGACGATGCATTTCATTCATGCTTTGTGCACTATTGGAAATATTTCTTTGCGTAGATTGATGCGCCTCAGAAAGCTTCAAATCAACTGATTTTCTAAGCTCATCATTTTGTCGCATTAAGCTCAAGTTTTGCTCCGCCAAAACAGACAATCTCTCCATCATTTTTGAAATTTTTTCATCTCCACTTCTATCTCCTTTCTTATTTATGAGCAAAAGAATGACAGCGGCAACTGCTACGGTTAGTATTATAAGTAAAATAATTTCCATATTTTTTATTTCTTTTTAGTTTTTTATACTGGTGATATTATATCACTAAAAATGAGTTTTTTCAAACACACTTATCCACAAATTCTCATTCAGCAATTACTGTTATTTTCCGACATCACCTATTTGATTATCATATGCATTCTTTGCTAGCAATAGAAAATTAAAATCTCTATTGTTAATTTCTCTTGAAAAATTATTTTTTGGATTTGCATTTTCAAATAATTTAACAGCTTCATCAAATGAAACCCATTGCAAACAAAAATCATTTTCTTTTTCCCATTTATCAAAATTAACCTTTCCTTTTTCTCCAATAGTGATCCCCATATAACAAGTAGAATAATGTCGGATACCTTCTTTGAAATCAAAAAATTCATGATTACCCAAAAAATTCAAAATCTTAACATCACAACCACACTCTTCAAGAGCCTCTCTTCTAGCTGCATTCTCCAAACTCTCATTTTCTTCAATAGCTCCTCCTGGAATCTTAAAAAACTCTCCGCCTCTAACGCTCAAAAGGGCTATTCTCTCGTTATTATCAAACACCACAACTCTTGCAGCCTCTTTGGTTTTTGTAATTTCTTTTACCATTTAGTTATTTTGGAATTAACACAATTCATTATTTATGCTAAATAATCACACATTAATTAAATTCTAGGTTATTTCACATATTTAATCAAACATCGAAAAACAACTCTTGCTTTTCTTCTAAATTTATGCTAAATTGTCTTGTGTGGGTTGACCGCATTTTTTAATATTTTCTTGAAAATATAGCATGGCGACTATAGTTCAATGGTAGAACACTGGTTTGTGGTACCAGGTACGAGGGTCCGATTCCCTCTAGTCGCCCAAAAACCACCCTTGTGGTGAAGCTGGATGTTGCATTAAGAAAACCGCGAAGCACAGTGAAGCTCATCCTGCGCAGAGTGCGCTTGTAGCTCAATGGATAGAGCACTTGACTTCGGATCAAGGGGTTGCAGGTTCGAGTCCTGCCAAGCGCACTTTGCACAGGAAGACAAAGCTTTTCAATTCAACTTTCATCTCAATAAGAACATGGAAATTCAAAAAAACATCTCAACAGAATTGAGATGTTTTTTTGTTTTAATCTTATTGTTGTGGTAATTCGAAAATATTATTTATTGGCTCAAATCTTCTTTCAGAAAAACCATGCCTCCTGTTAATGCTTTGAATAACTTGATCAAATTGATCTTTTTTTAATGTTGTCACACTTTGTTTTGAACTTATATATTCTTGCTTTTTCTCATCACTCCAATCAGACAGATATATATTTTTATACAAAAGATACGCCCCGAATAAACTCACTGAAATAAAAATTAATAAGAAAAATAATCCATAATGATCAAACCAAAAACGATTTATCTTATTTAATATTTTTTTAATTTTTTTGACTATTGTTCCAATTTGCATTTTATTTTTTTTGAAACTCTAATTATTCTTCTATTTGCTAATATTCTTTTTATTTTCCAGATAAAACACCATGATTAGTTCGGTGTCGATTACATTTTTCTCTTCAGCCTGAACTTCCTCAACTACCTTATTTTCTTCACCTTCCTTAGCTTCTTTGAAAATAGTTGATGGCCTCACTGGAACAGAAGTTGCTTGAGTTTTTTTCACTGCCACATCAATGGACTCTATATCATTATAATATTTTATGCCCTTTAAGCGCTGGATAAACTCCACCATGCTATCATATCGCCCAGAAAGATTCACTCCTATTCTAACTATTTGCTCTTCCGGAAAAACAATTAGACTTTCTGCTGTTTTTTTCTCACTTCTACTTTTGACCTTATTATCCTCAAAAACTTCGATTGAAATTTCATTTCTTGTTTCAGTTGCCATTTTTTCTAATAGCTTTACCAGAGAAACTATCTGATCTTCTTGAAAAAATTCATCTAACACGGAGATATGCGGTTCAATCTCATTAAATTGATCTCTGGTTCCAGGAAGTTGCGCTAACATCTTGATGTTATTTTCTTGATCAGCAATAAGCTTTTGAGTTTCAATGGAAACTTCATTTATTTTTTGAAGAAAAAATCTTGTAAAAAAGGTCACACCAAAAACAATTATCAAAAATAATATTGTTATGATAATATATTTCTTATTTTGATTGGTAGCACCATTCTCGTTCATCATTCTTTTGTTTTTAAACACTCTTTGTTTATTTTTAACTCTATTTTGAAATCTATATCTTCTTTTTTGACAATATTAGACAAAGGAACATCTACTTCCAAAAAACATCCGGAGGCCTCTAATTTGTCTTTCAAAACAATCAGATTATCTCTTGAATTAGATCTTCCCATTAGTGTGACACTTGACTGATTTGTGGATAAACTACTTAACTTTATGCCTTCTGGAATGATTCTGCTTAACTCATAGAAAAAATTTGTCCAGTAGAAATCATTTTTCTGAATTTCTCTTACTACTGATGCGCGCTTATTTACATTAGCAAATTCTTGTTCATATTTCTTCATTTCCTTAAATTCACTTCGATTGAAATATTTTTCTCCATCTTTTTGAATATTTTGAAAATTAATTCCCAGAATAAAATTAGTACTAAAAAGTACTGCAAAAAAAACAATTGCAGTAAAGATGATTAAAACTTCTTGCCATATAATAAACAACAAGAATTTTCTTCTCTTTATATCTTTTTTTCTTTTCTCTGGAAGAAGATTGATTGCAATTTTCATTTTATTTTATTTCTTTATTTCTATTTTTCTATCTATTTTCTTCAAATCCACTTTTAATGGCCAATCCAATTGGTGTTGTATATCTCACGATTTCATCCCGGTTAATAATTGGCAAACCTTTTTCCATTTCAACATTTACCCAAGGATTTCCTAATATAATTTCTCTTCCTAATTTCTTTGAAAGATAGGGAATTATTCCCTTTGCATTAGCTCCTCCACCACAAACAATTGTCTTATCCACAGATTTGGAATATTTCAATCCATTTAAATAAAAATCGATTGATTTTTCAATTTCATTCACCAAACTATTCAAAATTGGTCGAAGCGCCCTGAAAATTTGATCTTCTTTAGCAACTGATCCGATTCCGTAGTTGATTTTTATTTTTTCAGCTTCACCAGCAGAAATACTCATTTCTTTTGCTATTGCCTCATCAAAAGAACGCAAGGAGAGCGGAATACTCGAAGTGAAACATGGGATATTTCCAACAGCAAAAAGGAAGCTGATATTTTCTTTTCCCATATCAACAATTAAGCTTGTGGACTTATCATCTTCTCGAATAAGACTTCTAGCTTGTGCAATTGATTCCACTTCCAGATTTATAACTTCCAATCCAGCTGCTTCGATTATTTCAATAAATTGCCCTACTACTGTTTTTGCAGAAGCTAACACTAAAACATCCACACTATCCTTAGTTTTTCCTTCTTGAATCTTTTGATCTAAAATTTGCCAATCATAATATACTCTATTCAAAGGCAATGGAATATTTGCTTCTATTTCCCATTTAATCGCTTCCGCCATTTCAGCTTCTTCTAGCTTGGGCATACTAATGATGCGCAAAAAAGATTTTGATTCCGGAAGAGAACAAATAACTTTTTTTGTTTTTATTTTTCTTGGCTTTGAATTGGTAATTGCTTCTTGAATCTTTGAAACTAAAATATCTTTTTTTATAATTTCTCCGCCAGAAACAACTCCCGGAGGGATACTAGCATATCCATATCCGTTTATTTCATAGCTATCTGCTGTTTTTTTGAGTTGAACAATTTTAACAGAAAGATCATTTATATCTAATCCGAAAGCATCATCTGAAAAGTTAATAATTTTTTTAGTAAAAAAGGCCATTTTTGTTTTTTTGTCTTAAACTTAAAGCTACAACACGAAATCACATTCCCCGCAACTACACTATACCATAAATTCTAGAAAATCATAAAGCATTCCAATGATCCAATTTATATATTCCTTCAATTGGAAAATATGGCGGCGGATTAAATATCAGTGAACTATCAAAAATAATATCTTTATGGGTGTATCCTGAAAAACCATATCCTTGATTAGTTGCAATCGCTCCATAAATTGTTATTTTACTTTTTGTGTTTCCATAATCACTTCTTCCCACTCTTCCAACTTGAGCCATGAGCGCTGCGTCAATTCGAAGATCATCTTCAGCTTCTTCAACCACTTCAATATCATTTTTCGCCACCAATCCAAGCACGGTTCCGCTAGTGTAATCATCATATCTAATATCATTGCTAATAAAAATATTTCCATGCGAAACACTCGGGTTATTTGAAGCAATCACTAATTTCTTTCCAGCAGCTAAATGCCCTTCCACCCAAATATTCTTATCCACATAAATAGCACCAATATCAGGCAGGTTAATATTGAGCTGAGTTGGATGTGTCTTCGTTACAACTCCTTTATCAACATTTAACACTTCATAAACATCAATATTGTTTCCATCTAAAACAATTAGACGACCCTTGGTTGAAGGACTGTAATTTAGGCTAATCTCTTCAGCAGCGTCAAATATTTGAGAAAAGCTAGCTGTCACAGTATCAAAATCCTTTTCCGGAACTGGAAATTTCTTTCCTACCAAAAAAACATTACTTCCCATATTGGTATTATATTCACCGGCCCAACTGGTCCAAACTCCGTCTTTTGTGTTTCCATTATATGAATAACTTGAAACCGCACTCGAAACAGTATTGTGTGCTACACCATCAAATCTCACTCCTCCATTGGAGTGAACCTTTCCGTCAATATCCTCTCCATCCTCAATAACAATATCCGTGTTGGCTAAAATCACATATTCACTCCATGAACCCACTCGAAGTCTTGCTTCAATGGTTCGAGTTATTTCTGGCTTGTCATATGTCCACCCTACTGATTCGACTGTGATAATTGTAGATCCAGCATTTGGTGGTGTCACGGTTAATCTAAATTTTCCAACACCATTAAAATCATGTTCATATGGAACATCCACTCCATATGGATAAGGACTGGTTTCGTCCCAAAAATCAATGATTTCCTGCATCTGCATTCCATCCGTCTTGTGAGCTAAATACCATTTATAAAAATCGATTCCAGCGTCAGCAACATGCAATGCCTTTTCAGAAGCTGCTACTCTCAAGCTATAATTTATCTGAGAGGCAACATATCCCACAAGTCCTGAGAATAATATAGCTGCGATTGAAACTATTATCAAAGTAAACGCCATTGCACTAGCTTTTTTGTTTTTTGTTCTCATTTAATATTATACATTAACGTTTCTTAAGGCCACCATTGAATTAATCTCCACATCATTAATATTTTCAGGATCAGAATTCACAAAAACAGTAATTTTCACCGCTTTGACAGCATATACATTCACTGGAGTAGTCATAGCCACGCCATTATTATCAAAATAAGTAAAAATTGGTTCTGTTGAAGTATCATTAACGATATCATCCGCAATCTCAACCGTCACTTCATCACCTACTGGATATGTTGGATTGGTTCCTAGAATTGGTTCTGCTGTTCCCATCTTCAAAGAATCACCCTCTAAATAATAATGTATTCTTTCAAGATATCCGTCGTTATCAGTGTCGCTATAAAATATAAATTCAAAATCATCTCCGGAATCAAGCATATATGCTCCACTCTCTGCCTGTGCTGATTTTCTAATGAATCTCACCATCTTGTTAACACTATTTGAAGCCACTAATATTGATTGTCCTCTGCTAATTTCAACAGCTTTGGATCTCCACAAATAGGCAAAAAATGAGCTCATTCCAACTGTAACAATACCCAAAATAAACATAGCTATCAAAAGCTCCAATAAAGACATTCCTTTTTTTGTTTGAATCATTTTTTTCATAAAATAACTATTATGGGCTCATACTAATAGTCTCCTGAACGAGTTGATTTATTGTTACTGTAGAATTTTCATCGCCATATCCTGTCGCACTCACACTCACATCATATGTCTCTCCATTGACCAGTACATTCAGCTGATCATCTGGGAAAAAAGCATATCCATATTGATCAGTGCTCACTGTTTCACTATATGAAAGCAAAGTATTCTCAAGTGTTACACTTGCTGCTTCAATTGGGCCTCCGGTAACCGCATCAATAATTCTCACAAAATATGAATCCACACTCTCATCCAATAAAATAATATCCTGCACATATGGCTTTTGTCCTTGAGGAAGAATGATCTCATCCGGTTCATTTCCAAGCACTGAATTACTTTTCCATGCAACATAACCCGTTTCAGTGATCGCAAATGAATATTGACCTGGACTCAAATTAGAAATGGTTATAATTCCGTCCGCATCACTCTCCAATGAATCACTGTAATTATATACCGGTGAACCATCCGTTTCATTTCCCATTAATCTACCTCCGTTCATATCAAAATCAACATTACCAATAGAATCTCCGTATGGGTCTACAAATTGAATTTCCAAATCAGAGAGCTGACCTATTGTAATCACAGAATTAGTAATCATTCCTTCGACTACTGAAGCATGAACATTTACTGGATAATATGATGTTGTTGGATATGGAGGTAATGTTCCTGCTGATTCATATCCACTCTTTGAAACAGAAATTTCATAGTTTTGATCGGATGGCTCTGATCCAGGAATGGAAACGCTACCATTTGCATCTGAGACAATAGTCTGATTTACAATTGGTGAAACATGATCATTATAAACGTTTACTGAAGCACCTGAGATAGAAGATCCATTGGTGTCAATAATATTAATCGAAAGAGTTCCTCCCCCAATATCCGCCTCAGTTCCTGCTGGAGCAATATTCGAAATCAACGTAACATTCTGACTTGAAAGCTCCTCTTTCCACTTAACATCAATTTGTATCCGCTTGTAATCATTAGGGGTGTCGTCTCCGGATCCTTGTATTCCATCATCTGGATCATCCACATACACGATATATGTCAAAACATGAAACTGCTGTCCACCTGAAACAACATATTCATCCGGATCAATGTCTCCACTTGGATTTCCACTCACCACTCCAATTGAACCATATTCCAATCCACGAATTCTTTCCATTTTTTCAGTGACAAGACCAGTGGCCAACAATCGCCTTTTTGATTCTGCAATTAGATTGCTCCCGGAAGCAAATATTCGATAAAATGAAATTGTTACAATCAAGAAAATAGAAAGCACCATCAAAACCTCTATAAGAGAGAAGGCTTTGAGTCTTTTTTTTCTCATTACTCTTGAAAGTACTTGGAACATAATTTAATTGTTTTTTGTTTTTTGTTTTTTGTTTTTCTAAATCAGCTATTACTACGAAACGTTTTACTCGTTGAGCTAAGATGCTGCTATTTTTGAGTCGTTGATGAGATTCATATTTTTTTTAATACTCGCATCGAATCACAGATGTAAAATAGTAGCATCTTAGAGAAGCTCCAGATAAACTTATTCTATTTCAACTTCAATTTCTTATATGCGCTTCCTGCTGCAATAGCTCCCTCAGCAACAGCAGTGATGATTTGTCTGAACTTATTTGATCCCGTTGTCACATCTCCAGCAGCAAACACATTTTCAATATTTGTTTCTTGAGTTTGATCCACAATAATATAACTCTTATCATCCGTTTTAACTCCCAAATCAATTGCAATTGCCACTCCTGGAACTGATCCGATTTCCACAAATACACCACTTACAGAAAGCTCTTTTTCTCCTTCACCGCATTCATATACAAGCCCAGTAACCTTATCTTCTCCTTTGATTTCTTTGATATTATCACAAGAATGCATTTCTACTTTTGGATTTTCTCTTGCCTCCTCTTCTCTAGCTGGATTCCAAGCTATTCCATCTTTTCTATACACCAAATAAACCTTGTTCGCAAACTCACTCAAATGAGTTGCAGCCATTGCTGCTGCGTCTCCACCACCAATTACTACAACGTCCTTCTCCTTGAAAAATGAAGCATCGCACGTAGCGCAATATGAAACACCTTTTCCAACTAAACCTTCTTCTCCTTTGATATTCATTCTTCTTGGCTTCATTCCCAGTGCCAATATTATTCCTTTAGCTTCATATTTCTCACCTTTTCCTGTGTGAATCTCAAAAGAACCATTCTTTTTTTCAATTTTTTTCACATCATCTTGAATAATCTCTCCTCCGAGTGATTTGGCTTGATCAATGAATTTGTCCATCAATTCTTTTCCAGAAATCAATTTTTCTCCAGCCCAATTTTCAATTTCACTTGCCTCCACCACTTGCCCGCCAATTTCACTTGCGATCACCAAGTTACTCATTTTGTATCTTGAAGCATATATTGAAGCTCCGAGTCCCGCTGGTCCCGCACCAACAATCACCAAATCATACTTTTTTTCCATATTTTCATTTTTCATATTAATTTAAAATTATTTCATAATTCATTAAGTGCTTCACTGCGAAATCCTACGAAAATTCTCACATAACCTCATAATATCATCTTTTTGCCATTTGGTAAAAATTACATCGGAGGAGCAACACTGAGATCGTTCACTTCAACAATCCACCAGTTAAACTCAATGTTGTGATCCACAGGGCTGTCTACTTTCACTTCAAAACTTTCTTCATCCACCACGGTTCCAACATATGGAGCTTGTCCTCTTGTAGAGCTTGTTGGTGTGATGTAGATGTTGCTGTTTGGTCCAACTGCCTTTGTTTGAACAATAGCGCTTACTGCCCCTGTCACAATCGGAAGTCCTGTCACATCATCAATCCAGTTAGCATCTTCGTCAACTGGCATCGCTTCGCCAGTAGTATCTTCAAGTCCATCAGTATCTGCGTCAACTGGAATGTGAACACCACTACAATCATCCAAACCATCAGCATCAGAATCAAGTGGCAAATATCCACAGATCATTCCTTGTCCAATTGTTGGAGCAGTATCGTCCACAATTTTGATTGTAAGAAGTCCTCCTTCAATACTCACTACCTCAATCTTTCCGCTCAAGAAAACATTTCCGTCAATATCTTGAGTCACGAAACCATCAGTGTCCAGTGCAAGCATAAAATCAACCAGAGCTTGAGTTTGAATCTTCAAATTGTCAATTTCAGCAAGTTGAGCTGAAACATCAGCCTCAAGCGCTGTGATTCTGTCATCTTGAGTAGTATCCAAAAGATTAATGTCTCCGATTTCACCAGAAACAACTGCAAGTTGAGTATCCACTAAAGCTTGAAGCTCATTCACTGTAGTTGCATTTGCATCAGTCTGAAGTCCAATCTCATCAATTACAGTAGCTTTCTCATCAATAATTCCTTGTTGCTCCTTAATCGCTTCCACCAAAAGACCAGATGTTTCACCATAGTTAATTCCATAATATCCATCCCCTCTGTCAAAAACCAACTCAGGCATCTGAGGAAGAACCTCTTGAGCAATCATACCTGTCATTCTTCGATCATTATTTGGATCAATCCAGTTATATGTCACACCACGCATGTTCATAACTCGATCCAATGCATTGTCAATTGTTAGAATATCCCTTTTTAATCTTTCATCAGAAGTAGCTACAGTCAGGTCACCACTTCCTGAAATATTAATATTAGCACTATATGAAGGACCAATCGTGTCTCGAACTCTAACCTCACCATTAACATCCAAATGATTATCCGCTCCAGCACCACTCCAATTATCAGCAATAACAACTCTTCCCTCGTTCGCATCTCCACTTGCCTGAGATGCATCGATCCATAAAATTGGATCCACGGTATTTAGTGACCAATATTGAAGATCCCTAGTTAAAAAATTAGAATTAAATTGCAACCTATCATTATATTGATCGTAAGCAATTTTAATATTCTCGCCAGAAAGCCCTAAGTTCAATTCCCCTTGAATATATGCATTCCTCCATCGAAGTGAATCTGATCCTAGATCCTTAACATTATTAGAGCTAGGAAAAAGAGAACTTGTAATAGTTAAATTAGTACCATCGTTATACAAATACTGACCAGTATTATTTTGAAAATACACATAATCATCTACCATTAATTGACCAAAAACGTTCAATTTTGCAGCAGCAGTCGCAGTCGCTCCAATTCCAACATTATTCAAACCTGCATCTAGATGAAGTAGGTTGGTAGTGGTTCCATTAAACGTCACATCCTCATCAGAAAGCCCTGAATTGAAAAGAACATTCATTGTTCCTCTGTCAATAATATACTCATCTGTACCACCGTTAACACCAAGAATAATCCTGTCATATAAATACAAATCCCTCCACCTTACATCACTTGTGCCAACATCAAATCCAAGTCCGGATGGCTCAATATCTCCAGTTCCAAAAGTATAATCATCATTCACTTCATCATATGACAAATAATATGAAACATAGTTAGTTCCAAATCCAATCTTTCCTCCTCTTGCAAAAATTCCTCCATTAACATCCAATGATCCATAACCAGGAATAATTCCAACTCCCACCTTATCAGCTGAAACATCAACATATAAATCATTATTTCCAATATTAATATCGTCAGAAATTTTTGCAGTACCAGTAACATCCAAATCAGCACTTGCCACTGTTCCACCATTAATCACCAAACCAGTGTTATGTGGATCCCAGGAAAGCACTGCATTATTCGCTTGAACCAAATTATCATGTTGGAATACGATTCCATTATCGCTATATGAACTTGGTGTGTCTGTCAGATCCAAGAAACTTGTTGAACTTCCTCCCTCAACAGCAAACGTCACCCAAGTTGTTCCATCATACATCTTAAATTTCCCTAATGAATTAACATAGAATTCACCTTTTTGATTTGAGGTTGGATCTCCTGAATTTGAAGGAAGAATCTTGAGTGATGCCTTCGTTGCAGTAGCTGTTCCAACATTCAAAAGAGCAGTCATTGAAGCGCTAGCAATATTAACACCCACTTCATTGTTTGCTGAATCCACTCTAAACATGTTGTCAGTAGCATCAACAACCACATCACCAACCACATCAAGTGCAACAGATGGATAACTCTTTCCAATTGATAATCTCTTATTTACAGAATCAATGTGCACAGCAGGTAAGGTCTTGGCCTCATCAGCATATGCAATGAAATCTCCCGCAGTTGTCAACAGATTAGAATTTGGATTATATGAGAATGGAGCTTCCCCTGCAACAGTATTGCCGTCCATCCAATAGGTAACGTATCCCCACGCAGGAGTTCCTGAAATGTCCACTGTTCCTCCAGCACCTCCTGTCAATTCATTCCAACTTGTTCCATCATACATATACAAATTTGAATCTACTGAATTCAAAAAGATGTCTCCGAGTACCGGTGATGCTGGTTGTGATCCTTGTCTGATTCTAAGAGATGCAATACTTGTTGTTGATCCTTTAACATCCAAAAATGCTGCTGGATTTACTCCGATTCCAACTCTGCCAATATCATCCACAGTGAGTGCTGGGGTTGAATCCCAACTATTTGCAAAAACATTCATTCTGTCATCATTATTACCAGGCAATGTTGAAAATGCTGTTGGAGCAGTTGTGAGAGTTGTTGCCTTAATTCTTACCCAAAATGCAGAAGTTCCATTCACTGATGTTTGAGTCCAATCTACTGGCTCGGAAAAAGTAATTGTTCCATCAACTGAAAGAGATGAGGTGTTATCAGTTTTTGTCAAAGCTGTCCATGCACCATTATAATATTCCACACTCAATGTAATTCCAGATCCAGCTGTGTCGAAATCAAAATATATTTCATTAAATTTAATATCATCACCAACATAGAAATAATCATTAGTATCAGCCAAAACAGTATACACTACTCCTTGTTCAGTTCTTGCTTTTTCTGTATTGTTTGTATAAGTTGAACCTCCATCAAAATTTAAAACTGAAGAAAATCTTCTTGTATTTGAAATTGTTATCACAGCTCCTGGGGCAGCCTTTCCAATTCCCAAATATCCATTATCTTGAAGGATTAGATCTGTATTTGCAAAATAATCTTTAACAGTCATTTTGGCTGGCAATCTTTCTGGTGTAGTATCATTAGCAACATCTGAAAAAGCAGTGTTTACTTCTAGTGATGTATTGCTATGGATTGCAGTAACTGTTCTTATTTCACCACTCACTCTCAACCTATCTCCAACTGCAATTTGTGTTGTAAATGATGTTCCCACTCCAGTCACCACATTTGTTGCTCCATCGGGATCGATACTTCCGGTTATAAGTGAGATGTCATTTCCCTTAACATTCATTTTTCCATTGATATCCAATGTCGCTGTTGGAGTAAGAGTTCCCATTCCAAATCTATTATTTGCTTCGTCATATGCAAAGCTTGAACCAAAAATTATTGATCCTTTAGTTGCATTTGAGGTTGAGCTTAAAATCAAATCATCTCCTGCTTCAGTTCCACCAATCAAAGTTTGTCCTCCAATTCTTCCTGCAAGAAGTGCGTATTGAGTATGATCATCATCACCCTTTCCACTAAGACTTCCATGATCCACATCTCCCAAGTTTCCACTTGTAATTACTGTTCCATTTGCATCTGGGAAAATATATACTCTGTCATCTGTCAAATTACCAATATCCAGAGTTCCATAGAACGCATCCCCAATAGATTCTAAAATTTTCAATTCACTTAGAGCATTGTTTAAAACAATATCATATTCACCACTCTGAATCCAATCACTATCTGTAAGATTTCCCAATTCCAATGTAATGCTTCCTGCTCCATTTATCACCTTAATTCCATCATTGCTTCCTCCAACTCCAAGTCCAGAATTGATCGTGGTCAATGTGTAATTCTCTCCAGCGGTGCTTCCTACTAAAATTTGACCATCAGTTGGAAGTGTAGCTAGTCCTGTTCCACCACTTCCTACTGGAAGTGTTCCTGAAACATGTGCATTAAGTCCAACTTTACCCCAAGTTGGTGTTGTTCCTGAAATCAAAACATTTCCACTAACAGCAGCGCTGAGTGCTGAAATTGTATTTGCAGCAGAAGCATACAAAATATCACCAGTAGCGACAGTTGAAAGACCGGTTCCACCAGCTGTCACAGGAAGTTGTCCAGTAAGATCAGTTGAACTCAAAGAAATTCGATCAAATGTAAATGATTGAGTTCCAGCAGTAAAATCAACATAGCCAACTGCATTTGTTTCTGTCACAGCAGCTGCTGCATGAATATCATCAGTAATCGCCAATTCTCCGGCTGTGGTTGGAAGTGTCAAAATGAGATTACCTGTATGAGCAGTAGACTTAAGTTCAATATAATCTGTTGTCTCTGTTCCACTACTGAATCTCAAATATGATCCTTTTCCATCAGTTCCATCAAAACAAGCTCCATATGTACAATCTCCAACAGCAGTAATATCACCCGCTCCCGCACCTCCACTCACATCTGCCCATGACAAATTATTTGTAGGGCCCATCATCAATACTTGACCCTCATTTCCAGTAGCTGTTGGAAGGGTATATGTGATATCTACAGATTGATCACCTCCTTGAAAAGTTGTTGTTTTTGTTGGAGTTGTCCCACCTTCCAAAATCTTCAATGCTCCATTTAGTAGCACATCTGGATTTGTCACAGTATTTCCAAATGTAATCAACTCTGAATCAACAGTAGTGTCAATATTGATGTAGTTGTTATTTGATGGATCCTCAATAGCCCAAGCATTGGTACCTATTGGAAGATTATCAAGAACAAGCATTCCACTAGCCACTGGAAGATTGATTGTGACATTTCCAGTGTATGCTGTGGATCCAAGTTGAATGTAGTCACTAGCCCCTGTTCCACTACTGAATCTCAAATATGATCCTTTTGTATCTTCCCCAGTGAAACACGCTCCTCCAGTACAATCTCCAACTCCTTCAACATCTCCAACTCCTGAAACTCCTGAAACAGTTGCCCAAGAAAGGGTTCCTGCTGAATTTACTTGCAATACCTGATCATTTTCAGGAGTATCAATAGGAAGGGTATAAACTAGATTTCCCGCCTGATCACCCGCCTTGAATATTGTTGTAAATTCTGGACTTGCTCCACTCTCCTTGAATGACAAAACACCCTCAATTTGAACAATTGTTCCATCTGTTCCTAGGCTCTTGTCTCCCAAAACAATAGACTCTGCATCATTTGTTGTGTTGATCACAATATAATCATTAACATCCTCTCTTACATACCATGCGGCGCTAGTGTGATCTACTAAGTCTGGAACCAAAGCATCATCCCAATCAAGATCTCCCGTGCTACTTGTCAATCTCAAGAATTGTCCAGAAGCTCCATCATCAGCAGGTAGTGTGTAGGTTGTACTTTCTGTCATCGTTGCGTGTGGTGTGAATGTCACGGAAAAGTCAGTTACTCCTTGTTCGGAATAAATCACCAATGATCCATCTTGATTATTTGCTCCTAATGTTATCTTCCCTCCATTGATTGTTAAGTCTCCTGTTAGAGTTGCGTCTCCCACATTTGCATTATCAGTTATTGAAAATAATGTGTTTGTTCCGTCTCTAAATACAATACTTCCTGTGTCAGCCACATCAATATTGAAAGTTGTTTCATCTGTTGCAATAACTCCATTATTTGCATTCAAGTTTCCCTCCACTGTCAACGCTCCTCCTATTGTAGTTGTCTTTGTTCCCAAGAATGAATAAGTTGGACTATCAACTGTTGCATTTCCAAATGAGATATTCTCTGATCCATTAGTAGTATTAATGTTGATGTAGTTATTCGTACTCTCTTGAATATCTAATGCATTGGCCTGGTTATCAACCAAAGCTGAAACCACGGCACTTGCCCATCCAAGATCTCCTGTGCTACTTGTGAGTTTCAGAAATTGACCACTCACTCCATCATTAGCAGGAAAAGTATAAACGGTATTTTCTGTCATTGCGTCATGAGTTTTGAGTGTCACAGAGTAATCACTTGGACCTTGCTCAGAATAAATCACCAGCACTCCATCTTTACCATTTACACCTACATTAAGAGTTCCCCCTCCGACTGTTAATGCAGTATCCGTAATAGTCACCACTCCTGTTCCAATTGATCCAGAATCTATTGTAAGATTTCCATCTGAAGTAATTTGATCTCCATTCACCGCAAGTACTCCGTTTATTGTCATAGCTCCTGTTAGGGTTGCGTCTCCCACATTTGCATTATCAGTTATTGAAAATAATGTGTTTGTTCCATCTCTAAAAACTATATTTCCTCCAGTTGCAGGCACATCGATGTTTAGTGTTGATGATGTAGTGGTGATGTCCCCACCGTTTACTGCTAAGTCTCCAGCAATTGTTACTGCTTTGTTTCCCAAAAATGAGAATGTTGGATTAATACTAGTATTTCCAAAAGAAATATTCTCTGATCCTATTACAGTACTAATATTAATGTAATTCTTTCCATTTTCATCCTCAACATCAAAAGCGTCCAATTGATTAACAGCTAGAACTGATGACGTAATATCCTCCCATGTTAGATTTCCACTGGCATCTGACTGAAGGAATAGTGAACCATTTGATGGAGTGCTTGCAGGGAATGTATAAGTTGAACTCTCAGTCATTGTTGTGTGTGGTGCAAATGTCACGGAAAAGTCAGTAGTTCCTTGCTCGGAATAAATCACCAAAGAACCGTCTTGACCATTAGCTCCTAATGTTGCTTGTCCTCCACTAATTGTCATGTCACCTGTCAAAGTTGCATTTCCTGTGTCTGCATTATCAGTTATTGAAAATAATGTATTTGTTCCATCCCTAAAAACTATACTTCCCCCTGTAGCAGGAACATCAATGTTCAAAATGGATTGATCTGTCACAATGCTTCCACCATCTGCATTCAAAACCCCTTCGATTGTCAAGGCTCCTCCTATTGAAGTTACTCCTGTTCCCAAAAATGCAAAACTTGGATTAGCACCCGCGCTTCCAAAAGAAATGCTCGGTGCTAAGGTGTTGATGTGAATATATTCATTTGGAATCGTGTCAGCAATGACCATCGCATTAGCATCACCAGTATTCAATTCCGCTGTCAACACTGATTGCCATGTCAAACTTCCGGTTAAATCTGATCGGAGGAATTTTGGACTGTCCGTAGGATAGTTATCAGGAAGAGTGTATGTTGTGCTTTGTGTCATTGAAGAGGTGGAAGGCCTGAAAGTCACAGTGTGGTCAGTGACACCCTCTTCAGAATAAATCACCAAATTTCCATCTTGATTATTCTTTCCAATGGTTATTGTCCCTCCTCCCACTGTCAAGTTATCATCTGCAATGTCTATCACTGATCCTGCTCCTGATGCATTAATTGTAAAAGTTGTTCCAGAAGAAGAAATTTGATTTCCGTTCACTGTAAGAGTTCCGCTTATTGTCATGTTTCCAGTAGATCCAACATCCGCAATTGAGAACATTGAATTGGATCCATCTGTGAAATCAAGTGTTCCAGACACTGCATTTGAAATTGTCATTCCATTTCCAAATGTGATGTCATTTCCAGACACTATCAAATCTCCACCGAATGTCGCTGCTTTGTTTCCCAAGAATGAAAATGTTGGATTAGTAGTTGCGTTTCCAAATGAGATATTTTCTGATAGGTCGGTTGTGTCAATATTGATATAGTTATTTGTGTTTTCATGCACATTAAGTGCGGTTGCATTAGCATCAGGTATTGATGATGTCAAAGCATGTGCCCAAGTCAATGTTCCTGTTCCATTGGTTTGCAAGAAATATGTATCAGTCAAAGAATCTGGGAGAGTGTATGTAATGTTATCACTCATAGAATCACTTGGGTTAAATGTCACAGCATAATCAGTTGTGAGTGTATCAGAATAAATCACCAGCGATCCACTGTGTCCATTGGATCCAAGTGTCGTAGTTCCACCATTTATTGTCACATTTCCACTAACTGTCATATTTCCTGTGGATCCAGCATCTATAATCGAGAACATTGAATTTGTTCCATCTGTGAAATCAAGTGTTCCCCCATTCGCATTTGAAATCTTCATCGCATTTCCAAAAGTAATGTCATTTCCACTCACCAAAACATCTCCACCAAATGTTGCTAGCCCACTGCCCAAGAATGTGAAATATGGATCATTAGCAACATTTCCAAAAGACATAATTTCTGCTGCAGTATCAATATTGATATAATTCTGAGACAAATCATCTCTGATTTGAAGAGCAGAACTTGAGTTGCTGTTAATTGTACTCAAAAGCACTGTTCCTGTTTGATCTGGGAAGGTATAAGTCCTATCTGTTGTCAAATCTCCAACATTAAGTATTCCATAATATGTTTCTCCTGATGATTCCATAATCCTAAGATTACCACTTGCATTTCCCAAAGTCACAACTCCTGCATCATCCACAGAGAATACTGAAGAAGCTCCTACCTGTGCATCAAGAAGAAGGGATGTTCCTGGGCTCAACGTGTCAGTCTTTGAAATCAAAAGTCCCGTATCATTTCCAGCTGCTTTGTTGGTTGTGTAATTCAACTGCATCGCAAACTCATCTCCAGTTGCAGCACTTAGAGTTTCAGTAAGAGTGAGTCCTCCGGTAATGTCCAGAGAATCACTCAATTTGAATCGGTCCGTTGTTGTTCCATCAAAATAGAAAGTTTCTGCGTTTGTGTTTCCGAATTGAAGAGTGATGTCCACAGCTGCAGCATCAGAAGCGTTTCCAAGAATAAACGTTGTTTGATTTGTTCCGGTATCAGTATTTTGAGTGTGCATTGAGCTGGTTGTAGTACAAACTATTCCATTAGTTGTGGAGTATGTACAAATCTGTCCATCCGTAAGTATTCCAGATGAAACCAACACTGTCCCTGTTCGATCTGGGAATGTGTAAGTTGTATTAGCACTAAGATCTGTCACATCAAAAGTTCCATAGAAACTTTCTGCTACTCCTGATCCTTTAATTTGCAATTGACTGTCTGCATTATCAAGAA
>JAOUHN010000037.1 GCA_029865125.1 Candidatus Moraniibacteriota bacterium
ATTATATCCGTAACTAGTAACTATTAAATAGTAACTTAGTAATTTAAATTCTTAACTTCTTAAATTCCAATATTTTCTAATTCAACCTATGTCTTTTCAACTGACCTTCGTCCACTTCCTGCTGTTCTTCTAACGTTACCACGAACAGTTCGGTTGTTGGTCTTGGTTCTTTGCCCTCTTGATGGAAGACCTTTTTGGTGTCTTGTTCCCCTGTAACATCCGATCTCCTTAAGCCTCTTGATGTTCATCTTGATTTCATGCTTAAGCTCTCCTTCCACTCGATATTTCTTTTCAATCTCTTCTTTCAATTTATTGATATCATCCGCAGTAAGGTCCTTAGCCCTAATGTTTTTGTCAATCTTCAATCCATCTAGAATTTTTACACTAGTTGAATGACCTATACCAAAGATATAAGTCAGAGAGATTTCTATTCTTTTTTCGTCAGGAATATTTATTCCAGCTATTCTAGCCATATATATATTCAGTAACTAGCCTGGTCTCTACCTCCTGCGGCAGATATTCAGCAACTAGCTTCAATTCTTAAATTATTTTAATAAATTCTATTTATACTCTTCTAGGTTTCTTAGGTCTACATCCGTTATGTGGGATTGGAGTAATGTCCTTAATTGCTATCAGATTGAAACCTGCGTTTGCAAGTCCTCTCACTGAAGACTCTCTTCCTCCTCCAACACCTTTAATAAAAACGGTCAAATCCTTAAGTCCATATTTCTGAACTTTTTCACTAACATCTGCTGCTACCTTAGTTGCAGCATATGGAGTTGATTTTTTTGCTCCCTTAAATCCGAGAAATCCCGCACTTGACCAACCCAAAGCACCACCGTTTGCATCAGTAATTGTGATAACCGTGTTGTTATAAGTACATTGAATATGAGCTTGTCCTTTTTGAACTTGCCTCTTTTTATTCTTCTTAACAGCCTTTGCAACAGCTTCCTCTTGAGCTTCAACTGCAACAGCCTTTTCTTCTACTTTAGTGTTTTCTTCTGTCATAATATCTTAAAAAAATTATCTTACTTCCGCAAATTAAAAATCAAAAGCAATTAACCTTGTCTTTGTTTATGCTTAGGGTTTGAACAGATTACATATAATGTACCTCTTCTTCGCACGATTTTACATTGTGCACATACTTTCTTTACTGATGCTCTAACTTTCATAATATTTTAGGTCTTAATTCTAATTTTCTAGTATATCTCAAACTCTGCAATTATAATCTTTGGGTTATTCTCCCTTTAGTCAAGTCGTAAGGACTCATTTCAAGCAATACTCTGTCCCCCGGAAGCAACTTAATGTAATTCACTCTCATTCTTCCTGAAATATGTGCCAGAATTTCATGACCATTTTCAAGTTCAACTTTGAAAGTTGTGCTTGGCAATGTTTCCAAAATTACTCCTTCTAATTTTATTAATTCTTTGCTCATATTAACACGCAAAAAAACAGAGGAGCTTTTCATATTTCTTTCCTAGTTCTTGAAGCTCGAAAGTAAACCTCTATTTCAATTTATTATTTAATTTTATCAATTAAATGTTTCAAGTAATATACTAACAGATTGAATTTATTTGTCAATACTTTGCCTTATTCTTTCCATTAATTTGGCATAGAAATGCAAATTGTGAATTGCTGCTAGCCGAGCACCGTTGGGATCTTTTGCTCGAAAAAGATGATTCAAATAGGCTTTCGTGTGATTTTTGCAAAGCTCACAATCACAATTATCACTGATTTTTGAAAAATCCTTCTTGTTTTTTTCCAGTGTGATATTCTCAGTAAAATAGAACTTTGATGGATCCACTGAAAGAATGTCTTGGTCTTTTATTTCATCATCAAAGAAAAATAATCTCCCGTGTCTTCCCTCTCTAGTTGGAATCACGCAATCAAACAAATCCCATCCCATTTTGACACACCTCACGATGTCACTAGGATTTCCTATTCCCAGTGCAAACTTGATCGAATCATCTGGAATGAAACTGGCGGTTTTTTCCAAAACCTCCTCCATAAACTCACCATCCTCATCAATATGCCTAGCTCCAAAGCCATACCCATCAAAACCAATTTCAGCCAATCCCTTGGCGCACTTCTGTCGCAAATCAAGATGCTTTCCTCCCTGAATGACCCCAAACAAAAGTGGTCTTTCACTCGAATCCAAAGAAAGCCCTCTTTTTTTCAATTGCCTCTCATATTCATCCTTACATCTCTTGGCCCATGAAATGGTTCTGTCTACGGCTCCAGAGATCTGCTTTTTCGTGTAGTGATTTGGCGGAGGATCATCCAAGCAAACCATCATGTCCACTCCCAAGTCAAATTGAATCTGAATCGCTCTTTCTGGAGTAAGATTGTGTTTTGCCCCACTCACTGGAGAACGAAAAACAGCCCCATCATCAGTAATACTCCCCATCTTTGAATTCTTGTGAATCAAAGAAAAAACTTGATATCCACCACTATCAGAAAGGAGGGGATATTTCCAGTTCATAAATTTATTGATCCCACCTCCGTCTTTCACAATTTCCACTCCAGGATTCAAAATGAGATGATATGTGTTGACCACCATTTGTCTGATTCCTGAATTTAAAATATCATTGTTCCCCAAAAATTTGATGAAACCGCGAGTGGCGTCCGGCATGAAAAATGGCGTTGTGTTGACGCCATTTTTGGTTTCGAATTCAGTTATTCTTGATTTTTCCCTATTTGATAGTATTTTCATCGTCTAATCATTGACAACCCCGTGCCTAAAATCACTTGAATTTGGATCATCTTTTTCTAGCCTTGTATTTTCAGAGGAAATACTAACACTTAAGTCTTGTAAAGTAAATAGGTCCCTAGCACGGAAAGTAGCCTCTCCCACTAAATCCGGAATTGTTCTGGCTTGATTTTGTTCTGGAATGATACTGACTTGGAACATAGCCTCTCTAGGAGAGTTCAAAACACCACTTCCATTCTCAACATCTCCAATATTCCAAACTACCTCATTTGTTCTTTCGTTGAAAGTAAGATTTTCTTTTTCAGATCCCACTTTCCCGCTCCAAATGGTTCCCGTAGGCAGATGTGCTCTCACCTCTGCACCACTAATATTATTGAACCAGTTTTTCATTCTCCAAATAATCAGGTAACTTGTCTTCTCTCCCACCTTAGGAGGAATTGGTCCGGAATTTTCGACAGCAGAATGTTCGAAGTAAACTCTACTATCCAGCTCTATTTTTGAATTCAGTTTGATGGACGCTTTGCCACTGAATCCCTGTGTCATCCCAACCGCTGAATACAAGACGTCTGAACTCTCAATTTTTGCCACAGACTCCAAGATATAATTCTTGTCATCACTGTTGCTGATATCAAGTTGATCCTTAATCGGAATCGTAAAGGCTATCTCACCGCTTTGTCCTGGAACAAGATTGGCCAATTTCGAGAAATCAGCAGCCTTCCACACAATCCTCTTTTCAGAATCATTGTAATATCCCTCAGACGGCTTCAATCTAGCAATATCAACCATGTAGCTATCCAAGCTCATCGATATTATGACATCACGAAGACCCTTGTCTCCCTCGTTTCTGTATCTAATCACACCAGAAATCTTATCCCCCAAGTCAGCAATAATGTCCTTTTCAGTATTAAATTTCAAATCAATCACTAACGGAGACTTCACTATCCTGGTGACATCCTCTCTTTTGTTGTATAAAACGAAATTCCCTGAATCTGATTTGATTCCCATGGAAACCTTGGCGACTTTAGTATCCCCAGGACTTCCACTTAGAGCCCCTGTTATTTTGATTTCTCCTTCTTCTTGAGGTGCAATGTTTGCAATGTACCAAACACCATCCCCTTCAACAGGCCTTTCACTTGATTGCAAAAATGAAAATCCTTCCGGATATTCCATTTCAATTTTGACATCCTTAAAGTTGATGTTGCTTATGTTCTTGTATCGAATGATATATTCAACTCCTCCATTGCTAAGGGCCTCGCCTGATGCTGAAATATTCATTGACACAGGAGCAGTGGCCACATTGACACCTATTTGATTTGCAGATTCAAAAGGACTACTGAAATTAGAAGGAACAAATCTCAGTGTGGGCTTCAAATACACGACATAATCTTTGGGAGCATAGAATCTTCCAGAAATTTCCACTTCCCCTTCAGACCTCGAGCCAACTTCTCCCACCTTCAACAAGGTGTTATTGTCACCTTGCTTTTCAAAATCAACCGTTGCACTTTCCAATTTGAAATTATTTGAATGATTGAGAAAAATTTCCGCATTCTCCAAGCTGGCTCTATTGTCATTGTTATATCTAATTTTATATGTAACCAATTCCGCTCCAGCAACGGTTTCAGGACCGGTTATGTCCACAACAACTCTTTCTTCGCTAAATGATGTTCTTTTGAACTGAACAGCTCCAATGATGGACGCAGCAACAAAAACAAAGACTGCTACTATTGAAGCTCCAACGATTATTGCTTTTCTTTTTTGAGCATACATGTCTCCGACCATTTCCATCCAGGTCTTCTCTCCTGCAAACTTTTCCTCCGCGGACAGCTTGGCCTTTTCCGGATCAAACTCGCTCTCATATTCTCCAACTCTCTTTTCAATTTGCGAATCCGGCTTATATAATTCTTCTCTTGTTTTTTTAAGAGGCATTTATTTTTTTCTTACTTTTTTACTCCTTCATTCTACCAAATTGAATGAATCCTCACAAGAAACTAGTGATTTAGTCAAGCCATTTCATGAAATTTCCTGACAACCTCCTGAGATCATTAATGTCTTTTTCTGAAACATTCAACTTCACCAAGGAATTCATCTGATTGCAAGCAAATATTCTCACCAATTTAATAGTGTTGCTTGTGATTATGGTTTTGTTGCTCAGATGTTTTGCGCAACCAGCACAACTGATCCCACTCAATTGATAGTCAAAATAGTTTTCTCCATCCGTTATTTTCTCCTGGCAGTGCACACAGCATTGCGACGATATTCCATAGCCCAAAGATCCGAAAAGTTTGAACAAAAAACCCTGGGTCAGGATTTCATGTTTCTCAATGTTTTTGTTCAGTGCATCCAAATAGCTCCACAACAAAGAAAAATTTGCCTTGTCCTCTTCTTCATCATCAATCAATCTGTCAAAATCAGAAAAGACACCGAAAATATTGTTGAGCACATTGAAATCATTTCTGATGTTTGAAAAATTCTCTTCCACAATAGCCGAAGCAATGTTTCCCATCCCTCTATTTTTCATCACAGTGAAATCAACAAGACAAAAGTTTTCCAAATGTCCTGCTAATTTCGCTTGAGATTTCCTCACCCCTCGGGCAATTGCCTTCACCTTTCCTTGCTCCAAAGTGTAAAAAGTATAAAGCCGATCCGCCTCTCCGATATCCTTTTTTCCCAAAACTATTCCTGTGTATTTATGCTCCAAGTTAGTTGCTTAGTTAATTAGTTGATTAGTAAATTAGGAAACTCAAAAAACACTGTCATTCTGAACTTGATTCAGAATCCCCAGTAATCATCACATGCGTCAATAATACCTCGGGATTCTGAATCAAGTTCAGAATGACAAGTAATGAAGGTCTGAAAAGATTACAATATTTTCTTAATAGACACGCTAAACCTTTCTCCATCCACTTCAAATTCTTTCTCGAGGTCGCTAGCTTCAAGTTTTCCTTCGACATTTTTGTCCGCCAAGGTTTCCTTGAAAATGAGATCGCCGAATTTTTCAAACACTTTTGACTCAGTTTCAAATCCAACTTCAATCCTGTTGTCCACTTCATATCCTGCATCTTTTCTCATTTGCTGAATTGCACGCACCACTTCACGAGCAAGCCCTTCTAGTCGAAGGTCTTCTGTGATTTCTGTGTTAAGAGCTACTTGCTTGCTTGGATCAAACTGAGCGGTTCTATCATCAGGCTCAGAATACAAGTCAGTAGTAACAATATTCTCATTAATATCAATCCTTTCAACAACAGAAACTTTCTTCACATTCACTTCTTCTTGAATAATTTCCATTAATTCCTTATTTAAATCTTTAGAAGTTGTTATTAATTCAGAAAGTGGTTGGCGAACTTTGACTCCTGCCTTTGAACGAAGTTGAAGTCCATTGTTGATAATATCTCTTGTGAGTTGCATCTTTTCATTCACTTCACTGTCAATCAGTTTCTCATCATGCGCAGGAAAATCTTCCAAGTGAACTGAACATAAAACACTGTCATCCTGAACTTGTTTCAGGATCCCCTCCTCAGAGGCACAACCTTTTAGATTCCTATAAATTTCTTCAGACACAAACGGCATGAAAGGCGCCATCACTTTTGAAAGCTCTGTGAGAACATAGTGCAAAGTTTCATATGCCTCATTCTTGTCACCATCATCTTCACTTTTCCAGAATCTTCTTCTGCTTCTTCTGATGTACCAATTAGAAAGTTGATCCACAAATTTTGGCAATAATCTTGAAGCCCTGTGAAGCTCATAGTTTTCCATGTGCTCATTGTAATCACGAATGAGAGTGTGAAGTTCTGACACAATCCATTTATCTAACAGATTTGAGAGTTGAGATTTGGGATTTGAGATTCCTTTAGGCTCAAAATTGTCAATGTTTGCATACATCACAAAGAAAGAATATGAGTTCCAAAGCATTCTCATCATTCCACGCACCACTTCACTAACATCTTTTTCTGAGAAATTCAAATTCTGAGCGGCCACCACCGGTGAGCTCATGAGATAATACCTCACTGCGTCCGCGCCATAACCCTCAAACATTTCCATTGGGTCCGGATAATTCTTCAATTTTTTGGCCATCTTCTTTCCGTCTTCCGCAAGAACAATTCCATTCACAATCACATTCTTGTAGGCTGGCTTTTCTTTGATTGCAGTTCCGATCACATGCAAGTAGTAAAACCAGCAACGAGTCTGATCAATTCCTTCTGCAATGAACTCCGCTGGAAAAGTTTTTTCAAATTTTTCTTTGTTTTCAAAAGGATAATGTTTCTGAGCATATGGCATTGAGCCAGAGTCAAACCAAGTGTCCAGCACATCTGGAATTCTTTTCATTGTTCCGCCACATTTCTCACAAGGAAAAGTGATTTCATCCACAATATGC
The DNA here is from genome assembly GCA_029865125.1 of Candidatus Moraniibacteriota bacterium. Classification (GTDB taxonomy): domain Bacteria; phylum Patescibacteriota; class Minisyncoccia; order Moranbacterales; family UBA9337; genus JAOUHN01. The sequence goes on from JAOUHN010000037.1 coordinate 7,083, forward strand.
TTGTGCAAATCATCCACTTTTTCTCCAGACAATTTTTCCAACTCCTCAACAGAACCAAAAACCTTGATATTATTGCAAGTTGTTCCATGTTTCATGTTATGTGCTTCATGACCTTCGCATTTCCAAATCGGCATCACACTCGCCCAAAATCTTTGTCTTGAAATTGACCAATCACGTGCTCCTTCCAACCAATTTCCAAAGCGTCCTTCTTTGATGTGAGAAGGTGACCAATTGATTTCTTTTGCCAGTTCCAAAGCCTTATCTTTGACCTCAGTAACACCAACAAACCAAGAAGAGGTTGCGTAGTTGATGAGAGGTGTGTCACATCTCCAACAATGTGGGTAGCTGTGTTCATATTTCTTCTTTGAAAAAAGAAGTCCTTTTCCTGCCAAGTATTTGATGATTTCAACATCCGTTTTGGTGTGGTCATCAATTGGTTTCACATTCAGTCCCGCCAAATCGCCCAACTCACTCTTGAAAGTTCCGTCCATTGAAACATGTTGAACAAAAGGAAGATTTTTCTCTTTCCCTAAATTCATGTCATCCTCACCGAAAGCAGGCGCAATATGAACCACTCCCGTTCCATCTTCCGTGGTCACAAAATCAGCCGCATACACCTTCCAACCATTCTCATGATTTTCTAGATTTTTGTCTTTTGCATATGCGTCAAAAAGAGGTTCGTACTCTAATCCCACAAGATCACTACCTTTAACATCATCATGCACAATTTCAATATCTCTTCCTTCGAATAGCTCGCTCACTCGTTCGCTAGCAACAATCAACAACTCTTTCACGCCATCCACTCTGAGTGCAGTGTAATCAATGTCAGCTCCCACTGCCAAAGCGGTGTTTCCAGGAAGAGTCCATGGTGTTGTCGTCCATGCAAGAATGTAAACCGCATTTTTTGTTTTATATTTTCCGCCAGCCCATTCCTGATCAGGCTTCACATGAAATCTGGCCACCACTGACAAATCTTTAATGTCTCTGTATCCTTCTGCAACTTCTGATTGAGATAGGGTGGTTTCACATCTTGGGCAAACATGCATAGAGCGATAGCTTTCATAGATGAGTCCTCTGTCATACAACTCCTTGAAAACCCACCAAACGGATTCCATGAAATCTTTGTCCATTGTGCGATATGCATTTTTCATATCCGCCCATCTTCCAAGCCTTCCAATCACTTTCTCCCATTCATCCACATATTCCAAAACTTTGCTGCGACACATGTCATTGAACTTTCCAACTCCCATCTCTTCAATGTCTTTTTTCTTCTTGGATCCCATTTCCTTTTCAACAATGTTTTCAATGGGAAGACCATGGCAATCCCATCCCCATTTTCTTTCCACATACCTCCCTCTCATAGTCCAATACCTTGGAACCACATCTTTCATCAAACTACCCACGATGTGACCGTAGTGGGGTGTTCCTGTGGCAAATGGAGGACCGTCATAGAAAGTGTACTCCGGAGAATCCTTTCTGTTCTCCAAAGATTTTTCAAATATCTTATTCTCCTCCCAAAATTTCAATACTTCTTTTTCCATTTCCGGAAACTTTTGTCTTGAATCGACTTTCTTGTATGTACTCATATATTTTTATGTAAATTTATACTATTTATTAATTCTAAAATTTTTACCTTCTAGTCCTGCGTCACTTGTCATCCTGAACTTGTTTCAGGATCCCCGCATCCAAGCACATGCTTAAGTATTATTTCGGGATTCTGAAACAAGTTCAGAATGACACAAAAAATAAAGTTCAAAAAATATTTTTATTATATTTTGAAAATCCCGCCAAACACTCAACTGCTCTTAAAACAAAAAACTCTTCGTTCTTGCATGTTAATAATAACACATAAGGACGAAGAGTTTCTTCGTGGTACCACCTTAATTTAGTAATCAGTAATCGGCAATCAGTAATTAGTAATAAAAAACATTACTAGTTACGAGTTACTTGTTACGAGTTACTCTTATTTACTGCTATTACGGGCGTACCCGACGAGTTCTACTTGCGACTGCGCGCTTTCTTCTCGTAACTCCGGAGTGATTGCTCCATCAACGCTTTTCAATATCCATACTATATCTTTTTTTTGTTTTTGTAAATAAAAAAGGGGTGTCCCGAATTCAAACCCCAAAGCCCCTTTTTCTGATAAACTAAAGCGTTAACTAAAATAACGCTATGAGTATGCCAAAAGGAAGACCCCTAACCTTCTATGAAA
>JAOUHN010000062.1 GCA_029865125.1 Candidatus Moraniibacteriota bacterium
TTTTCTTGAATGACTTAATGTGCAATATAATTTCACTAATTGTCATTGGGTTCAAAATTAGATTTTTTTCTTCTAACTCAAAACATTTTTCATTTTCGCCAATAACCTCAGCAAAAAAATATCCTTTAGATCTATCGGCAATGAGCCGATGAATAAATTCATCGATTGAACACAATCGATATTTTCTTTCATCTTTTTCCATCATCCTCTCCCTACTATTGTTTTGCAATCACATTAATTGATAATTGCTTTTTCAGCTTCAAAAAAACTCGCTCCTCTTCTTGATCATACAAAATGATGCCATCAATGTAATCTCCTTCACATTTGAGAACAAAATATTGAATCTCTATGAGAGTAGCAGAACAAAAAGTTTTCACTACTAAAGCCTTGCCGGTATCCTCACAAGCTAATGCAAAACTTAGCCCATCTTCACAAAAAACAATTGTCAACGAACCCTCAGCAGACATCAGGAGTCGATACTTTTTCTTTTTCATCATTCCCTCCTTTCAATTCTCACTAAGAATGAATATCCTGCTCTTCGAAATCACTTAACAAATAACCTATTTCAAAGTCAAAGTCAATTAAATTTCTTGTGGCCCAAAGAAACACTGTGATATACTAAACTTAAAAGTTTAATTTTGTTAACCAAAAAGCATCATGAAGAAAATTTATCAAAAACAATTTTCTGTCGAAGAACTCCTTTCAGAATCTTGGAAAAGTTTCACAGAAAATTTCAACGCAATTTTGCAAATCATCCTAATCATCTATGTCCCAATAAACATCGTCTTATATTTTGTTCCAGTCGGCGAGTCTTTTGAAAGCATGAGAGTCTACTTGAAGATCACACAGCTGCTCGAGGGTCTCCTCGGGATTCTTGCGACATTGGCTATTGCCTTCATAATCAAAAACTACATTGAAAAAAAATCAATAACCGTGAGTGAAGCATTCAAAAAAGCACTTTCAAAATGGGGGGTGGTCATTTTGACTGGAATTATTGTGAGTATCTTTCTTTTCGGACTCACTCTGCTTTTGGTTGTTCCTGCAATAATTTTTGGTGTATATTGGTCATTCACTACTCTCGTGGTTGCACTGAACGACAAAGCCTATAAAGCTGCCATGGATCACAGCAAAAGCATTGTGAAAGAAAGATGGTGGACTGCGGTTGGATATTTCATTATCCTCGGAATAATCGGACTCTTTGTCGGCGCATTCCTTGGGATCACATTTGTATTTCTGCCAGAAAACTTCATCGCAACTGTAACCGCAGATACAATCGTGGACATTGTGTTCTCATTCTTCACAGTCGCATTCGTGATCATGTTTCTCAATTTCGACGCAACCAAAAAAGAAGTTACTTCAACTGAAAAAATTGAGAAATAAAAAAGGGGCTTGCCGAATCGTTTCATTGATTCAGGCAAGCCACCTATGCTTTCGGCGTAGTTTACGCCTTAATTCTTAGACTCTGCTTTCGAATTTCCACTTTTATCAAAGTATCAATCCGGCAAATAAAATCATGGGTAATAATTTTATTAACAGCATCGCATTCGAGGTCATCCCTGATTTCAGCTAAGCGCACTGATGTTTCTGAAAATTCAGTCGGGGAACAAACGATTATCACAACTAGCATATTAATATGCGCTGATAATCTCACCTGAAATATTTGACTTTCAGGCAAACTAGCTACTACACCAGCTGCCTCCCTAACAAGCTTCATTATTTCAATAAATGGGTCTTTCCCTTTTTTCTTCACCGCCTATCCCCCTTTTTGTTAATATTAATCTTATCTTCACTGAGACGTTATTCTTGCATATTTTTGCTAAAATGTCAAGGTTTTTCGGTAATACCTTTTTCCACTTCTGATCATTTGTGATAAACTAACATTAAACTACCAGCTTTTCATAATTATTCAAAATAAATCAATGATTGAACTTGAAAAAACTTATTTAGCCAAAGAACTCCCCAAAGATCTGGAAAATTGTCGATTCAAAGAAATTATTGACATCTACATCCCAAAGAACAGTGAACATCCAAGTCTTCGTCTCAGGAAAAATGGAAACAAGTTCGAGATGACCAGAAAAGAACCTGTGACTGATGGGGACGCATCACAGCAAAAAGAACACACCATTCCTCTCACTGAGAAAGAATTTGAAGCACTCAACAAAATTGAAGGAAAAAGAGTTCGAAAAATGAGACATTTTTATGATTGCGATGGTGCAACAGCCGAGTTCGATGTTTTTCAAGATGACCTGGAGGGTCTTGTGGTAGTTGATTTCGAATTTGAAAACACAAAAGAAAAAGATGATTTTGAGATGCCTGATTTTTGCCTGTCAGATGTCACCCAAGAAAACTTCATTGCCGGAGGAATGATTTGCGGAAAATGCTATTCCGATATTGAGAGTGATCTTGAGAAATTTGATTACAAAAAATTATTCTTAAAATAAAAAATATGAACGAAAAATTGTTTCAAAAGGCAACCGCGCTCATTTCTGACCCGGATATTATTGTTGATCTATATGACCTCTCTATTGAGTGGCTCAGTCCAAAACTAACGTCAATGTCGGGATGTTCAGAGACAGAGCTCGTTGGGTGCAAAAGAAGAATCACTCACTTGTTTGGCTTTGAAGAAAAAGAAGCCACAGAAACAGTTTGGAAAGATGCAAAAGAAGAAGGTGTTCGTGAATTTGTTGCCAAA
>JAOUHN010000063.1 GCA_029865125.1 Candidatus Moraniibacteriota bacterium
GAATTTAAAAAAATACAAAAAACAACATGCTTTTTCAAAAAAAAGTAATTTTGTGTATAATAGAGAAAAGTAAGTTAATAAATTAATTTAGAAACAACAATATGAACATGGAGCAAGAGAAATTCCCTTATCCATCAAAAGAAGATGAACAAGGAGATGAGAGTGATTCAGTGATGGAATTAGCACCTAATGAAATTGCGTTTATCAATAAAGCAAAAGAAGAGTTAATTGACAGTATGTCAGAAGAAAATAGAATGAATGAGGCATTTAGTCGCAGATTGGATGAATTTATGACATCTGATGCAGGTAAAGAAATAGTTGATGCACATATTCAAAATTTAAGATTTTTAGTAGAAGGAGATGTGATTGACACAAGGGCAGTGGAAGAATTGAGATTGAAAATGGTAGAAGAATTAAAAGAACATCCTGAGTTAGAAAAACAAACAGGCCCTTCATTTGAGGCAACAGAGGGGGATACTGTTGGAAAACTTCCAAAACCTGTTGATAAGAATGTGATCAGGAGAGCAATATCTCGTTAGAAATTTTAAGCTGAAATAGACTTGATTATTTCAAAAACTTGTGTATAATAGAACCTGTTGTCTCTTGGCAACAGGTTTTGTTTTGTGTATAATAACAAAGCTTATTGGAAAATTGAATAACCCTGAAAAGTAATCAGGGCAATCATTCCGCGATAGTCCCGAAAAAAAAGATCGGGACCGGGCAATAAAAGTTTTTATAATCTGATTAATAATTTTTTGTTGATCAGACATTGGAAATTTATCCCCCGAAAAAAAGATCGGGGCAAGCATTCCGCGATAGCTCAGTGGTAGAGCAGTTGACTGTTAATCAATTGGTCGGGGGTTCGAATCCCTCTCGCGGAGCAATACAGGACAAGGAGATGCGAAAGCATCTCTTTTTCCTTTTGTAGAGCCACTTTCTAGTAGTTCGAAAGTCCTATTTAGCCTGGGCATCCATTCCTCCATAAATTCAAAGGCCAAAGTGTAGTTTGGGCTTATTTTATCGGCATTTAATGCAAGGTTCGAAAAAGCATAGCTTAAAAGTAATCTCTTGTCTTCAGTCTTGGCTTTTGGGCTTTCATAAATTGCTTTAGCTTTCAAGGCTAGCTCGTGAATAGCGAATCCAGCTTCATAATAAGCAGTTCGCGATTTGCTTAATTTATTCAATTCTTCAATCGCTTCTTCTTTTTCTTTTACAGTGTCTTTCATTACTTTTTCGCATAGCCCGGCTGGCATTCTTCCGTCCAGCTTGTCTTTGTAGGCTTCCTCTATTCGCTTGTCGGCTGTTCTGACGATCCTATTGAATGATTCACGCTTTTGGGTGTTGTAATCTATTTCGTCTTTGTGGCTTTCTTTCATTGCCTTAATCAGCCAACCTAAAACTCGTTCATTTTTTGGAGCTATGCCGTCAAATAGTGGGAATAATTGATTTTCAACTCTTTCTTGCCTTGTTGTTCCTGTCTGTGAACATTTTTTGTAATGATTGCAATGACCATACCAATGACCTTTTTGTATCTCCCAGGTTATAGTTCCACCGCATTCATCACATTTTATTTTGGCCTTAAAAACTGGTAAATGGGTTTTATATTGAGGATTATCTATTTTCCTGACAAGTTTTAATTGGACGGCATTAAAAAGCTCTACAGAAATAAGAGGTTCTTGTTTTCCATCATAAATTTCTCCATTCCAACATATTTTTCCATAGTAGAACGGATTTGAGAGAAATTTGTGCATAACGCTTTTTCCTACTTTTTTACCCTCAATGCTTCTCAATCCCTCTTTGTGCATAACATCGACTAGGGCATTGAGCGAATAATTGCCAGAGGAATATAATTCAAACATTTTTTTAACCAAAGGAGCTTGCTTCTCATCAATGATATGGATTTTATGTCCTTTTTCTCCTACAGTCTTATAACCAATAATCGGGCGAGTTGGACGCCAGCCTTGGGCGATTTTTTCCTTTTGACCCTTCTTCACTTCTTCGGAGAGATTGGAGATAAACTTTTTTGCTAAAACAATCTCGATATCCCATCGAAACTTTTCATCAGACTTGGCATTTTTGTGAATAATCAAATTCTGCTTCACAAAATGAACGCTTCTAGTTTCATCTTCTTCAAGCCAGTCATTAACAGCCAGAGCCTCTTTGAAATTGCGAGTTATGCGATCTACCTTCTCACATAATAAAACATTGATTTTATTTTTTTTCATATGCTCCATCATTTCTGCAAAAACCTTCCGTTCTTTAGCGCCACTAGCTGATTCAGCAATGACATACTTCTTAACTATGGCAAAGTTTTTACGGTCACCGTAATCTACTAATAGTTTTTCTTGTGATGGAAGAGAATAACCTGTTTCCTCCTGATCCCTGGATGAAACACGTGCATAAATGACTGATTTTGTATCGCTCATAGGTTTATTTTAATTTTTAGATACCAAAAGGACGGTTCTGACTTACCCAAACAATCAGAGATCGTTGGCAGAACCGCCCATTTGGTAGGACGAAAAAATCTCTGATATTAAGTTTGGGTAAGTGTTTATATTATATTGTATTTTCAATCATTTTACCATACCGATGCTTTCTATAATCAAGTTTCAAGCACTTCCTACAGCCCAAAATTTGACTCACAGGGTGCTTATAAA
>JAOUHN010000038.1 GCA_029865125.1 Candidatus Moraniibacteriota bacterium
GGGTTTTTGGAAAAATGAAATATGAATCAGGAGTTCACAGAGTTCAAAGAATCCCTGAAACTGAAAAATCAGGAAGAATTCACACATCAACTGCAACCGTGGCAGTTCTCCCAGAAGTTGAAGAAGTGGACATCAAGATTGATGCGAAGGATCTTCGAATTGACACATTTGCTTCATCTGGACCTGGAGGGCAATCCGTGAACACCACCAACAGTGCTGTTCGAATCACTCACATTCCAACTGGAGTTGTGGCTTCTTGCCAGGACCAGAAATCTCAACACAAGAACAAAGACAAGGCTATGAGTGTTCTTCGAAGTAGAATCGCACAAATTGAAGAAGAAAAGAAAAGCAAAGAATTGGGAGACGCCCGAAAGAGTCAAATTGGAACCGGAGACAGAAGTGAAAAAATCAGAACATATAACTTTCCTCAAGACAGGATCACTGATCACAGAATTAAAAAATCTTGGAGCAACATCGAAGGAATTCTTAATGGAGAAATTGAAAATATCATCACATCACTTCAAGAAGAGGACTTGAAGAAAAAAATGGAAGGGAAATAAAAATAGTGGCAGGCCCAATTGGCTTACCACTATCCCCTTCTTGTGACTTCAGGAAGGATTATTTTTTTGCATTGACGCTGCATGCGGGGCACTCTTTCTGAATTTCCCCTCTTCCGACGCTCGGAAGGAGGACATAGCCGGAATCTCCGCAATCAACACATTCTATTGCTTTCAATTCCACCACTTCTGATTTTGCACGTTCCATGATTCCTCCCTCTTGCCGCGTTACAGCAAACGAGATTAACTGGGTTCTCCCTCCACTTCTGTTTCTATTTTCGGAACAATGCAACGACTATTGCATTGTGGACAGAACAACTCGGTGCCCCGGTCATCATTCCCGATGACAACCATTCTGTGTCCTTCTGCGTCAAGAAATGATACGTAAAGACCTTGGATTACCACTTTAATAGATTGCTTCATCGCTCTTCCTCCTGCAAAGGATAATGGAAAACCACTCAACTAAATAAACCAGGCTGTCAATCAAAATTCATGCAATTCAAAACAACAACCATTCGAGAAATTCAAAAAAGATATCATAACCAAATCTCTTCTTTAGACTTGGAAATTTTAATTTCTCATGTCACAAGAAAATCCAGAGAGTTTTCTTTGGCACACCCAGAGCAAAAACTTTCTTTTTTTCAAAAATTTAGGCTGGAGAAGCTTGTCAAAAGAAGAATTCAACAAGAACCCATTTCCTATCTCACTGGAAGCAAGGAATTCTTCGGTCTCAATTTCGCCGTGAATCGGAACACCCTCATTCCTCGCCCTGAAACAGAACTCATCATTGAAGATATCTTGTCCTCAATTCCGTCATCTGACGAAAAAACAAGCACAACATTTGCAGACATTGGAACAGGAAGTGGAAACATTATCATCTCCCTTGCTTCTCGACTATCCATTTTGTCACCTCACGCATCAAATCCCAATTCTAATTTTTCCTTCATTGGAAGTGACATTTCCAGAGGCGCTCTTCGCATAGCCAAAAAAAATTCGAAAACTCACGGACTCAAAAATAGCATAAAATTCTTTCACTCAGATCTTCTCAAGAACAAAAAATTGCTTTCCTGCATCAATGATCAGCTGACTGACCGATTGGTTATCATTGCCAATCTTCCCTATCTTTCCAAAGAAATATATGAAAACTCGCCAAAAGACGTTCAAGGATTTGAGCCTAAATCAGCATTATTCAGTCCCAAAAGAGGGCTTTGGCACTATGAACAACTATTGCAACAAATAAAAAAACTATCTCAAAAATCAAAGATAAAATCTCGAATCAGAATATACCTCGAAATAAGTCCAGAGCAAAAAGAAGAGATTGAAGAGATTGCTATTGAAATATTCCCTAATTCCAAAATCGAATCACAAAAAGATTTGGCTGGAAAATTCCGAATTTGCAAAATTAACTTACAATAACCAAAAAAGCGAATTGCAGTTTCCTAGTTACGAGTTACTGATTATGAGTTACTGATAATCGCTACGCCCCAAAAAGCACTTTTTGTCTAGTTGACTGTAAGTGCACAAACTTCTAAAATTAAATAAGAAAGCAGGTCGAAAATGACAAAGCTTTGCCGTTCTTTTTCAAAGTGCGTGCACAAGCTCAAAGTCCAGACTTCAACGTAAGACTGATCTTTAATAACCAAATAATCTCCGCTCTCAAGCGGAAAAAACTAGAAAGGAAGGTGAAAAACTATGACTGAAGAATTTAATGATGAAAAACAAGGTCTATCAAACTGGTTGGCGGACAATCTTAGGATTATTATTAGTATTTTCATCGTAGTTCTTGTTGCTGGGTCAATATATTCATATTCAAAACGCTCTGAAGAGAGAGTTGTTGCTACTGACCAGAATCAAGAAATTACTGAAGAAGAAATGCTAGCAGAAATCCTGGGAGAAAACCAAGAAGCCACAGAAGAGGAAACTTTGGAGAACACTGAAGAAGCAATCGTAGAAGATGCTCAAGAAGAACCTCAAATTGAAACAGAGGAAGCTGTTGATGAGTCAGAAGTAGCTGTTTCTGAACCTAAAGAAGTTGTTGCCGAAGATACTGAAGAAGAAATTGAACAAGCACCAGCGGAAGAAGAACAAGAAATTATTGCCACTCAAGACATCAATCAAGAAACAGAAGGATCCTTCATTGAAGTAGCTATTGCTGGAGAAGGTACTACCCACCTAGCAAGAAAAGCGCTAAATGACTATTTGGAAAAAAATCCTGATTCTAGTCTAAGTCCAGAACACAAGGTTTATATTGAGGACTACCTCAGAAAAAAGATAGGTTTTCAAGATAGCGTTCATATTGGAACTTCTATAGAATTTTCTAAAAGCCTAATCAAAGAAGCTATTGATGCATCAAAGAGCTTAAATGACGCTCAACTTAGAAATTTGCAAAAATATACTGTTGCGATTAGCTAGGCAGAAATTTTATTTCATTACCTAAGATTTATTTGTTCTTTACACAAAAACCCCGATAACATTCGGGGTTTTTGTTTTGATTATATTCCTTTCTCTATCTCAAATCTCTCCACCAGTTGGCGGACTCCGCTCTCACATAATCTCCTACTTCGATCTCATGTTCATCGCAACTGCCCGATCGAAGTTCCAAAACTGAATCTGTATCAACAAAAGGATTGTATATTTTTTGTTGATTTTCATGAGAAACATTTTTTTCAATCCAAACAATTTTTCCATCAGAAATCCAAATGATATCCAATGGAAACCTCATATCTTTCATCCAAAAAGCGTGTTTTTTTGATTCCTGAAAACGAAAAATCATGCCGCAATTCGAGCACATCCATTTCCTTTTTCCTAATCCTTTTTGCAATTTTTGCTCATCACTAACAGTCTCAACCCTAAACACTGCCTCATCAATGACAACTCTCTCAATGCTGTTTCCGCGCACACTGTTTCGAAAAAAATTATTACTCACCAAAAAATAAGCTCCGCATATAATAATGAGAAGAAGCATTACATATCTAAAGTCGAAAACTTTTTTCATTTATTTTCTTATTGATTACAATCATAATTAAAAACATAATCAAAATCACAAGAACAATCGTAGCCACTTTTCCGATTTCACGAGTGTTGAGAGCAACAAAAGCAACGAGCGCCGTAGTCGCATAGAAAAATATGTTTATTTTCCTGTGTGACCATCCCAATTCCAATAACTTATGATGCAAATGCCTTCTATCAGAAACAAACACTGATTCCCCGCTTCTGATTCTCTGAATCATGACACTTAAAACATCAATAACTGCGATAGACAAAACTAGTAGCGTAGTTGCAATTTTGGTTCCTGCAAAAATAGACAGAGCTGCCAAAATGAATCCCATAAACATTGCTCCGCTCGTTCCTGCTATTATTTTAGCTGGATGGAAATTGAAAATCAAAAACCCCAGGAATGAACCTGCGAGTATCATTGTGATTATTCCAACTGGAGGTTGATTCACTTCTGGTTTGATACTCAAGAAAAATATTGCAAGCACTGCAATCAATGCTACTCCCCCACTAAGCCCATCGATTCCATCAATCCAATTCATAGAATTCATCAAAAGCACAATCCAAAAAATTCCCAAAAATAAGCTTGGCAAAAGACCCGTATCCAAATATATCAAACCACCCATCGGATTTGTTATATATTCAATCTTAGCACCACCAATAAATACGATTACGGCCGCACAGACCTGAAGAAACAATTGAATCCTCCAATCCAATTCAAAATAGTCATCAATCAATCCAAAGATTAAAATTAAAATCGTAGCTGCCACAATACCTGTTATTTGCTGCGTGATGACAAGATTTTCATTCCAAAAAAGAGAAATCAGAAAAGATATTATGATTGCCACTCCTCCAAGACGGCTAACATTTCTGGCATATTTGTTGTGTCTGTCATCACTTCTTTTTTTGCTTGTGCAACCTTTGAAAAAAAACTGCAAAAGAAAAATAAGCGAACACAAATGACAAAAGATTTCAAAAAAGGCCCTACGTACAAACTCGCGTTTTCCATATTTCTGAAGATAAATTTTTACTGCATCCTTTGAAAAATCTTTGATTAAATCAAGCCTTCTATTTCTTCTTCATTTTCTCTGTCACCCAAAATTCAGTAAAGTGTTTCTTGATCAAAATTCTGGTTTGAGAATCAATTGCTGGAAGAGCACCCAGAGTTGGAGCAATAATCGGAACCAACGCCCATTGCAAAAGCATATAGATATATTTCTTGCGAGAATATCTCTTCGGACGCTCTGGCATGAGAATGAAAGAAAGTGACATTGAAATGACCAAACCTGCCATTGCCAAACTCATCAAAAATCTAGTGATGTATGGCAAATTGTGAGCCAAAACACTCTCATTAAACGCAGGTCCACCAAAGATGAGTGGCATCCACCCGAGAAGAGCCAGAATGTATGGTGCTGTAGCCCAAGAATGATGTCCTTCTAGCATTTCAAAAGCAATGGAAAGCTTTTTTGAAAGCTTAATTTTACTATTTCCCCAAATTGATCTCATGATAACAGGGAAATTTTCAATTCCATAAGCCCAGCGTCTTTTTTGAAAATATTGATTTTTGATCGTCTTCCAATAAGTTTCAGCCAAAACAGCGTCTAATGATATTGGGAGATAAATGGGACGCACCATATAATCCCCGTTGTAATATGCAAAACATTTCCAATATATGATAGAGTCCTCACTAATCATGTTAACTGGCCAAAAATTGACTTTCACAAGAGTGTCGAAAGGCTCACTGTGAGAAGAAAATGTTACCATCTCCTTTCTGGTGCTTTGATACATGTGCCAAAACGAAGAACTTGTCACAATCACACGAACAAAAGCATTGGTGTCCCAAAGGTTGTTGTGATACATCGGAATCGGCTGATATGACCTTTGTAGTCTTTTTGGATCAATCACATACTGATATGTCACAGCAGCAAAATATTCTTTGTGACAAACGCTGTCACAATCAAAATTAGAAAAAATTACTCGCTTATAATCGATTTTTCTTTCATCAAGATATTTCATCAATTCTTTGGCAGCAAAAGTAGCATTTGATGCCTTACACTTCATTTCCCCATCTTGTACTATGTGAGTTGTGACAATAAAATCTTTGAAAGTGTCCTTAAATTTATTCTTCAAATAATTCACTTTTTTCATACGATTCTCTTCATTTTCACGCTCCTCTGTTGCTAAAAGAATAATGATTTGTTTGTTTGGAAAATTGCTATCCTCAATTGATTTTAATGCAGGCTCAATGATTTCTGCTGGCTCATTAGCAGTTGGAAGCATGACAACATGAACGATTTTTCGCCAATCTAAAATTTCATTTTTCACATTCAAAATATTTTTGGCTTCTTGAATTTGTTGATTCAAAAAGTTTAGTTCCTTTTTAATTTTTCTTCTTCTTGCTAAATTGAAATCACCTTTCAATGTTTCTCTTATTTTTTGTGATTTTTCCTCTAATTCATTTAGATATTCTTGAGGAGCACTTGTGTTTTGACACACCTCCCACCAATCAGTGGTCTTTCCTCTTTTCAATTTCTTGTATGCAAACACAGAGTATGTAGAAATAAAAATCGTTCTATAAATCCAATAAATATCAAAAATTATAATAAAAAATGCAACCCAAACAGGCACAATAAAAGAAAGAAGTGGCATTCCAATGAGAGTGGACCACGTCAAAATCCCTGGGATTACTTCAAGGCATCTTTGCACTTTTTTCTCTTTTTCATCTTCTGTCTTTGGGTCTGGAAAACTAAACATACTTTAATTGTTATCTAATAATTAATCATCGCTATTGAAATTCCTGCCACTGCAACTCCTGATTGAATCATCAGTGCAGTCAGCATTAATATATGCGAAACTATTCTTTCCTTTTTGAAATAAAAATAATGAGCCAACAGAAAATTAACAAACACAAACAGCAGTCCAATTGCCGGCATCATGTATACTTCTTGCCATCCACCTATCAAATCTACTCCAAAATAGACGTTATAATGAAGAATGATGGACGGGTTGGATGTTCCAATAATACTATACAATAAAACAAAAACCGCAACATTAATGAAAATAGATAGTGCTATCAAAGAAATCAAAATTGGATTCTTCAAAAAACTTTTCCACGAGGAGATATAATTACTTATCTTTTTCATATTAAATATCAACGCTAGCGCTTTATGTTAGATATGATGCTATCGAATTTAGGTATTTTATTTATAACTATGTCATGAGGAGACTTGAAAAATTCCAAAAGAAATCTATCCAGCATATCCAACCGATACATCAATTCTTCACTGGTCAAAACCATATATCGAATCTCTTTTCCCACTTCAGATTCCAAAGACCTCATCAAGCTTTTCAGTTTGATTTTACTGACATTATCCACAACAATGAGCAAGTCAACTCTACTTTTGGAATAATTTAGAAAAACTCCGCTAGTCAAAACCAGCCTTACATTTCCAATTCCGCTAATCTTTTTCATGCTTTTGCATTCTGGAAAAATATTGGATCTCAAAATAAGCTTTTCTAATTCAAAATAAAAAGGAAATGTTTTATCTATTTTATAATATTTTTTTCTTTTCTTTGTTTTTGAAGATATAAATTTGATTTTGTTCAGCCCATTTAATTCTTTTTTGGTTGCTGTTTTATCCAGCTTATTTCTTTCTGAAATTTCAATGGCATTAAAATCCTCTTCTGGATTCAATAAGAAAAATCTCATAATCCTAAGTTTAACTCTCGATCCAAATAAATTTTCCAAAATATCTGTCATATTTTTTGTTTCCTCTTAAAGTCTGTGTAAAGCTTCTCTTTTGTAACGAAAATATTAGATTTACAGTAAACTATGGAGATTTTAGACAAACTCTTAACAATAAATTAATATTAAATTCAGAAAAAATTTAACAATAAAATATATATTTTTTGCATCACATAAAATTTGAAAGTAATTTTTCAAAAAAACTCCCCTATTTAAAAATTTTTATGAAATAAATATTTATATTTTAATGTTGGAATCTCAAGCAAATTTTGGCTTTCATCCCTATTTTCATAACTTTAGTATAATCTCAAAAAATCAAAAAGTAAACCCTTCAATATAAAAATAAAATCTGCTATAATAACCCTATGAAAACAAAATTCAACGAAACAAAAAATGTTCGGTTCGAGCTCGAAAAAAATATATCAGAAATACTTGTCGTAAATGACAAAGATTTGGCTCCATTTATAGAGGTTTTGAACTTCTCTCCCGAAAATATCACCCAAAAACCCCTAGGAACATTACTTGGGTTTTTTGAGATTAAAGATGACAACAAAGATTCAGCCTATATCGTCAATTTCTTGTCTTCAGTAGCCAAGAAAGAGTATTTCTCCAATTCAAAAAGACACCCCATTGATAGCTTTGAATCCGCACTTCATAAAATCAATGTGGCACTTTCAGAAATTGCCAAGCATAATAACATTTCATGGGTTGGAAAATTAGATATTGCTTTATGCGTTATCACAGAAGATGAAATACACTTCAGTGTTACTGGGGATGCGCGAATATTTCTCGTTCGCGACAGACAAATGACAGAAATAAGTGAAGGATTGTCCTCTTCTGAAGCAACAATTAACCCCATTAAGACATTTATTGATATATCCAGTGGCCAAGTAGAGGAAAAAGATAAAATCATCATCACAAGTGAAGATATTTTTCATGTTTTATCTGAAAAGGAAATTGAGGAAGGAGCTCAAAGTTTTCCCAACAAAAAATTCACAAGATTTATCAGAACAGCGCTAATCAATGAGCTTGCTATTGCTGGAACAATTATTGTTGATTTTTTCAAAAAAGAGATACGTCCCGTTGTTACAAAGCGACCCAGGATTCAAAGAGAATTAATGCAAACAACGGAAATCCCTAATGCGTTTTCGCTAAGCGCTTTCAACAGAAAAACATCGGTAGAAAAGTTATATGATTATTCGGAAGACAGTCCATTGCAAAAAACAAAAGATGATGAATACATAGACACAAAAACAGGACACATCTATCTCAAAGACAATGATGAGCTCATACCCAAAGAAAGCGACTGGGATAGATTTGCTTCCGTAATGAGAGAAAAATATTTTGATTTCAAATGCTGGTTCAAGGACAATGTTACAAAAAAAGTTTCTGCTGAAAAAACAACTACTCTTTTTCAAAAAACGGTTAGAAAAACATTTTCAACCATAAAGGATTCCAAATCAACAAAATCCAAAAAATCACAAAAGTTCAAAAACCGCAAGAAAAATACTGATGAGATTGATTTTACTGATCATTCCAGGGAAGAAAATGACACAAAAACAAAAATCACTCCTGATTTTCCAAAAATAAAAAAGGTTTTTTTTGGTATGAATTCTAAGCAAAAAATATACTCAATTGTACTTATTGCCGTTATTATCTTGTCACCAC
>JAOUHN010000039.1 GCA_029865125.1 Candidatus Moraniibacteriota bacterium
AATCAAAATTCTTGCTCCAACCTTCCACCAAATAACTTTGGAAAATTTAGAGATGACACAACCCAAAACAAACAAGCCGCTAGCCGCAAATGCGATTGAAAACATGATTCCACTTGGGATTGCAAAGAAAAGATATCCGGAAAGAGGAATAAATCCACCCAAAATATATGAAAAAAACATCACTATTCCAGCTGTAATATTTTCACTTCCTTTCTCTGGAAATATTCTCAATTCTCTATATGACATTTCACGAAGCATCAAGTCTTCATCTTTGGAAGCTGTCAGTGCCATCTTGTTTGCCAAATCTTTTGGCCAGCCTTCTTTATAATACAATTCTCTAAGTTCTTCTATTTCATCTTCAAGCAATTCTTGCACCTCTACTCTCTCTTCATGAATCATTTGTTCATCAATTTCTCTCACAGATCTTGTGGAAAGATATGATCCGATACCCATTGAAATTGATTCTACGGCAATAATCACAACTCCAGAAACAACCACGGTGAACTGATCACCAGTGGCAATTGCAATTCCAATTAGCGCTCCCAAAGTGGAAACGATTCCATCTTCCACACCAAAAACAATTTCCCGAACATTTGCTAGAAACTTGGAACCCCCATTGTGAATTAATTTTTTTGATTCCACTCTATTCATTGATAAAGAGCAATTCAGAGATTGTCTTTTTGTTTTATTGTTTTTGTTTAGTGATTATATTATAGCACAAAAATAAGTTGAAAGCTGAAAATCCATAAAGTCAAAATATGCAAAATACAAAACATAAAGTATGAAGCATACTACATAAAACACATAACATGGAACATGTAGCAAAAATTCAAAATTCAACTCTCGAAAAAAACAAAACTATTTTCACCCAGTGTTTTGATTTTTTCATAAGTTAATTCTAAAACTTTTGAATAAATTTACTCTTATGCTCATATGCAATATAATAAGAACGTGTTGATAACAAAGACGTGAAAATAACAAAAACATGAAAACATATCAATTTGCAGAAAAAAAAATAAATGAGTGTTTTGAAATTCTCAAAAGTGCTCCGGGGGGAATCTCAAGCAAAGAAGCTTCCTTGAGGTTGAAAGAAAACGGACTCAATGAAATCAAGCCAAGAAAAACGACGGGTTTTGAAATTCTTCTTAGGCAACTCAAATCCCCTTTTATTTATCTCTTGGTTATTGGAGGGATCATTACTTTTGCTGTCGGAGAAAATATGGACGGAATTTTCATCTTCTCTTTCATAATAATCAATGTACTTCTTGGGTTTTTGCAAGAATTTAAATCAGAAAAAACAATCGGTTATCTTCAAAAATACTTCTCTCAGAAAACAAAAGTTCTCAGAAATGGCTCACAAAAAATAATTGACAAAAATCTAATAGTTCCTGGAGATATTATTTCTCTTGAGGCTGGAGATATTTCTCCAGCCGATCTCAGACTGATTCACTCTAAAAATCTTTTGATTGATGAATCAATCTTGAGCGGCGAATCCGCCCCTGTGAGAAAAAACGAAAAAGCTATTTCATCAAAAATAGAAATGGGAAATGTTTTTGATGCAAAAAATTTAGTCATGGCAGGAACATCAGCTGTAGGTGGAATTGCCACTGGAGTTGTTGTGAACACTGGAAAAAATACTGTTTTTGGAGAAATTGCAAAACAAGCTTCCGCAACGAAAAGAGAAAGCATCTATGAAAAAGATGTTTTTTATTTTTCCAAAATGATAATGAAAATTATTGTCTCCACGATTTTCATTATCTTTCTTGCAAATCTTTTCATCAAAAAAGGTGAGAATCTTTTTGAATTCTCTCTATTTTCAATTGCCTTAATTGTCAGCATTCTTCCTGAAGCTCTTCCCACCGTTGTCACATTTGCTCTTGCTAGAGGAGGATTCAAAATGGCTAAGGATAAGGTTGTTGTTCGCAGAATGACTGCCATTGAAGATCTTGGAAACATTGAAATCTTGTGCACAGACAAAACCGGAACACTAACCCAAAACAAACTTCAACTGGAAAAAGTTGTTTCATCCAACAAAAATCTTTGCACTCTCTATGGTCTTTTGACATCAGAAATAATGAGAAATCCAAAAGGAATTCTCAATTCATTTGATAGTGCTATTTTTCAAAAAGCAAATCAAAAAACAAATGGGGCGTTAAACAAATTTAACTTAATCAGCAATATCCCTTTTGATTCTTTTCGAATGATGGAAACGGTTATCATTGATGAGATTGGAAAAAATGAAAATCTGATCATAGCCAAAGGAGCACCAGAAATACTTCTTGAAAAAGCATCCTCCATTGAAGGAGAGGTTTCCAAAAAAGAAATTCTGCAACAACTGAAACAAGAAGGAGAAAATGGAAGAAGAACACTAGGAATCGCCTATCGTCGCGCGCTAAAAGGAAGTATCTCCAAAAAAGATGAGGGCGATTTTATTTTTCTAGGATATTTCACTTTCATTGACCCACTCAAAAAAACTGCCAAAAAATCACTCACAATGGCTGAGAATTTGGGTATTCGAGTGAAGATTATAACAGGAGACAGTTCTGAGGTTTCTCGTTATGTCGCCATGGAAACCGGAATAATAAACGAGAATGATCAAGTGGTGACCGGAAATGATTTGAAAAAAATGTCCACAAAAGAATTTGACATATGTTGTGATGAGTGTGATGTTTTTGCGAGAATATCACCTGACATGAAATTGAAAATAATCAAATCACTTCAGAAAAAATATGAGGTTGGTTTTTTGGGAGAAGGAATAAATGATGCTCCAGCACTGAAAGCCTCTAATGTTGGTATTGTTGTGACGAGCGCATCGGATGTTTCCAGAGAAGTTTCAGACATCATTCTCCTAGAAAAAGATTTGGGTGCTATTGTAAAAGGAATCAAGCAAGGAAGAAACGTTTTTAACAACATAAACAAATATATCAAGTGCACACTGGCAAGTAATTTTGGAAATTTTTATTCTATTGCAATCATTTCTCTTTTCATTCCATTTTTACCAATGCTTCCAGTACAAATCTTGCTCGGAAACTTGTTCACAGATTTTCCACTAATATCAATTGTAGGAGATTTTATTGATCCAGAAGAAGCCAAAAAACCAAAATCAAGCCGACTTCAAAGTGTTCTTTTTTTGGTTATCATTTTGGCACTAATCAGCACTTTTTTTGACCTTATTTTCTTTTCTATTTTTCACAAATCCTCTCCAGGAACCATTCAAACATTATGGTTCATTGAAAGTGTTCTTTCAGAGATCTTGCTTATTTTTATCATTCGCACCAGACATTCATTCTTGAAAGCCAAGCGTCCCAGTTTTCAGCTCATTTTCTTTTCAGCTCTCACTGTGACAACCACGCTCATACTCCCTTTCTCGAAAATCGGACAGGAAGTTTTGCATTTTCAAAAACCACCCACAAGTGGCTTACTGATCGTTATTTTCCTTCTTATTAGCTATTTCATTGCAAGCGAATCAGCAAAACTTTCCTATTTCAAAGCCAAAGATAAAGCTAATCAACAATCACTTACACCTCAAAACTAACTTTATCCTTTTTCAAATCAACTTTAACTTTCTGTCCTTCTTTGATTTTTCCTTCAATGATTTGAAGTGCCAATTCATCAAGAATTTCATTTTGAATGACGCGCTTGAGCGGTCGCGCTCCATACACTGGATCATATCCTTTTTTGGCCAAGTGTTTTTTCAATTTCTCTGAAAAATCGATTTCGATATCTTTTTTCAGAAGTCTATTCACAACAATTTCAAGTTGAAGCTCCACAATTCTTCCAAGCATACTCTCATCAAGTGGATGAAAGATAATAATATCGTCCAAACGATTCAAAAACTCCGGTTTAAATCTTTCGCGCAAACTTTCCATCACCTTTTCTCTCATGTCTTCTTCTGATAATAGCTCATCTCCTTTTTTCTTTCTTTGAAATCCCATCTGATTTTTGTAGATCACATCAGACCCAACATTGGAAGTGAGAATGATTACTGTGTTTTTGAAACTAATGGTGCGTCCTTTTGCGTCTGTGAGACGTCCATCATCAAGAATTTGCAAAAGAATATTGAACACCTGCGGATGAGCTTTTTCAATTTCATCAAAAAGAATCACGCTATATGGTTTTCTTCGAATGATTTCGGTGAGTTGTCCTCCTTCTTCATATCCCACATATCCAGGAGGTGAACCAATGATTTTTGAGGTTGAGTGTGATTCCATGTATTCACTCATGTCCAACCTCACCATCGCATTTTCATCATTGAAAAGCGACTCAGTGAGAGCTTTTGCAAGTTCCGTTTTTCCAACTCCGGTTGGTCCCAAGAAAATAAAAGATCCAATCGGTCGCCCTTCTTCAGAAATTCCAGCACGACTCCTTCTCACCGCATTTGAAACGGTTTTGATTGCCTCTTTTTGACCGATCACACGCGCACCAAGCTCATCTTCCAAATGAGCCAGTTTTTGAGTTTCACTTGCAAGCATCTTTGAAACAGGAATTCCAGTCCAGCGAGCAACAACACCAGCGATGTCATCTTCTGTGATTTCTTCTTTGAGAATTGCTCCTTTTTCTTGAAGCTTGTTCAATTTTTCACTTTCAGCTTTAATCTTTTTTTCAATTTCAGGAATCTTTCCATATCGAATCTCTGCCACCTTGTCCAGCTGACCCTCTCTTTCCAGCGATTCTGACTCAGACTTCAATTTATCAATCTCTTCTTTGTGCTTCTGAATTCCTCCGATCAAATCTTTTTCTGATTTCCATTGTAGTGTCAATTTTTTTGATTTCTCTTTGAGATCTGCCAATTCTTTTTTGATTTCCCCTATTTTCTCTTTTGCTTTTTCATTTTTTTCTTTCTCGAGAGCTTTCGTTTCAATTTCAAGCCTCCTAATTTTTCTTTCCAACTGATCAATTTCGGTTGGTCTTGAATCAATTTCAATTCTGAGAGATGAAGCTGCTTCGTCAATCAAATCCACTGCTTTGTCAGGAAGAAACCTATCTGAAATATATCTCTGTGACAATTTCACAGAAGCAACAATCGCATTATCGGTGATTTTGATTCCATGATGCAGTTCATATTTTTCCTTGATTCCCCGAAGAATTGCGATCGCATCCTCTTCAGAGGCTTCTTTGACAAGTACTGGTTGAAACCTTCTTTCAAGTGCTGCGTCTTTTTCAATATATTTTTGATATTCCTTGAGAGTTGTTGCACCAACGGTTCTCATTTTCCCTCGAGCAAGAGCTGGTTTGAGCATGTTGGATGCATCCAGCGCTCCCTCAGTGGCTCCCGCTCCCACAAGAGTGTGAAGCTCGTCAATAAAAATGATATACTTCCCCGCGCTATTCTCAATTTCTTTCAAAATCGCTTTCAATCTCTCTTCGAATTCTCCGCGAAACTTTGCTCCCGCAAGAAGTGAACCCAAATCAAGACTGATGATTTCTTTGTCGCGCAGACTTTCAGAAACATCCCCACTCACAATCCTTTGCGCAAGTCCTTCCACAATTGCGGTCTTTCCTGTTCCTGGCTCACCAAGAAGTACTGGATTGTTTTTTGTTCTCCTGGAAAGAACTTGAGTCACCCTTCGAATTTCTTCATCACGCCCAATGACCGGATCAAGTTTGTCCTCTCTGGCAAGCTTTGTGAGATTCACGGTGTATTTCTCCAGAGCTTGAAATTTCCCTTCCGGCGAAGGACTGTCCACTCTGTGACTCCCTCGAACTTCAGAAAGAATTTTGAGAGCCTTGTCATAATCCACTCCACGTTTTTTCAATGTGTCACCACAAACTTTCGACTCAGAAAGAATGGAAAGAAAAATGTGCTCCACAGAAACAAATTCATCACCCATGTGACTCATGATTTTTTCAGCTCCGTCCAGTGCACGTCCCATTTCTTGAGTGACATATACTTGCCCAGAAACAACCTCGGAAACTCTTGGAAGTTTCTCGATTTCTTTTTCCAAATCCATTTTCAAAGCAGTCACATCAACTTCCAACTTTTGAAGAAGCGTGAAAACAATAGAATCATCCTGAGCAACAATCGCACTCAAAAGATGAGTTACATCAATTTGCTGTTGCTTCTTTTCAAAGGCAAGATTCTGAGCATCACGAATGGCCTCCTGACTTTTCAAAGTAAATTTTTCTATGTTCATATAATTTAAACCATTTGTCATCCTGAACTTGATTCAGGATCCCATCATCTCAACACGCATATCACTAAATCTCTCTGGATTCTGAATCGAGTTCACGATAACGCAATGGTAAGGTTATTTTCTTATTTCAATTCTATCATAACCCCCAAACACACAAAAAATCAAGGAATAAAAAAAGAGGTGGCGTTACTTAGATTTGTAACACACACCCCCAACTCAATTTATCATTGACTACTATCTTACTGATAAAATAACATGTCAATCCAAGGTCTTCGATAAACCTTGACATCGCCATCATCAGCAATAATACTGATTCTTTCCCTTTCTGGAATAATTATTTTACCAGCCACCCCCTCTTTAATTCGGGCAGATTCTAACACAACCGCATTCACCAAGGTACCTCCTCCTGATACCTCAAGGTGTTTAAATATTCCCATGATGTTACCACTGGCGTAAAATCCTTTTGTACGTGCTCGATGATACACCACTTTCTTTATCTTATCCTCTTTGGAATCACTCTTGGCAATTCCCATAGCAGCAAGATCAGGAGACTTAATATCCTTGACGAAGAGATCGCTGAATATTCCTGTTTCAATATCCAGCATACCCTCCGCCCCATAGAAAGCCACACTCCCACAAAGGCGCACAAAGCCTTCCTGAATGTAATATGCAGAAAGCACAACATTTTCTTTTACATGAAATGCAAATCCCTCATGACTCCCCACTCTCTCTAGAATGACGAAGGGACCTCGCTTAACGAATGATAGGTCTTTAACTCCATACTCCTCCTTAATGACTTTATTAATAATGGACCAGGACGCATTGGACTTCAATAAACATTCTATTTTATCCAATATTTCTATCACTATCTCTCTCCTTGTAATGGTTGATAATAAAAAAATCCCCTGCCAAAGAACAGTCTATTATTATATCCCACATGAAATTAAAAATCAAGAAATAAAAAAACCCGGGTTCCCAATGAGGACTCCCGGGAGCAATATAGACAATAACTTCTATCTTGAAAGTTGTTTCTCTATTTTCTCAAAAACATCATCTAGGGTTTCACATTCCTGAACCATAACACTAGTATTAGGATTCAGAAATAAAACCTTTGCACCAAAATGTCTACCCTCCTTCGAAATAATAATTCTGCTAATTTCAACTGGATTATTTGTAATAAATCTTCCGAGCTTTTTTCCAAACCTAGGGTCTATTACATTGTGGAGAATTATCTCCATCTTAGAAATTCTATTCTTCTGGGTAAGTTGCAATCCAAAACCACAACTCGGATCTCCAGGGCTAAGGTGAATGGAATATATACCATGATGCACTCCGCATCTCTCCTCAACACCATAGGGAATCTCGAAGCATATATACTCCTTATCGAATTGTGCTTCAAGAAAAATCTGCTCAATTTCATCTCTTTTCAATCCATAAGATCCTAAGACTACAACCAATTCAGCTGCAGCCCTAATAATAGATTGAGTATATTTGTCATAATGATCAAGATTTTTTATTTTATTATTAAAAACTTCCTCAGAAAGAATAATACTGGAAATATCTGACATATGCATCTCTTTGGTTGAGATTAATAAAGGAACTCATCAATTTACTAACTGTTAATTTTACATCAAAAAGACTTCTTTGTCAAAAAAAATCAACGACTCACACGATAGCGTGAGCCGTTGATTTTTTCAGTTTTAATGCTATTTTGCAGCATGACTTCCAGCAGCATAACCTGTGCTCCAGCAAATCTGGAGATTGTACCCTCCTGTTGGAGCGTCAAGATCAAGAATTTCTCCTGCGAAGTATAGATTTTCAACAATCCTTGATTGCATTGTTTTTGAGTGAATCTCTTTCAAATTCACACCACCTGCTGTCACAATCGCATGTTCAAATCCCAAAAGATCATCCACTTCCATTCTCAAGTCCTTCAAAAGATTCAAAAGTTTTTTCTTTTCCTGTCCATTGACCACACACAACTGCTTGTCAGGATCAACCTCGGACAATTTCAAAATCACATCCACCATCTTTCTTGGAAGCAAATCCGGAAGATAATTTCTAAAACTCTTTTTTGGATTATTATTAAAATCTCTCTGAAGCCTTTCTTTGAGTTGAGTAGGTTCAAGGGCTGGTTTCAAATCAAGATTGATTTGAACACCTCCATTTTTCAAAAGCTCTCCAATTTTTTTGCTCACATCCAAAACAATTGGACCACTCACTCCGAAGTGTGTGAAAATCATTTCTCCAAATCGAGAATCCATTTTTTTGTTGTTCTGAAAAATATTAATTTGAACATTTCTGAGACTCAAGCCTTGCAATTCCTTTGCCCATTCCTCATGAACTTTCACAGGAACCAGCGCCGGAGAAGCTTCAACAACGGTGTGTCCCAGTTCTTTGGCCCATTCATATCCATCCCCCGTTGAACCTGTTACAGGATATGCCTTTCCACCAACAGCAACCACAAACTTATCCGCTCTCACCTCATCACCAGAAGCAAGAATCACTTTTTCAATCCTGTCTCCTTTTTTCAAAAATCTTTCAACTCGAATTCCGGTTCGAATTGTCACACCATTTTCTTTGAGGACATTACTAATAGCTTTCAAAACATCCTTTGCTTGATCATTTTCAGGAAAAACTCTTCCACCTCTCTCAACTTTGGTTCTAACTCCTCTGCTCTCAAAAAAATCAATCACATCTTCTGCCCCAAAAGCACTGAGGGATGAATGCAAAAATCGCCCCTTCTTTCCAACTTTTTCA
>JAOUHN010000040.1 GCA_029865125.1 Candidatus Moraniibacteriota bacterium
AAAAACCAGAAATCAATCCTGCAAAAAAAGTGGAGAAGAAGAAAGAAGTGAAGAGGGAGATTCCTAAGGTTGAAAAAAAGGAAGAGATGAAAGAGGAAAAACCTAAGGTAGAAAAGAAGAAAGAAGAAGTGAAAAAAGAGAAGCCTAAAGCAGAAAAGAAAGAAGAAAAAAAGGAAGATTTCGACAAGAAATTGGACGAAATATTGAACATATAATTCTTAATTCTTTTTAAGTTTTAATTTTACTGCTATTAAAATTAAAAACAAAAAGTCATTCATATGAATGTAAACAAAGTTATGCTAGTGGGTCGTCTTACTCGCGATGTTGAAGTGAGAAACACCACAACAGGAAGCACTGTTGCTAATGTTAGCATTGCAACGAATCGTTTCTGGAATGATCAAAGTGGTCAAAAGCAAGAGCAAACTGAATTTCACAATGTTGTTTTGTTTGGAAAACTTGCTGAGTTAGCTGGTCAATATCTTGTGAAAGGTCAAGAATTGTTTGTTGAAGGGAGATTGCAAACAAGGTCATACACAGGAAAGGATAATATTGAAAGAAGAACAACGGAAATTGTTGCAGAAAACATGCAGTTTGGAAGTAAGCCTCAAGGAGGAGGTTCATATCAGCAAAACACGCAGCAGGCAACTCCTCAGGCTCGAACATCTTCTCAGTTTCAGGCAACTCCTCAACAACAAGCTCCAGCTCCAATTCCTCAACCACCAGTAGAAGAAGAAATTCCAACAATCAACTTGGATGATGAACAAGGAGAGGTGAGAGTTGAAGACGTTCCGTTTTAAGGGTTAGAATAAATAATCATAATTAAGTTATAAAGTAAAATATGTCTAGTAAAAATTGTCACCTTTGTAGTGAAAAGATTGAAAAGATAGAATATAAGGATGCTTATTTTTTGCGTCGATTTATGAATTCTCAAGGAAAAATTTATCCTCCAAAGAGACATGGTCTTTGCGCAAAGCACCAAAGAATGCTATCTCAAGCAATTAAAAGATCAAGAATAATGGGATTTGTTCCATTTGTTATTAAATAAGAAACAACATTATGTTGGGAATTAATGAAGTAAAAGCAGGAAAATATATTGTTTTTGATTCCGAGCCATATCGAGTTTTGAGTGATGAGCATTCAAAAACAGGAAGAGCCGGAGCAGTTCTTCGAACCAAGTTGAAAAACTTGTCAACAGGTGCTGTTTTGGAAAAAACTTTTCAAGGCGCAGACAGACTTGAAGAAGCTGATATCTCAAGAAATAAAGCTCAATATCTGTATCAAGAAGGAGATGATTATGCTTTCATGGATAATTCAACATATGAGCAATTTTCTCTTAGTAAAGATGTTTTGGGAGAATTGACGGATTATCTCATTGAAGGAACTGAAGTCACAATCATCAGCTTCAATGGAAATCCAATCAATGTTGAACTTCCAGTCAAAATCAAGTTTAAGGTAACTCAGGCTCCTCCAGGATTGAAAGGAGACACCGCTTCTGGTGGTGACAAGGTGGTGACACTTGAGACAGGTCTCAAAGTGACAACCCCGCTTTTCATCAATGAAGGAGATGAGATTATTGTGAACACTGAAAAAGGGGAATATGTTTCAAGGGCGTAGCTCACGGAGCATAAAGCATGAAACATAGAACATATAGCAAAAAGGCGCTTTCGGGCGCTTTTTTTTGTTTTGTTTTAGCTCTAAAATTAGGCAATCTAAGTTTGAAAAGGTTTAAAATAGGGGATTTCAATGACTCACACTATCAGTATGAGCCGTTGATTTTGGCTTAAATAAGCGATTTTTGCACAAAAACCATTGACAAATCGGAGATTGTATGCTATTATTGGAAATCGTACGGTAAACATATCGTATGATATTTGAAAATAGCTTATTTGAAAAACGCCTGATTTTGGGCAAAATATTTCATCAATCTTACAAGGAGAGAGCAATGAGTAAATCCAACAGACAAGAGAAAAATCAAAGTGGTTGGGTATTGTTAGGCACTTTCGGTATAATTGCCTATTTTATTTGCATGCTGTCATGTTGCGATGCACATGCGTGGGTTGAAGATAGTCGGTATACTTATGGTACAGTAGGCGAGTGGACTGGGGTACCAGCCACAGACCTGAACTCTCCAGAAGTTAAAACGAGGAATACTGGGGATCAAGAGTATATGATACTTTCTTTGTTACCTGACCCGGGATTTGCATATTATGAGGTGGAGGTGAGTTGCTTGTCTGGGGACGGTTTCTATAACGATGCTTACGTTATTGATATGGACGGAGTTCCATATGTGCGCATCGGTAGCCTAGATCATGGCAATCTTGACATTTATTACAAGCAAGAGTGTGAAGTGATCTACTCAGAGCTTGTCCCAGTTGAGAGTGAAACGAATCCAGAGGATCAGGATGGGTTTACTATAAACAAAAAGCCCTATAGAGATATCCTCCCCGTCGATCCAAATTCCGCAGGACTTAGCAGGAGAGCAGAAGTTTTCATATATGATAATAAGGGAAATAGGACCAAGTTCAAATTCCCCTGGGAAAAATAAGCTTTTTGGCCAGGTGTTGCATAGCGACACCTGGCCTCGATTTTTTTTCTGACGCCTTTGGCAAATAGCCGAGGTGTTTTTTTGTTTTCTCAATAATAGAAAATGTTACATAATTCTACGGCTGTGAGATTATGTGACAAAATAAATTGATATTGGTTGCTTAGACAATCTTCCTATGTATTATTTGTCATTCCGGAATTTTTTGAGGTACGAGAAAAATATCCGGAATCCATCCTTCATTATTTATAGTGAATAACAATGAGTTGAAGTTTGATTAAGAATGGATCCCGGATAAGTTATTTTTCTTAAATTCGTTTCTTATTTAGAAAAATATACTTTCCGGGATGACATTACACACTGAGCTTCTGGATGTTGATTTGTATTATGGTTTTAAAAGGTGGTAAAATGTGGTAGGATTGTGATATAAAATGATTGAGTAAAATGACAAGATTGAAATATGGAAAATAAAATAGTGATGTATACAGACGGAGGTGCAAGGAATAATCCTGGGCCTGCTGGTGTTGGTGTGTGGATTGAAACTCTCGGGAAAGAGTATTCAGAATATATCGGAGAAAAGACAAACAATGATGCGGAATATGAGGCGCTAATTTTGGGTCTCAAGAAGGCAAAATCTCTTCTTGGAAAAAACAAAGCCAAGAAATCTGAAATTAAATGTTTTTTGGATAGCGAACTTGTTGTGAAGCAGTTGAATCACGAGTATCGAATCAAAGAGGAGCGTATCGGAAAATATTTTATCGAAATTTGGAATTTAATGTTGGATTTTGGTGGTGTCACCTTTGCTCATGTTCGAAGAGAGGAAAACAAAATTGCTGACAGGCTGGTGAATGAAGCGATTGACGCAAACACTAGACAAGCAAGATTGCTATAGTAATAATTAGATGGGTTTGAATTTTGGATCTTAGTGGATATTTTTCGATTTAATAAATCAAAACGCAAAAATCAAAACTAAAAAATACAACGCAAAACTAAAAACTGATTGAAAATGATATATTTGAAATGTTTTTGTGAAATTTTGAATTTTTAGCTGTGGATTTGATTTTTGAGTTTTAAGTTTTGAATTATAAAAATTATATGAAAAAGAAAATAATTTGGACGGTGATCGTCTTGGCAATAATAGGGGGTGTTGTGATGCTTCGTTCTGGGAGAAATGAAAAAGAATATGTCACATCAGCTGTTGTTCGTGGCGACATTAGCCAGGTCATTTCTGTCACTGGAGATGTTGTTTCAAAGGAAGAGGTCAATGTTTCTTCAGAAACGGGCGGTCAAATGGAGGATGACTTTGTGAATGTTGGAGATGAGGTTTCCGAGGGGCAGCAAGTTGCGAGTTTGGATGCGAGCATTTTGGTTTCTCAATTGAGAGAAGCTCGTGAAGCTCTTCGTGTTGCAGAGGAGAATGAGAAATTATCCAGAAGGGACTGGAATTCGCTCAAGCCGGAGCAACGGGCAGCAAAAATTGCAACAACAAATCAAGCAAGGCAAGCTGTCGCAACTGTTCAGCAAAGAATAGGCAAGACAAATTTGTTTTCTCCTATGAACGGGAAGGTATCTGCGGTTAACTATGAAAAAGGAGAAGTTGTTCCCATTGGTGGGGTTGTGGTGACTATTCTTCGAGATGATCTCTTGGAAATTGAAGCGGATGTTCCCGAATCAGACATTTCTGAACTTGAGTTGAATCAAGAGGCAAGTCTTGAATTTGATGCTTTTGATATTGATGGTGAAGTGAAAGCAAGGATTATTCAAATATATCCAGCGGCTACAATCATTCAAGATGTTGTTTACTACAAAGTGAGATTTGAAATTTTGGGTGATGATGACAGAATCAAACCCGGAATGAGTGTTGATATTGATGTTTTGACGAATGAGAAGAAGAATGTCTTGAGTGTGCCAAATCAGGCGATCAAATCAATGGATTCTAAGAAAGTTGTTGTTGTTCTGAATGCAGAAGGTCAGGAGGAAGAAAAAGAGGTTGTTGTTGGAATGAAGGGGGATGATGGAATGACTGAAATCGTTTCAGGATTAAAAGAAGGTGAGAATGTGGTTACTTTCGTAAAAGAAGAAAACTAGATGATTGAAGTTAGAGATCTGACAAAAATATATCGAAATGAAGAAGTTGAAACCAGAGCGCTCAATGGGGTCAGTTTTAATATTGAAAAAGGAGAATTTGTTGCGATCATGGGGCCGTCTGGATCCGGGAAATCGACACTGATGCAAATTCTTGGTTTTTTGGATCGCTACACATCCGGTGAATATGTCTTTGAGGGAGAGGAAGTGAAGGAATTTTCGAAAAACAAATTAGCTGAAGTGAGAAATCAAAAAGTTGGTTTCATCTTTCAGTCTTTCAATTTGCTTCCACGAACCACTGTTTTGGAGAACGTCGAGTTGCCACTTTTGTATGGAGAGAAAAATGTTTCCTTGAGTCACAAGGAAAGACAAAAGAAAGCAGCAAAAGCCCTCAAAGCTGTGGGGCTTGAGCATAGGATGGGATATTTTTCCAATCAAATCAGTGGCGGTGAAAAGCAACGAGTTGCAATCGCAAGAGCGCTAGTCAATGATCCAGAGATCATTTTTGCTGATGAGCCAACTGGAAACTTGGACTCAAAATCAGGTCTTCAAGTGATGAAGATACTTCAAGAGTTAAACAGTCATGGGCACACCATCATTCTTGTCACTCATGAAACCTATACCGCTGAGCATGCTCAGAGGATTTTGCGAATGAGAGATGGAAAAATAATTTCCGATGAAAGTGTTGAAAAGAGGAGAGACGCAAATCATGAGAATGTGTTGAAATAAGATTTTTGGGAGGGATGAATTGTGTTGGAATTTTTTCTTATGATGTGTGGCAAGTAATCATTCTTATATTAAATTTAAGTGACTACTGCGCAAACATGTCATTCTGAACTTGGTTCAGAATCCCAGAATAATATCGAGCATGTGCGAATATATGGGGATCCTGAAACAAGTTCAGGATGACACAATGTTGTACGATGTTTAATTGAAAATGATATTACTAGCTGATGACCCATATAACTTAAGAAAATATTATATCTTGGAAAGCAGACTTCCATTTATATATTTATAGAGATTTGTAATCCGCATATTATGAACTTATTAAATCCGGTCAAAATTTCTTTTAAAAATTTGATGGCGGCCAAAACCCGCTCTTTTTTGACTATCTTGGGAATTATTATTGGAGTGAGTGCGGTGATTGTGATTTTTGCAATTGGAAAAAGTGCGCAAGAGCTCATTTTGGATCAGGTTCGAGGAATTGGATCAAATTTGATTGGGGTTCTTCCGGGTTCGTCGGATGATGAAGGACCTCCGGCTGCAGTACTTGGAATTTCTGTGACAACTTTGACCTATGATGACTTGCAAGCATTGAAGAATAGACGAAATGTTCCAGAAGTGGAAGAAGCAGCTGGATATGTCATGGGAACAGCTTCTGTGGAATATGAAGACGAAAGTACAGGAGCTTCAATCACAGGAACAACAGCTAGCTACATTGATGTTGAAAATTCAGAAGTGATTCAAGGGAGATTTTTCACGGAAAGCGAAGAAAGAGGATCTTCAAGGGTGGCTGTTTTGGGAGTGACAATTGCCAAAGATCTCGGGTTGTATGAGGGGGACATTGAATCAACTCACATCACACTTCCAAAAAAAATCAAAATTAATGATCAAAATTATTCCGTGATTGGAATTTTCAAAGAAAGAGGATCAGCGGCTTTTGGAATTTCCAGTCAGGATGACAGTGTGTATGTTCCGCTCAAAACCGCACAAAAGTTGATTCTGGGAATCAATCATTTGGGTTTTGTGAGATTGAAGGTGGAGAGCACAGAGGCAATTGAAAGTGCGAAGAAAAACATTGCAAAAGTTCTTCGTGACAGGCATGACATTGATGATCCAAGTGAAGATGATTTTTCTATTAGAGATCAGGAAAGTGCAATTGAAATGATTGGAAATATTACTGATGTTCTCAGATATTTCTTGTTGGCAATTGGAACAATCGCACTTGTTGTTGGTGGAGTGGGCATCATGAACATCATGCTCATCGCGGTCAATCAAAGAGTTCATGAAATTGGACTCAGAAAGGCGATTGGCGCGAGAGAAATTGATGTCTTGGTTCAGTTTGTTATTGAATCGGTCACAATCTCTGTTATTGGAGGAGTGATCGGGATTATTTTTGGAATCCTTGTTTCATTTGTGATCTTTTTGATTGCGAATAATGCAGGATACAATTGGATGTTTATAATTTCTCCATGGTCTATTGTTGTTGCAGTGGCAGTATCCGCTTTGATCGGAATGATTTTCGGATTGTGGCCAGCGAACAAAGCGTCAAAAATTAGTCCAATGGAAGCACTAAGACACGAATAAATTCGTGTAATTTCCAAGTTACAAATTTCAAGATACAACATGAATAAATCACAAAATACAAGTTACAAGATACAAATAAATTCCAATAATCAAATTTCAATTTCCAGATAAATTTCAATTTATAAGTAAATGAAAGCGTGTAAGAATTATAATTTTGATTTAGAGGAGAGAACTCTTGATTTTGTAAAGAGAATTATTAGAATGTGTAAGGTGTTATCAAATGATAATGTTAATCGTAATTTGATTAGTCAGATTATTCGGTCAGCTGGATCAATTGGTGCTAATTATAGGGAGGCAAATGATGCTCTTGGTAAAAAAGATTTTTTAATGAGAATGAAGATAGCCAGAAAAGAAGCTAAAGAAACTGAATTTTGGTTGCAACTTATTATCGAAGCTAATCCAGGTTTGGAAAAGAAAATAACTCTGTTGTTAAAAGAATCGATAGAGCTAAGAAAGATATTATCTGCTATTATTATTAAGTCAGAAAAATAGAAATGACTTTGGAGGGTGATTATTGGATTTTATAGTTTGTTTGTATCTTGGAAATTGTATCTTGGTTATTATATATTTATATGTCAAAATTTTTTATAGCAATTAAATTAGCAGCAAGAAATATTCGTTCCAATGTTGTGCGAACGCTGATTTCGCTTTTGGGTATTGTGATCGGAGTGATGGCTATTATTTTGGTGTTGTCTTTTGGTTTTGGAATGAAGAGCTATGTTGTGGAACAAATCGAATCTTTTGGGAGCGATATTGTTGAGATTGAAATCAAGACTCCAAACACCGCACACACATCTGCTGAGAATGCATCCAGTATTGCTGGAGGAATGCAAATCACAACCCTCAAACTTGAAGATTTGGAAGAAGTGGCAAAGCTTAGTAATGTTGGAGAATGGTACGCTGGAGTCATGAATCAGCAGTTGGTGAGCTACAAAAGAAAAAATAAGCAAACCTATGTTATGGGAATAACTCCAGAGATGGTTGATGTGGATGAGATGATGGAAATTGAAACAGGGGTGATGTTTTCTGATGAGGACAATGAAGGAAACAAGAAAGTGACAGTTTTGGGTTCAAAGATAAAAGAAGATTTTTTTGGCGAAGAAGATGCGATTGGAAAGAGTATTAAGATTAAAGGGCAGAGTTTTCGTGTGGTGGGAGTTTTGAAGGAAAGAGGGGCTGCAGCTTTTTTTGACTTTGATGATGTGATGTATCTTCCTGTGAAAACCCTTCAAAAAAGATTAATGGGAGTTGATTATGTTCAGTTTGCTATGTTCAAGATGAAGGATGAGAGGCTAACAGAGCAAACTGTTGATGAAATGATTGCGGTTATGAGGGAGGAGCATGACATTGAAGATCCTGATGATGATGATTTTGCTGTAATGTCCATGGCTGAGGCTAGAGAGATTTTGGACAAGGTTTTTGCCATCATTAATTTTTTGCTATTGAGTCTCACATCAATTTCTTTGATTGTTGGTGGAGTGGGAATCATGAATGTGATGTATGTGGCGGTTGTTGAGCGTACTCCTGAAATAGGTCTCAGAAAAGCAGTAGGAGCACATGAATCTGATTTGATGTGGCAATTTATTTGGGAATCAATTTTCATCACACTTATTGGCGGGATAATTGGAATTTTTTTGGGATATATTCTGAC
>JAOUHN010000041.1 GCA_029865125.1 Candidatus Moraniibacteriota bacterium
CGAATAAGAATCAAATCAAGGATGCTATTGAAGTTACTTACGATGTTTCTGTGGAGGATGTTAATGTGATTAATATTCATGCTAAGAAGAGAAGATTCGGAGGAAAAGTTGGAAAGAAATCTGGATATAAGAAAGCTGTTATAACACTGAAGAAGGGAGATAAGATAGAATTTTTTCAAGGAGCATAATAATATAAATTAATTTTTTTAAAGATATGACAAGAAGTTTAAAAAAAGGGCCTTACGTTGACGAGAGATTACTCAAAAAAATTGAAGGAAAAACTCCTGGAAATAAAGAAGTTATCAAAACATGGTCAAGATCATGTACTATTATTCCAGGAATGGTAGGTTTCACTTTCGGAATATATAATGGAAGAAAATTTGTTTCTGTGTATATTACTGAAGATATGGTGGGACACAAACTGGGTGAATTTTCTCTAACAAGAACATTCAGTCGTCATGGAGGTAAAATTCAAAAAGAATTAGATGCTGCAGCAAAACAAAGAGAAATCGATGCGGCAAAAATAACCAAGACCAGTTAGATTATAAGTTGCAGATTATTTATATAAAGACCAATGAAAGTTATAGCTAAGTTAAACAATTTAAGAGTATCTCCAAGAAAAGTTCGCGATAGCGCTGATCTTGTTCGAGGATGCAATGTTTCCGATGCTTTGTATAAGCTGGAAAATACAGTTAGAAGATCAAACGAAAGTTTAATCGGATTGATCAATAGTGCTATTGCTAATGCTGAGAATAATTTTGGTTTGAATAGGGATGATTTATATATTTCTGAAATTACAGTAAACGAAGGTGTCACTTTGAAAAGATGGATGCCTAGAGCATATGGAAGAGCTACTCAAATCCTAAAAAGAACATCGAAAGTAAAAGTAGTTTTAGAAGGAAGCAAGAAGGAAGGAGAGGCTGAATCAAAACCAAAGAAGAAGGTTGAGAAAAAAGAGACAAAGAAAGTTCCAACAGAAGGAAGTGAAAAAACAAAGGAGAAAGTTGTGAAGAAAAAGGAAGGCGTCTCAAGAGAATTTACAAAAAATCATAAGAAGATTGAGGGAAGTCAAAGTAGAGTTTTGAGTAGGCAACCAGGGACAGCGAAGAAAATTTTTAAGAAAACATCTGATAAAAAATAGTAATAAGTTTCGTCTAATTTGGCGAGATTGATGCGAACATAAATTAAAGGATATGGCAATTAAAGTTTACAAAAAGAATAATGCTGGACGTAGAAATATGTCAATAGTGAAGCCGGATAATCTAACCGACAAAAAACCAGAAAAGTCTTTGGTTGTTGGTTTGAGTAACAAATCAGGAAGATCTAATGGTAAGATTTCTGTGCGTCACAAAGGAGGAAGAGTTAAGAGACAATATCGCTTAGTTGATTTTAAGCAAAATAAATTTGGAATTTCAGGAAGAATTGAGGCAATTGAAAAGGATCCAAATAGAAGTGCTCTTATTGCATTGGTTTTCTATAAAGATGGTGAGAAGAGATATATTCTTGCAACCGAAGGAATGAAAAAAGATGACCAAGTTCTGACTCAAGAAGATGCTCCTGTTAAATCAGGAAATAGACTAGCACTTAAGAATATTCCAGCTGGAACAACAATTTCTTGTTTGGAGCTTATGCCAGGAAAAGGAATTCAAATTATTAGAAGTGCTGGAGGTAGCGCAAGTTTAATGTCTATTGATGGAGACAAAGCTCAAGTGAAAATGGCATCAGGTGAAATCAGACTTTTTAATAAAGAATGTTTTGCAACAATTGGTCAGGTAAGTAACTTTGAACATAGTGCAATTAGAATCGGTAAAGCTGGTCGAAGAAGAAAGATGGGATTTCGTCCTGCAGTTAGAGGTTCTGCTATGAACCCAGTTGATCATCCACATGGTGGAGGAGAAGGAAGACAAGGTGTTGGTTTGAAGTATCCTAAAACTCCTTGGGGGAAATGTGCTCTTGGGAAAAAGACTAGAAGAAAGAATAGATATAGTAATAATTTCATAGTTAGTAGAAGAAAAAAATAATAAATTAGCTTATAGCTATTGCAACATAGCTCAAAGCTTATAGGAATTGTATATATGGGACAAAAAGTTAATCCAAAATCATTAAGAATAGGAATTACTACAACCTGGAGATCAAGATGGTTTGCTGATAAGGATTTTGCTAAGAATCTAAAGCAAGACATTGAGCTTAGAAGGGCGATAATGAAGAAGTGGAAATCAGCTTTTATTTCTGATGTTGAAGTAGAAAAATCAGCTGGAACAATCAGAATTATTATCTTAACATCTCGACCAGGAGTTTTGATCGGAAGAGGTGGAAGTGGAATTGAAGATATTACCGGATTCATCAAGAGCAACTTTTTTGCAGGAAAGAAAATTGATTTGAAAATTGAAATTAGAGAAGTTAAGAATATTGAAAAAGACGCTGGACTTATTGCTCAACAAGTTGCAGAGCAATTGGAAAAAAGAATGCCTTTTAGAAGAGTTTTGAAGTCTACATTGGAGCAGGTGGAAAAGAACAGAGACGTCAAAGGAGTGAAAATTGAAGTATCAGGAAGATTGGGAGGAGCGGAAATGTCAAGAAAAGAATGGCTTTCAAAAGGAACAATTCCATTGCATACACTTAGAGCAGATATTGATTTTGCTAGAAATACAGCAAGAACTGGTTTCGGAGCAATTGGAGTAAAGGTTTGGATTTATAAAGGAGAGGTATTTGAATAAGATGTTTTAAATGTTCTAGAAATTTTAAATAAGAAAAAATAGGACATTTTGAATAGATAAAAAAATATGTTAATGATGCCAAGAAAAGTTAAACATAGAAAGATTCACCGAGGTGGAGCAATCCGTGGAACTGTTAGCCGAGGTGATAAGGTTAGCTTTGGTAGTTTCGGGCTAAAAGCTATGAGTGGTGGTCTTATTTCAGCAAGACAAATAGAAGCTGCAAGACGTGCCATGACTAGATATATCCAAAGAGGTGGAAAAGTTTGGATTAGGATATTTCCTGACAAACCAATGACCAAGAGCGGAGACGAAACACCTATGGGTAAAGGTAAAGGTTCTGTTGATCATTATGTTTCAAAGGTGAGACCTGGAAAAGTTATGTTTGA
The DNA here is from genome assembly GCA_029865125.1 of Candidatus Moraniibacteriota bacterium. Classification (GTDB taxonomy): domain Bacteria; phylum Patescibacteriota; class Minisyncoccia; order Moranbacterales; family UBA9337; genus JAOUHN01. Next base: position 3,104 of record JAOUHN010000041.1, read on the forward strand.
AATGGATGGAGTTGAAAGAGAAGTGGCGAAAAGAGCAATGGAACTAGCAGCGTATAAATTGAATGTGAAAACCAAATTTATTGAGAAAGAGGAAAAATAATACGTAGTAATCCGCCAGTAGGTGGAGTGAAAATTTAAGACACACTTGAGACTGTTTGAAACAACAGTTGATAGCAAGAGCTAAATTATGAAAGCTAAAGATTTAAAAGATAAAAAAATAGAAGAGCTTAAGGGTATACTTGTGGAAAAGAAGAGAGAATTGGGAGAGTTAAGAATTCAAGTTGCTTCTAATCAGCTTAAAGAGCATAGAGATTATAGAAATCTTAAGAAAGAAATTGCTCGTATTTTAACGGTTATAAATTCATCTAACTAGATCCAGCTCAGACTGGTGACAGGGATAAGGAATAAATATTTATGAAGAAGGCAAAGGTTGAAAAAAAGCATAAAAATATTAAAGGGATAGTTGTAAGCGATGCTATGGACAAAACAATTGTTGTGTCTGTGACTAGTTTTAAAACACATCCGAAATATTTAAAGAAGTATAAGTCAACAAAGAAATATAAGGTGCATGATGCTGAAAATAAGCATAAAGTAGGGGATGTTGTTGAATTTATGCAAGTGAAGCCAATTAGTAAAGATAAGAAATTTGAGGTTGCTTAAATTGTGGAACTTGCATAACGTTCAATCGCTGAAAAATGCAAGGCAATAATTTAAAGCAAATAGAATAATTATAATATGATACAATCAGAATCAAAATTAAGAGTAGCTGATAACTCAGGAGCAAAAGTGATAGAATGCTTCAAGGTTCTAGGTGGAAGTAGAAAAAGGTATGCTTTTGTAGGAGACGTTATTGTTGCTTCTGTTAAATCTTCAGAGCCAAGAGGGTCAGTGAAAAAAGGAGATAAGGTGAAAGCTGTTATTGTTAGACAAAAAAAAGAGCTCAGAAGAAAAGATGGTTCATATATCCGTTTTGATGAAAACGCAGCTGTTATTGTTGATGGAGTGGAGCCAAAAGGAACTAGAGTTTTTGGGCCAATAGCAAGAGAGATTAAAGAAAGAGGGTTTAATAAGATTGCTTCATTAGCACCAGAAGTTTTATAAGAACATATTGATTTATTTCAGGTGTTCTAGGTGTTGAAGTATCTTATGTGAAGAGACACTTAGAATAAATAAGATATTAGAACAACTAGAACAATTATAAGTATGAAGATTAAAAAAGGTGATAAAGTTAAAATAATAACAGGTAAGGATAGAGGAAAAACCGGCAAGGTTGTCACATCTTTTCCTAGAGACAAGAAAGTTATTGTCGAAGGTTTAAACACCGTTAAGAAAAGTGTTAAACCAAGAAAAGAAGGAGAAAAAGGTCAAATTGTTGAAACTCCAATGCCAGTAAGCATTTCTAATGTTATGCTTGTTTGCCCTAAATGTGATAAGGCTACGAGAGTAGAATACAAAATCGAAGGTGATAAAAAAAATAGGGTGTGTAAAAAGTGTAATGTGGAGTTATAGTTAAAAATATATGAAAATCGTAAGCGCTAAAACTAAATATAACAAGGAAATTGTGGAAAATCTCAAGAAAGAATTGGGATATAAAAACAATATGTCTGTGCCTAAGATTGAAAAAATCACTATTAATGTTGGTACCGGCAAATTTTTGAAAGAATCTGAAAAAATTAAGGAGATTCAAGAAGCCTTAGCTGTGATAGCAGGACAAGCTCCAGTGAAAACTAAAGCAAAAAAAGCTATTGCAGGATTCAAGACGAGAGCTGGATTGGAAATCGGAATGAAGATTACTCTAAGAGGAAAGAAGATGTGGGATTTTTTTGATAGATTGATCAATGTTTCTATTCCAAGAACAAGAGATTTTCAAGGGATTAAAAGAAGCAGTGTTGGACGTGATGGAAATTTGAATCTTGGAATTCGTGATCATGTTATATTTCCTGAAATAGTTCCTGAGCAAGTTAAATTCCCATTTAGTCTTCAGGTTGTTATTAGCTCTACTGCAAAAACTCAAGAAGAGGGAATGAAATTGTTTGAGCTGATGGGAGTTCCATTTAATAAAAAATAAGATTTTATTTTGATATAAAGCTAAAAAAATTATGGCAAAAAAATCAGTAATAGCTAAAGCTAACAAAAAACCAAAATTTTCTACCAGAGCAGTGAAAAGGTGTTGGAAGTGTGGAAGAAAAAGAGGGTATCTTAGAAAATTTGATATTTGTAGAATATGCTTTAGGGAGCTGGCAAGTAAGGGAGAGATTCCTGGAGTGAGAAAAAGTAGTTGGTAATCCAGTTAAAAAATAATTGTAAAAAATCTAACTGCGTTTGCCTCAGTTAAATAGAGGTATAATCTCGAAAATAATCTTCTAGATTAGTAGTAGAAAAATAATTACGTAAATTAGGGAAGTTATAATATTATGTTAGATCCAATAAGTGAAATGTTAACAAGAATAAGAAATGCCCAAATGGCGCATCACAGCGAGGTGGAATTTCCATGCTCTAAGTTGAAGTTGGCTGTTGCCAATGTGATTGCTTCTCAGGGTGTTGTCGAGAGTGTAAGTAAAATTAGTAAAGACAACTTTGATTTTATTAAGGTGGTTTTGAAATATAAAGAAAAGGACGGAAATCAGGTGCCAGCTATCACAGGAATCAAAAGAATCAGTAAGGAAGGGCAAAGAATTTATGTTGGTAAAGACGAGATCAGAAGAGTGAGAAACGGATATGGTTTTTCTGTAGTTTCAACTTCCAAAGGAGTTTTAACTGGAGAAGCAGCTCGCAAAGAAGGAGTTGGAGGAGAGGTTATTTGTGAGATTTGGTAATAAAGTTGAATTTGTTGAAAGTGTTCTAGGATGTTGAGAATTTTAATTTGAAAACAATTAGAACAGGACAAGCAATAGAACAATTTAAACAATTAGAACAATTATATAATATGAGTAGAATAGGAAAAAAACCAATTGAAATACCACAAGGAGTTAAGGTGGAATTAAATGCCAATAAATTGACTGTTAGTGGTAGCAAAGGTTCGTTAGAATTAGTCATTCGTCCAGAAGTTTCTATTGAAATTTCTGATAGTTTATTGACGGTGGACAAAAAGAATAATTCTAAGGTGGCTTTGGCTATGTGGGGAACTACTACGCGTCTAGTTGCTAATATGATCGAAGGTGTTTCTAAGGGATTCACTAAGAAATTAGAGTTAAACGGAGTGGGATATAGAATGGCAGTAAAAGGAAGAAATCTAGATTTTGCATTAGGATTTTCTCATCCAGTTGAAGTATCTATTCCAGAAGGATTGGAGGCTTCTATTGAGGGAAACGCATTGTTAATTTCCGGAACCAATAGACAAGCAGTAGGACAATTTGCAGCTGAAATTAGATCCCTTAAGCCAGTTGAGCCATACAAGGGAAAAGGGTTTAAATATGACGATGAAATTGTGAGACGTAAAGAAGGAAAGAAGTCATCATCAGATTAAAATATCAAGAAATTTTAAAATATTTCAACATACTGTTTATATTTAACATATGTTGGGATGGCTAAAATAATTTAATGAGTAGAAACAATTTAAGAATAAGAAGACACAAAAGAGTTAGGTCAAAAATCGAAGGTACGAGTGCGAGACCGAGAATGGCTGTTTTTAGAAGTCTCAGCAACCTATATGTTCAAGTGATTGATGATTCAACACAAAAAACATTGGTTAGTGCTGATTTGAGAGAAGTTTTCAAAGGAAAAAAGGTTGAAAACAACATTGGAGGTGCTGAAAAATTAGGAAAACTTATTGGAAAGAAGTGTAAAGAAGCTAAAATTTCTGAGATTGTTTTTGATAGAGGTGGATATAACTATCACGGAAGAATCAGTGCACTAGCAGAAGCTGCTAGAGGTGAGGGTCTGAAGTTTTAATAATAGATAAATTAAATAATTTGTAGATTGAGTAATAGATTATGAATAATAATAAGAAGCCTAGAAAATTTAATAATAAAAGAGAGAAGCCAGAGTTTGATCAAAAACTTCTTGATTTGGCTAGGGTTACTCGTGTAGTTAAAGGTGGAAGAAGATTTAGTTTCAGAGCTACTATGGTGATTGGAAACAGAAAGGGTAAGGTTGGAGTTGGAGTTTCTAAGGGTTCTGACGTTTCTGATGCAGTGAACAAGGCTGTTAATGATGCAAAGAAAAATATGATTGAGGTTAAAACTCAAGGTACAACAATTACTCATGAAATTGAAGAAAAATTGGGAAGCGCAAAAGTTATGCTCAAGCCTGCTAAGAAAGGTAGAGGAATTGTTGCAGGGGGTCCAATTAGAACCGTAGTTGAGTTGGCTGGAATTAAAGATATTGTTTCAAAATCTTTTGGAAGTTCAAATAAGCTTAATGTTTCTCGAGCAACAATTTCTGCTCTTTCAAAGCTTACAGAAGCAAAGAAAAGTGAAAAAAAGACTGTTGCAAAAAAAGTTGCAGAAAAAAAGAATGAAACTAAAAAGGCTACTACAAAAAAAGTTGTTTCAAAAAAAGCTACTACAAAAAAAGCTACTATCAAAAAAACAAGTAAGAAATAATTTACTTCTTAAGTAATTTAGAAAGTTTTAAAAATATGCAAATTCACGAGTTAAAAGTTAATAAAAGAAAATCCAAGAAGAGAGTGGGTCGCGGAGGAAAAAGAGGGACTTATTCTGGACGTGGTATGAATGGTCAAAAATCAAGATCAGGAGGGAATGTTGATCCTTTGTTTGAAGGAGGAAGATCTTCTTTGATTCAAAGAATGAAAAAATTAAGAGGTTTCAAAGCGATTAATGCTAAGAAAAACAATGTTAATCTTGATCAAATTGAACAAAACTTCTCTGATGGAGATGTGATTAATGAAGAGAGTCTTTTAAGTGCAAAATTGATTAAGAAATCAAAAGATGGTAATGGAGTGAAAATTCTTGGAGACGGAAAAATTACCAAAAAAATTGTTGTTGGAAAAGATGTGTTGGTTTCTGAATCTGCAAAGGTAGCAATTGAAAAAGCTGGAGGAAAATTTGAATCTGAAAAGAAATCTAAAGAAGAAAAATAGAATAACATTTTTCAAAAACTTTCTACAATGAAAACCACCTTAGTAAAATGAGGTGGTTTTTTTGTTTTCAATGCAGTGAAATATTTTCTTAAAAACAAACGTATTTAAGTATTTTGAATAATGTTTCAAAAAAAACTTTTGTGTTTTTTAAATTTTGTTGTATAATATCTATGCATTTATAATTTAAATAAAAATAAAAAAATGGCAACCAAAAAAACTGCAAAGAAAAAGCCAGCTGCAAAGAAAAAAACAGCTGCAAAAAGAAAGCCAGCTGCAAAGAAAAAAACAGCTGCAAAAAGAAAACAAGCTGCAAAGAAAAAAACA
>JAOUHN010000042.1 GCA_029865125.1 Candidatus Moraniibacteriota bacterium
AGCATGAACTCAATGCCAAAAAAAGCTCGTCAAAACAAAATGCATTGTTGTGCAATAAAAATCAAGAAATAAAAAAAGACCTCTACCTGATAGGTATATGCGCTGCATGTTATGCGGTGCGCGAGAGGTCTTCATAAGGGGGGATGCGTGCATTCAATGAGTCGGCGGAGAGGAGAATATGTGACAAATCTTCCGATATATAAGAAAACGACTTCAAAGAATGCACCACCAATGATATATTACTTCCAGAAAAAGTCAACTGCGTTCACAACTGAAGACAAAAATATTGCGAATCCAGATTCAGCAAACAGCCTTCAACACAAAACGTCTTTGTGCTATTATCAAATTAAATAATCAATAAAAAATTTAGATATGAAAAAAATTCTTTTTGTTTCTCGCCCCATTGCCCCACCTTGGGATGAAGCCAGCAAAAATTTTGCCTATCACCTTGCAAAAGAAACAGCAGTGTCCAACAAAGACATCGAGATTCACATCATGACCAAAGGTGTCTTAGATGATTTACCAAAAAATGTGATTTGTCACGATGTGTACACTTCATCAGAAAGAGATTTTGGAGCATTTCAAAAAATCCGAAGTGTTCTCTTTCAATTAATGCAAAAAAATAAATTTGATATTATTCAATATTTCTTCACACCTACAAAGGCAAGTTCCGTGCTAATTGATCGATTCTTGAAGGGAGAGTCAAAAACAATTCAAACCATTGCCACTCTCCGAGAAGATCTTTTTTCTGATGATGACATCAAAGAACTCATTTTTGGAGATATCGTCACAACCTATTCTGATTATGCCAAAGAACGGCTGGAAGGGCTTGGAGTCAACAACGTCAAAAAAATATACCCCGGAATTGACTTGTCAGACTATTCTCCGAGAGAAAAAGATGAAAACCTTCTCTCAGAGTTTGGCTTTTCAAAAGATGATTTTATCATCAATTTCACAGGGGAATACATTCGTCTCGGAGCTATGGACAGTGTCATTGAAAGTTTCATCAAAGTTTCAAAAAAGATTCCCAACGCAAAACTGTCTCTTGCTGTGAGAGTGAAAAATGAAAAAGATGCCAAGAAAAAAGAAGCGGTGATCAAAGAACTCCAAGGAGAAGGCCTTCTTGGAAGAGTCGCATTTCATGACACTTGGCACCGAAAAATGTCTGATTTGTACAACATGTGTGACATCAGCCTTTTTCCTGTTCAAAACATGTATGGAAAATTTGATGTTCCTCTTGCTGTCATTGAAACCATGGCATGCAAAAAAGCTATGATTATCTCTGACATCCCAATCCTCCAAGAATTCTCCACGCAGAACAATTCTGTCTTAATTTCAAGAGACAATCCCATTGGACTTGCAGACACAATCATTGACCTTTTTGAAAACAAATCAAAGAGAGAAGAAATCGCTCAAAATGCAGCGACCTTTGCCCGAGAAAACTTCGACATCAAAAAATCCGCACAAAAATATGCAGATTTATACAAAAACCTCTAGAAACGGGTTTATTTTTGGTTCAAAATAATGTATACTTAAGCAGAATAAAACTATTAATTTTGAACTATTTATGAACAAAAATTTATCAATAAAAAACTCTCATTTGCTGGAATTTAAGTCAGATCAAATGAAAATTCCGACCGTTTTTCATGTTTCTGAAAAACTTCTTCCGGATCAAAAAACTTTTGATCAATTGGAAAATCTTGCCAAAGACGAGAGACTTTTTCATCACATTGCCGCAATGAGTGATGTTCATCCAAAGAAAGGAAGAAAAAATCCCACTGGAACCATCGTTGCGAGCAAAAAACATCTTTTTCCTCAAATCAATGACACTGCTCCAAACTGTGGCATGAGATTCATTCGAACGGATTTGGATGAAACTTCTCTTTCAACAGAAAAAATTAATGCTCTTTTCAAAGAACTTGTGGAAGTTATTCCAACAAAAAAATATTTGGGAACAAAAATTTCTTTCAAAGATGTTTTGGAAATTTGCAAATATGGGAGTCGTCCTCTTCAAGAAAAATTTCAAACCAGAACAAAAAATGAAATTGAAAACACTTTTGAAAGAGGGAATTTGATGACCAAAGAAAACGTGAGTGATGAAGATATTTTCAGTTCAATTCCAAAATTATTTCTTCACACAGCAAAATATCGCACTGGAATTTTGGGAGCGGCTGGAAATCATTTTCTTGACCTCATGAAAATCACAGAAATCAAGAATAATGAAATTGCTCAAAAATTCAATCTTAGAGTTGGACAATATATTTTTCTTCTTCACACAGGCTCTGGACTCATTGGACAATACGCTTCATATATGTACACCCCAAAGAAAAAAGAACATTTGAGTCAACAAATAATGTTTAAACTTGGAACAGCCTTTCTAAGCGCAGAAACACAAAAAATATACAAAGGTATCGAGAGAAAAATTCGTGAATATGAAAATAAGGATGAATTTTTGGGATATGACGCAGACAGCGTTGAGGGTCGCATGTATCTCACTGCTCATGAAGCCGCTGGTAATTTCGGATTTGCAAACAGACTCGTTCTAAATCACCACCTTGATCACGCCCTTGAAAAAGTTCTTGGTCGCCAAGTAGATTTGGATCTTTTGTATGACATGCCCCACATCATGAACAGAAAAGAAACTCATTTTGGTGAGAATGTTTGGGTCCACAGAAACGGAACAGTGCGAGCCAATGGCCCTGAAAGAATGAAGGGACATTCTCTTTTTGAGCAAACAGGAGAACCAGTGTTTATTCCTTCTTCAATGAGTACTCCAGCATATCTTGGAGTGGGAACAAATGAAAACGAATCGTCCTTTTTTTCTGCAAGTCACGGAACAGGAAGAAGGGCCAAAGTAGAAGATGAGTCTCCAAAGGACAAGGAAGAATTGTTCAAAAACATGGAAAAAGCTCAGGTGAGACTATATAACGCAGCATCTTCCGGGGTAATTCTTCAAGATAGCTCCTATTACAAAGATGTCGAGGAAGTAATCTCAGGCATGGAAGACAATAAGATCATCAACGCAGCAGTGAAAATGCAGCCAGTAGCAGTATTAATGTATTAAAATTACTATAAGATTATTATAAAAAAATAAATGAATGAATCAAAGATCATCAAAAATAGGACTGTGAAAATCATTTCGATTTCTGGTCTTGATGGAAGCGGAAAATCAACTCAGGTTGAGCTCATCAAAAAACATTTGGAACGTAGAAAAAAGAAAGTATACTATTTTCACGCTGTTCATTTTTCAATCATCAACAAAATCATTCGTATTCTCAAATCCCCTCTCACTTTTTTTGGAATAATCAAAAAAACAGAAGAAGGAAAGCCAAAAAGTGTAACGGATGCAAAAGAATGGCAAATTAAACTAAGAAGATTTGTCCTTGAAATTGATATGGGAAGATTTGAAGCACTCATCAGAAATCTTGAGGATTGTAATTATGATTATATCGTTTCAGATAGATATTTTTATGATAACATCATCAATATCGAATATCTGAGTGCAAAACTTGATCCTGATTTTCATGAGAAAGACTTACTAGGACTTAAGAAATTTTTAGTTGAGCCTGATGTCAAAATATATCTTCGAACTGATCCAAAAGAAATCATGAGACGCGCTGAAACTCCGGATCAAGGAATTGTATATCTCGAACTCAAAAACAAGTTATATGATCAAGCGACCAAAGTAATTGAATGGAGCATTGTTGATGGAAACAGAACCAAAGAAATTATCTATGAAGAAATAAAAGAAATTATAAAAAAAGAACTTAAATTATCCTAAACATGGCAAAACAACACATCATAAAATCAGTTTTTTGGCTAACTGTTTCAGAAATTATCTATAATATCTCAGGATATGTCATTCATTCAGGCGTGGGTCGAATTTTAGGTCCCTCAGATTATGGAAGATATGGGCTTATCATTACTCTTACAACCATGATAATCATTCTGATTGGAAATGGAATTCCAACAGCAATGAGCAAATTTTTAAGCGAGATATTTGAAACGAAACCACAAATGATTCAAATAATCAAAAGAAAGGCTCTTTTTCTTCAGTGCATACTAATTGGCTCAATTACATTGATTTTTTTTCTGCTAGCTCCTCTGACAGCCAAAGCACTTGGAGACACTAGTCTCACTCCGCTATTTCGAATCTCAACTCTCATTATCCCATCATTTGCAGCTGCATCATTCTATTTCTACTACTTCACAGGAATTCATAAATTCAATATTCAAGCAATTCTCAAAACAATCCGCTCGCTCTCAAGAATGTTTTTTATTTTGATTTTGGCTTGGCTTTTCAGAGTGGAAGGTTCAATCTTTGGATATGTTCTTGCTCCGCTTTTGGTTTTTTTGATCGCTTTTGGAATTGACAAATTCTTCATTTCACCAAAAATCAAAGAATCCGTCTCAAAAGCAAGCGCGCTCCCACAAGAATTTCATTGGCAAAAACTCGTCAATTACGCCTGGCCAATGACTCTCTTTTTGCTTTTTTATGAAATTATGATTTCCATTGATTTATATATGATTAAAGGAATTTTGAATGATGATTTTTTAACTGGAATATATAACGGCGCTCTCACAGTGGCGCGCATTCCATATTTCCTTTTCTATGCTCTCACAATTGTTCTGCTTCCGACAATCTCAAAAACCACTTCTGAAAAAAACGATGCGGAAACAAAATCCGTACTCTCTCAAACACTTCGATTGATGTTTCTTCTGCTCTTTCCTATCATCGCTCTCATGTCCGCATTCTCAGCTTCAATAATCACATTTTTCTATGGAAGCGATTTTGCTCCAGCTGCAAGTGCCATGCAAATCTTGGTTGTTGGAATGAGTTTTCTGACTATTTTTTATGTTCTCAGTTTTGCCATCAACGGAGCTGGTAAAGTAAAAGTTCCAATGTGGATTGCTTTTTTTGGAATGACCATAAACATAATTCTAAATTACTTCCTAATCTCCAAATTTGGACTTCTGGGAGCTTCTAGTGCGACCTCCATCACTTCATTGTTTGTGATGCTCCTAGGGATATATTTCACCAAAAAAGAATTCGGGGTCAGCGTGAACATGAACTCATTTGCAAAAATAATTTTGAGTTCAATCATTATTTTTTTTCTCTCAACATTCTTTCCACAAAGTCAGTTCATGTTCATTGCGTACTCAGTGATATTACTTGTCATATATTTCACACTCCTTTATATGTTCAAAGAGCTTAATCAAAAAGATCTTGGAATAATCAAAAAACTACTCAGAAAATAAAACTCAAAAACACAGAAAGTGCTTAGAATAAAAAAACTGCATCAATTGATGCAGTTTTTTGTTATTCTAATCGCATTTTGTTTCTAGAAAATCTCATTCCATTTATATCTCTTAGCATCTTCACTACCATTGTCTTCTTCATCATCTCTTTCCTTTTCAAGCTCTTTCAAATCAAAACTTTTATTGGTGATTGCATCTTTTTTTGGAGAAAGACCGAACACAGACAAAGTTCCAAATTCCTCTTTTGAAGTAAACTCAAACTTCTCTCCATATTTCTCTTGGAATGAATCCATACTGGACTGGCTTCTCACAATCAGGAAATAATTCCCTTCTTCATAGATTGTGGTTGTTGATATTCCGTCACGAAAAATTCCTTCCTTGTCCAAAAGATAGCTAAAAGATCTGTGAAATTCATTTTGACCTCTGAGAAAAATCGGATAACCGTTTTCGTTGTAGCGCTCTTTGAAATATTCTATTATTGCCATCTGTTGCTCTAGTGTTATTCTGGTTTTTTGCTTCAATATCCTATCTCGTCCAATCTCAGTGTTTTCTTTTCCTGCCACTGAAAGCTCGTTGAAAAAAATTTCCACAAAAGAAATATTGAAAATCACCAAAATGGCAGCAGCAGGAGCAATCAGCAATTTTCCTCCTTTGATTGATTTCATGTTTTCAAAAATGAGCCCTAGAAATACAAACGGAATTGCAATCTCAATCAAGAAAAATCGTGGCGATAAATCAAGTGAGAGTGGCGTGAAGATGACAAACGAAACAAACAAAACCAAGAGATTAATAACCAAAAAATCCTTCTTAATTGAATGCTTCTCTTTGAAAGCTCTCCAAATAAGCAAAATTCCTCCAAGTGTGACAATCAAAAATCCTAGCATCCCCGCAACAAGATGGTCTCTGCAATATCTGTCACACTCAACGCCATATCCACCTTTTTTCTTTTTCTCAAGCTTAGGAAGGTCTGAATCTTGATATCCTGTCAAAATAACCTCATGCCAAAAAGAATGTTCTGAATAGTTTCTGGCTAGTTTTTCAATAAGTGGAACCGGGCTTTCATCTGACTTTTCAGTAACAGCACCCATAAACTCACTAAAGTTGTCCCCACCTGTTTTGATGTCGTTAATGATCATTGGTGAGCTCACAAAGAAAAAAACGGCCACTGCTGCAACCCAGAATTTCAACTGAATTTTTGGCCTCTTATACAGCAAGAAAAGCACCGCCACACCAGAAGAAATGATGAGTGCCAAAAAATGAAACTGGACGAGTAAGCTGAAAAATACAGCTGTCAAAACCAACCACTTCCCTTTTTTCTTTTCTTCTGCTTCAACAGTTCGAAGCAAAGAATACATCACTACTAGCATGAAGAATGGAATCAAATTTGGATTCCAAGCAAAGCGAGAATAGGTCACGAGAAACAAAGATGTTGAGAAAACTGCCAAGAGCGACAAAGAAATTCTCTCTGAAAAATATCTCCTCAGAAAAACATAGAATAGTGGCAATGAAAGTATTGAAAAAAACAGCACCACTCCAGCACTTCCAACAATTGTGTTTCCTGTTATGACTGATCCGATATACTCAAGATAATAGAATGCTGGTCCTAGTCGAAGCATTGTTCCGGCAGCCCTTGGCCCCAGCAATGTCAATTCGCCCATGCCTCCATCAATCGCTTCATCAATTAAGATTGCGTCTCTTGCTTGATCAAGCTCAAAATGAATCCATGGGGCAAAATTATATACTCTCAAAAAAATACCCAGAAAAATGATTCCCAAAAGAATCCATGAATGTTTTTTATTCAAAAAACCTTTTATTTTTTCCATATTTATTTTCATTTAAATTACACTGCTAAAGACCAACAATATATCTCAAAAACAGGGACAAAACTCCATACAAGAAACTCCCTAACGGAGCTGAAAAAATCATAATGAACATAATCAAAAAAATAAATCCAAACTGTTCAAGCATTATCTTTGTTTCAGTTTTGAGTGAAAAGAAATAGAAAAGAAGTTTTGAACCATCCAAAGGAGGAATCGGGATTAAATTGAAAAATGCCAAAAAGACATTCAAAATAACCATCATCATTGCAAGCCAAAAGAATATCGCTGCAAATGAACCTGAAAAAACAACACCTAAATCCTCAAACTGAAAAATATGTTCGGCTATGCTCACCTTGATCATATAATTCAGCGTGATAAATCTTGCAATCAAACCGAAAAATACGGCCAAAAGAATGTTGGATAGTGGCCCCGCAAGTGCTACTAAAAGTGGTCCTGTTTTTTGATTTTTGAGATTATATGGATTATATGGAACTGGCTTTGCCCATCCAAATCCAAATCCCAGTGTCACAATCATGAAAAGAGGCACCAAAAAAGATCCCCATGGATCCAAGTGTTTCATTGGATTAAGGCTCAATCTCCCTGCATATTTGGCTGTTGGATCTCCCAATTTCAATGCAGCCCAACCATGAGCAACTTCATGAACCACAATCGACATAATAAGAACCATTACCTGAAAAACAATTAGAATAAATTTGACATCCATATTTTATATTTCATCTTTAGGTCATACTTAAATTAATACAAAAGCGAGCCTAAGGGGCTTGCCAGATTCTTATTACTATGATAAATTATAATCTGTAATTAAGCAACCTTATTATCATAGAATATAGAGCATAGAACATAGGACATTTTGCCTGTGTTGTGTGTCATATGTTCCGTGTTTCATGTTATGAGTAGAAATTGTGATGTTTGTGGAAGAGGGACTCAATCTGGACATTCAAGAAGTCATTCTAATATCGCCACAAAAAGAAAGTTCAAAGTGAACATTCAAACCAAAAAAATTGACGGAGTAACCAAAAAGCTTTGCACAAAATGCATCAAAACTATGTCAAAAGTTTCTGCATAGATTCTTTTATGCTGAGCGCAAAAAAGACCCTGGAGTAATCTGGGGTCTTTTTGTTTTTATCCTCCCCCCCCCTTTTTTTTTCCTCGAGGGGAGGATTGAGGAAAGGTTTTGTTTAAAATTTAAAAAACCTCCGTCCTATGTCATCCTGAACTTGTTTCAGGATCCCGAGCGGTCGGCACTAATCTTATAAGGTTTCTTT
>JAOUHN010000064.1 GCA_029865125.1 Candidatus Moraniibacteriota bacterium
TTTCTTGGATGATATAATATCATCATAAGATACTTTTATTGTTTTTTTGATATGAAAAAAACCAAACTTATTGTTTTGGGTCTTGTGGAAAATGAAAGAGGTGAGTTTCTTTTGAGTCAAAGAAATGATCCTGATGTCCCTGAAGCTCATTTGAAATGGGACTTTTTGGGTGGAAAAAATGAATTTGGAGAAAGTCTTGAAAAAACCTTGGAACGTGAAATTTTTGAAGAGGCTGGACTCAGAGTGAGAGTGGGCGACATGTTTCCAAAAAGCATTTCGAGAGTCTGGGATCACACACTTTTTGATTTGCATGTGGTTGTTTTTTGTCATCACTGCAAACTTGTGAGTGGAGAAACTCATCTCAATGACCCGAAAATCTATGATCTCAAATGGGTGAAAAAAGAGGAATTGGCAGATTATGATTTCCTTCCAACTACCCAGTTTTTTGTGGATATGGTTTTAAAAAATTGATTTTAGTGATATAATATCATTATAAGATGATATTATAAAAAACATGAAAAATAAAAACATAAAAGAAGCTATAATTTATCAATCAAAAAGTGGAAAAATTGAATTTCGTGGTGATTTTGGAAAAGAAACTATTTGGGCTTCGCAAAAGCAAATAGCACAAGTTTTTAATGTTAATGTGCGCACAATTAATGAGCATTTGAAAAATATTTATAATACAGAAGAATTAAAAGAAGTTTTAACTATCCGGAAATTCCGGATAGTTCAACTTGAGGGTAAGAGAAATATTGAAAGAGAGATAAATTTCTATAATCTAGATGCAATTATTTCTGTGGGATACAGAATTAATTCAAAACAAGCAACGCAATTCAGAATTTGGGCAACACAGATATTAAAAAGTCATCTTGTGGACGGTTATACTATCAATAAGAAGCGCATTGGAGAAAATTACAATCAATTTTTGAGAGCTGTTTCAGATGTGAAAGCGTTGCTTCCAAAAAATAATAAATTAGAAGTAAAGGATGTTTTGGATTTAGTTAATTCCTTTGCAAAAGCATGGTTGTCTCTTGATGCTTATGATACTGAATCATTTCCTGAAAAAGGTGCGACTAAAAAACAAGTTTTTTTCACTGCTAATGAATTGGAAAATTCTCTTGGAAGTTTCAAAGAAGAGCTAATCAAAAAAAGACAAGCAACAAAACTTTTTGGACAAGAAAAGACAAATGGATCCCTGAAAGGAATCATTGGAAACGTGCTCCAATCTTTTCAAGGAGAGGAGTTATATGCTACAGTCGAAGAAAAGGCTGCGCATATCCTGTATTTTATTGTAAAAGATCATCCATTTACAGATGGGAATAAAAGAAGTGGTGCGTTTGCATTTGTTTGGTTTTTGAAAAAAGCAGGAATATTGAGAGCAAGTTTAACTCCAGAAGCTTTGACTACTCTGACTCTTTTGGTTGCCGAGAGTGATCCTAAAGAAAAAGATAGAATAATAGGATTAATATTAATTTTACTTCAAAATAAAAAGTGAAAAATATGAAAAAGATTCTTGAATTCATTGACCTTGAGAGTGGGAGGCTGAGAAAAACGCATGATAACTATCCTGATGAAGAAAAAAGAGCACTGGCACGAATGGTGAAGCTTTCTGAGGAAGTGGGTGAGCTTGCAGATGAGGTTTTGAGTTTCAATTCAATGCAAAGAGATGAAAAACAAGCGAATCACAATAGCGACAGTTTGTCTGAGGAAGTAGCAGATGTCCTGATCGTGACACTGCTTCTCGCAAAAACTCTTGGAGTGGATGTTGAGAAAGCGCTGGAAAAAAAGATTGAGAAAATTAACAAGAGATATGAGAAATAACTAAAATGAAAAAAGAAAGGCACAAAATTGTTCCGGCGTCGTATTTGGTTTTGATGAAGGATGACAAAATTATGCTTCTCAGGAGGTTTAATACTGGATATGAAGATGGAAATTATAGTATGATTGCAGGGCATGTGGATTCTGGGGAGAATTTCACTCAGTGCATCATCAGAGAAGCCAAAGAGGAAGCTGATGTTGACTTGAACCCATGTGATTTGAAGGTTGCTTGCGTGATGAACAGGAACTCACACACTAAGGATGACAATGAAAGAGTGGATTTGTTTTTTGTTGCCAAAAAATGGAAGGGTGAGGTCAAAAACATGGAGTGTCACAAATGTGATGATTTGTCCTGGTTTGATTTGAATGAAATTCCAGAAAACACAATTCCCTACATCAAAAGAGTAATCGAAAACATCAAAAACGGTGTTTTCTATGATGAATGCGGGTGGGAAGAGTAGCTAGTAATTAAGAATCGAAAGTAATACCATTTTCAATCAATTGCCAAACAAAATTCATGTCATTTCGACCGATCCCGATTTATCGGGAGAGTGGAGAAATCTCAACCTAAATATTATTACAGATACTTGCTATGATGAGA
>JAOUHN010000044.1 GCA_029865125.1 Candidatus Moraniibacteriota bacterium
TTTCTATGATGAATGCGGGTGGGAAGAGTAGCTAGTAATTAAGAATCGAAAGTAATACCATTTTCAATCAATTGCCAAACAAAATTCATGTCATTTCGACCGATCCCGATTTATCGGGAGAGTGGAAAAATCTCAACCTAAATATTATTACAGATACTTGCTATGATGAGATCTCTCGACTCGCTTACTCGCTCGAGATGACACACACTTAGAGGTTATTTGAATTTAGTACAATAAAGAAGAGTAAGAGATTGAGCGTGAATTTAATGTGATTTTTGATTATATTCACGTCAAATTGACATTTTAGCGTGAATTTGCATGATAATTATAGTAAATTCACGTTAAAAATAATTAATAATTAAGAATGAATAATTAAGAATTTTATGAAAGAAAAAAGAAATGGAGACTTTATAATCAAGAAGTCAGAAGTGAAATACAAAAATCCTTGGATTGAAGTTGTTGAAGATCAAGTGATTCGTCCCAATGGAGATGATGGTATTTTTGGAGTAGTGAAAATGGTTGGTGGTGTTTCTGTTTTGGCTTTGGATGATGAGGGGTATGTGTATCTCACTGATGAATTTCATTATGCAATTGGAAAAAACGATATCGAAACCATTAGTGGTGGAGCTGACAAAGGTGAGGATCGATTGGTCACAGCAAAAAGAGAATTGAAGGAAGAGTCTGGGATTGAGGCTGAGGAATGGATTGATCTCGGAACAGTTCATCCATTCACAACAGTTGTGGGATCAATGCAAAAGATATTTTTGGCTAGAAAGTTGAAATTTCGAAAAGATCAACAAGAAGACACAGAAGACATTAAATTGGTAAAGGTGAAATTTGAAGAAGCTGTCAGAATGGTGATGGACAGTGAAATCACCCATGGACCAAGTTGTTTTTTGATTTTGAAAGCGGATAAATATTTAAGAGAGAATAAATAAAAATATGAATATTATTTATTGGGTAATAATAAGTATCGTGCTGGGTTTTATTCGGTATAAAGTGGTATTTTCTAGATATAATTTTGAAAAGGATTTACTTCAATCAATAGAAAATGCTCCCTGGCAATTAAAATTTGAAGAAGTATGGAATAGTTCAATAAGTTTTTTTATTGGTGGTTTTATTTTTTATTACTTTATAGAGTTTCGTTGGATTTTTTTAGTGAAAGGTGGAGCATTGGAGCTTAGAGATTTATTTTTATTTATTGTTTTTATTATGGCCATATTTGGACATCTTCCTGTGCTTTCAGCGAATATCACAAAGGGCGTTGAATCTATTTTAAATAGAGTTTTAATTAGAAAATAATGAACAAAAATATTTCACAATTTATTTTTTCAACATTCAAAGAGGTTTTGAGTGGGTTGAAATAGACATTTTGCTAGTGCTTAGAGTAGGGGATCCTGAAACAAGTTCAGGATGACAATGTTTTTGTGAGTTTGGTAGTGTGATTGGGTTGCAAAAAAGCGCAAACTTGACTAAGATAAAGGAAAAGGGTTAGAATATTAACTCTGGTGTTTTTGCACCTGTTTAGCTTTTTGTACTTAAGTATTAGGCAGTATTAATCGTATTGTCATTCCGGAAAGTATAATTTCTTGGACGAGGTACGAGTCCTGGCGTTCGCGAACGACGGGACGAGTCCTTAGAAATTAACTTATCCGGAATCCATTCTTAATTGATTGCAGTAAAATAAATAAAATCTGTAGTTATATTAAGTGTAGATTCCGGATAAATTATTTTTCTAAATTTCGTTCCTCAATTTGAAAAATATATTTTCCGGAATGACAGATGTGAGGTTTTGAAATAATTAACACTATTTATTAAATATATATGATAAGAACGCATACTTGTGGAGAGCTGAGGGATTCTCATGTGGGTGAAACTGTGACATTGACCGGATGGGTTCACAGAAGAAGAGATCATGGTGGAATCATTTTCATTGATCTTCGTGACCGCTATGGACTCACTCAAATCAAGTTTAACCCTGAAATCAACAAAGAGACTTTGGAAGAAGCCGACCGTCTTCGAAGTGAATGGGTGATCAAAGCTGTTGGAAAAGTGGTTGCCAGACCGGATGACATGGTGAACCCAAAGATGGAAACAGGGCACGTTGAAGTTGAAGTGGAAGAATTGGAGATTTTTTCAAAATCAAAAGTTCCTCCTTTTGAACTTGATGATGAAAAGGGCAATGAGGCTGCCAATGAGAACTTGAGGCTGAAGTATCGTTTTGTTGATTTGAGACGACCGGAGCTTCAAAAGATTTTGATGGACAAGGCAAAATTCGTGAGTCACATCAGAAACTATCTTCAAAAGAGTGATTTCATGGAGGTTCAAACTCCGATTTTGGCGAATTCTTCTCCGGAAGGAGCTCGTGACTTTTTGATTCCGTCACGTCTTCATCAAGGAAAGTTCTATGCTCTTCCTCAAGCACCTCAACAGTTCAAACAACTTTTGATGGTTGGTGGAGTGGACAAATATTTCCAAATCGCTCCGTGTTTCAGAGATGAAGACCCAAGAATGGACAGGCACTATGGAGAGTTCTATCAGTTGGACATGGAAATGAGTTTTGTGACTCAAGATGACATTTTTGATGTCATGGAACCTTTGATGCTGGAGCTTACTGAGAATTTTTCACAGAAGGAAGTGATTGGACTTGATGAGAAAAAGCGAATGAAAAGAATTTCTTGGAAAGAGGCGATGAACAAATATGGTGTGGACAAACCAGACCTTCGTTTTGAGTTGGAAATTGAACCAATCACTGAAATGGTTGATGGTTGCGGTTTTTCTGTTTTTGCAAATGTTGTCAAAGATAATGGAGTGGTTCACGCTCTCAAGGTTGATGGTGGTGCGAAATTTTCAAGAAAAGAAATCGATGAGCTCACAAACATTGCCATTGAAAAAGGAGCAAGAGGTCTTGCGTATATTATTGTGAAAGACAAGGGAGAACTTCAATCCCCAATTGTGAAATTTTTGGGTGATGATTTGGCAAAAGAAATTGTGAAAAAAGTTGATGCAAAAGAAGGTGACATTATTTTCTTTGGAGCGGACACATGGAGCACAGTTTGTGCTGCTCTTGGAGCTGTTCGAAATGAATGTGGAAGTAGGTTGGGTCTCAAAGACAAGACGAAGGCCGCGTGGTGTTGGATTGTTGATTTCCCGATGTATGACTATTCAGAAATTGAAGAAGGAAGAATTGATTTTTCTCACAATCCTTTCTCAATGCCTCAGGGCGGAATGAAAGCACTGGAAGAAGAAAAGCCTTTGGATATTTTGGGATATCAATATGACCTCATTTTGAATGGATTTGAAGTTTCAAGTGGAGCAATCAGAAATCATGAGCCTGAGATTATGTACAAAGCTTTTGAAATTGCGGGATACAAGAAAGAAGAGGTTGATGAAAAATTTGGAGCAATGATCAAAGCTTTTCAATATGGTGCTCCTCCACACGGAGGGAATGCTCCTGGAATTGACAGAATCTTTATGGCTCTCAATGATCTTGATTCAATTCGCGACGTGTATGCTTTTCCAAAAGATGGGACAGGAAGGGACTTGATGATGGATAGCCCTTCGGAGGTTGGTGAAATGCAACTTAGAGAAGCACACATAAAGCTTCGCTAAATTTTCAACTAAGTAAATTACGAGTTACTAGTTACTGATTACTAATATCATGTCCGACGTAGAGGAAATAAAAAACAGAATAAATATTGTTGATTTTGTTGGTGGCTATGTGCGTTTAGAAAAAGCTGGGTCCAACTGGAAATCAAAGTGCCCGTTTCATAACGACAACTCTCCCTCTTTTATGGTCAGTGAGGAGAAGCAAATGTGGCATTGTTTTGGTTGTGGAAAAGGAGGAGATGTTTTCACTTTTTTGATGGAAATAGAATCTCTGGATTTTCGCGAAGCTCTCAAAATTTTGGCAGAAAAAGCTGGTGTGAAACTTTCTACTTCAAGGCAAGATATAAACGCTTCTGGGGAAAAAGCAAAAATTTTTGATATGTTGGATTTGGCAACTCGGTTCTATGAAAAGCAATTGTGGGATGGAGTGGGAAAGGATGCGGCTTTGGGATATTTGAGAGAAAGAGGTTTGAGCGATGAAGTGATCAAAAAATTCAGACTAGGATTTTCTCCTGACGGCTGGAGTAATATGCAAAACTTTTTGATTCAAAAGGGATATAGTACTGCGGACATTTTGAAAACAGGATTGTTGGTAGACAAGTCTCAGGGTCACAAAGCACAGTTTAATAATTCTCATGTCTCTATCTCAAATCTCAAATCTAATTCGTATGATCGGTTTCGAAAGAGGATTATGTTTCCGATTTGTGATGTAATGGGAAAAGTGATTGGATTTACATCAAGGGCTCTTCCAGGAGAGGATGATCAAGCGAAATATATCAACACTCCAGAAACTATGGTATATCACAAGAGTTTTGTATTATATGGTATTGAAAAGGCTAAGCAAGCAATCAAAGAAAAAGATTTCGTTTTGTTGGTTGAGGGGAATATGGATGTAATTGCATCTCATCAAGCCGGAATTGAAAATGTTGTGGCAGTGTCTGGAACAGCTCTCACTAGTGAGCAATTGGATATTTTGGGAAGATACACAAAAAACATCAAGATGTTTTTTGACATGGATGAAGCAGGGCAAAAAGCGGCTCTTCGAAGTTCTCAACTTGCATTTCAAAAGGATTTGAATGTTTCCGTTGTCAGCTCCAAGGAAGGGAAAGACGCAGCTGATTTGGTTTGTGAGGACAAGGATCTTTTTCTAAAAACCATTGAAAGATCCGTTGGAGCAATGCAATATTTTTTTGACGGTGTTTTTGAGAAATATAACAAAAGAGATGTTTTGGATAAGAAAAAAATTGCCAGTGAAATCATCGACATAATCAAGAATTTTTCAAATGAGATTGAAAAACATCATTGGGTTCGCAAGCTGGCTCAAGCACTTGAAACTGATGAGAAGATAATTATTGATTTTTTGAACAAAGCTCATGATTCAAGAGACAACAGAGAAGAAATTGTTGATTCGAGAGAGGTGATCAAGGTAGCACTGAGCGGGACTGATTTGCTAAAGCAAAAAATCATTGGACTCATCATTTCAGATGCAGCTTTATGGAAAAGTGTGGTTGAAAAGCATAAAGATGATTTGGAAAAATATTTCAAAAAAGGGAAAGTGATGGACGTCATCCTTCGAAAGGGAAAAGAAATTAATTTTGATTTTTCAAAAATTTTGACAGATACAGAAGATGAGTTATTGAGAAAATTATATTTTGACAATCAATTCAAAGAAAATGATGATCTTGAAGAGGTTGATAGGCAGAAATTGTTCAGCGAATATCTAGGTGAATTGAAAAGAAAAGTCGCAAAAGAAGAATTGAGTTTGCTTGTGGAGGAAATCAGAAAAGCGGATGAAAAAGGGGATAAAGAGAATGTTTTGAGGCTAACAGAAAAACTGAGCAAGTTCACCAGCAGTCAAGCATAAAAGCATTGTGTTTATTGTGTTTTTGATATAGAATTAGGTTTGTATTAATTTTAGAGTTAAAAAATTATAATATTAGTTATGCCCAAGGCAAAAAAAACAACTAAGAAAAAAGAAAAGGTTACTGGCAAAGGAAGTACGACAACCAAAAAAAAGGTAGCTGTTAAAGCTACATCGGCTCAAAAGCCAAAAGGAAAGGCGTCTATCGCCAAAAGTACTTCTCAAGCAAAAAAGACTTCTGCAAAGAAATCTGGAAAGGTGACTGCGAGAAAAACAACTAAAAAAACAGCAAAAATGAAGGCAACAAAGAAAATTGTCAAGAAAAAAACTGTCGCAAAAAAACCAACCCCTTTAAAGAAAAAAACTAAAAAAGAAGAGGTTGCTGATTTGAGAAAGAAGTCAATACAAGAGA
Source organism: Candidatus Moraniibacteriota bacterium (assembly GCA_029865125.1). GTDB lineage: Bacteria > Patescibacteriota > Minisyncoccia > Moranbacterales > UBA9337 > JAOUHN01. Next base: position 5,883 of record JAOUHN010000044.1, read on the forward strand.
TTATTTCTCGTGGAAGACAAAGAGGTTTTATCACTGAAGATGAGATTATTCACACTATTCCTGATATTGAAATTGATATTGAAGAGTTGGAGGGGCTATATGAAGAACTTGAAAATAATGGTGTAAAGGTTGTGAGCTCTGAAGAAATCATCAAATTTGAGACAAACAAAGTTGCTGAAGAGTATGAAAAGAAGAAATCTGCTGGAAAAAAAGAAAAAGAAAAAGAGAAAATGAAGGAGGAAAAAGATTATCTGAGTAGTACTGATGTTGCTCATGGTGACTCAGTTCAGATGTATCTTCGAGAAATTGGAAAAGTTTCATTACTCAAGGCAGATGAAGAAGTTCGTCTCGCAAAACTGATTGAAAAAGGAGATTTATCTGCGAAGCAAAAATTGACAGAAGCCAATCTGAGATTGGTGGTGAGCATTGCAAAGAAATATGTGGGAAGGTCTGCCAATCTTTCACTTCTAGATTTGATTCAAGAAGGAAACATTGGACTTTTCAGAGCTGTTGAGAAGTTTGATTATAAGCGAGGATATAAGTTTTCAACATATGCAACTTGGTGGATTCGCCAAGCAATCACAAGAGCACTAGCTGATCAGTCTCGAACAATTCGTATTCCAGTTCACATGGTTGAAACCATCAACAAATACACTCAGATCACAAGAAGATTGGTTCAGGAATTGGGAAGAGAACCACTTCCAGAAGAGGTGGCCGCTGAAATGGATTTGGATGTGGACAAGGTTCGTCATATTCAAAAGATTTCACAAGAAACCGTTTCACTGGAAACATCTGTCGGAGACAGTGATGACAACTCTGTTTTAGGAGACTTCATTGAAGACACTGAAACAATAATGCCAAATCAGACAGCTTCCAGAAAGCTTCTCAAAAATCATGTTGCAGAAGTCTTGAGTGATCTCACTCCGAGAGAGCAAAAGATTTTGAAGATAAGGTTTGGACTTGATGATGGAGTGACTCACACTCTTGAAGAAGTGGGACAAGAATTTGGAGTGACGCGTGAGAGAATCAGGCAAATTGAAGCCAAAGCGCTTGAAAAAATCAGAGAGCATACTTCAATAAGAAAACTGAGAGACTACTAGGTCTTTCAGTTTTTCTTTTGTCAAAAAATAATTTGTGCTAAAATAAAGGCATAAAAGAATAAAATAGAAATTAAATATATGAAATCAATAGAAGGGGGACCTAATCCACATGAACAAGCTATGGCTGGAATTAAGGCAATTGAAGAAGCAAGAAAGAAAAAAAAAGAAGTTGCCCCACAGGAATCAAAAGAGAAGCCTTGGAAGCCTTATGGAGAGCAGATGATAGATGAGGCATTGGCTGATATTGAAGCAACTTTAGGTGCGGATAAAGCGGCAATGCGAGAAGCAGTCAGGGAGCGTGTTGAAAATGGAGGGGCTGAAGAGGATGTTATCGAAATTGAAGGTGAGGATGATTTGAATAAAATTATTGAAAGAGGGAGCAAGAAAAAAAAGTATGAAAATATCAAATCAGAAACAGTTCAAAAGGCTCTAGATGTTTTGCATAGCGAAGAAGATTTCAAAGATATTACCGCAGAAGAGATTGAAAATATCTTTGATAGACGTGCTATGAAAATTCTTAAAACTAGAGAAGGTGAGGAAATGTTAGAAGTGTATCAGCAAATAGATAAATGGGAAGAACAATTGAAGGGAGGCGGAAAAAAATTGGATTCTGATGGGATAAAATTCGTTTCTGACCAATTGAAAGATAGGGTAGTGAATTGGGTGAAACAAGAAGAAAAAGAGAAGGTGGAGGCTTAGTAATTTGACATAAATAATTTTCTAATTAAAAAATATTATGCCAGGAAAAGATTCAACAGAACCCTATAAAAGAGATCCAGATGCGGAAAAAGAGGCTCTGAAAGCGGAATTGGATAGCGAGCAACTCACTGAAGGTATTTTGGAAACAAAAATTCAGGGTGATGAAATTGAAGAAGAAAAAGAGTGATGTAGAAAAAATTGAATTTAAAAAAATACAAAAAACAACATGCTTTTTCAAA
>JAOUHN010000065.1 GCA_029865125.1 Candidatus Moraniibacteriota bacterium
GGGGACAGAAGAGGAGGAGATAGACCGGAAATGCACAGAGCTGTTTGCAGCAAGTGCGGAGACAATTGTGAGGTTCCTTTCAAACCAACAGGCAGCAAGCCAATTTTTTGCAGCAAATGTTTTGGGGAAAATCAAGGAGGTGACTCTAGAGGCAGAGGAGGATTCAATGATAGAGACAGAAAGCCAAGATTTGATGACAGAAAATCAAGTTTTGGTTTTGACGGAGGTCAATCATACAAAAAAACTGAAATCAAAGATTACAAAAAAGATTTTGAAATTCTAAATTCTAAGTTAGATAGAGTTCTGAGGGCTTTGGGAGACAATTCTGACAATTCAGCAAGGAAGTTTACTGACAGTGAAGAAGCTAGAAAAATTGAGAAAGCGAAAAGAAAAGAAATTGACAAAAAGTCATTGAAAAAATCTCTTGAAGAAGTGATGAGTGAGAAACCTGCTTCAGAGAAAAAGACTACTAAGAAGGTTGCAAAAAAAGCGACAAAAAAAGCAGCAAAAAAGACCAAGAAAAAATAGTTTGAAAAAAAGTGATTCACTGCGAGTCACTTTTTTGTTTGGAAAATAGACTGTTCTGGTTTAGTTTTATATAATGAAAACATAGCAAACTTGAAAGCAAAAGCACATGAAAACAAAAACAATTGTCGTTAGTGACAAGATGCAAAAAAATTATCGCTATCAGCTGATGGAGCCAATTGGGAAAAATTTTCGAAGCGATTTTGAGCCCGAACTCACTCCAAAAGAAATGTTGAGGCTGGGAGTTTTTGGTGGAAGGTACATGAGAGATTGCGCGAGTGAGTTTCCTGACGATTGGTTTTCTGGCGCAAAATTTCATGCCGAAAACACTCCAGGACACAATCCGAAATTGAATTTTTTTGAGGTGGACGCCAGTCAGCCACTTTCTGTGTGGAGAAAAAAAGGTTGGATTCATGAAGATGACCCAAGAGGATGGTTTCAATGGTACTGCCGGTACTACATGGGACGCAGACATGAAGATGATGACCGACAAATCAAACGATGGAGAGCTTTCAAAAGGCACTGGAGCGCAGTGAAAAACAATTGCGAGAAAGGTGATCTTTCCTGCAGAAAAAAACAACGCCAAGCACTTCTTCATTGGGCATATGATAGTCGGAAAATCTAGATTGGAGAGTTGTGATTTGAGAAAGAGTAAATTTTTTATATTTTCAGAGCGTCGTAGTTAATTTTTGTTATAGGTTTCATGGTGTGTGTTTTGTATGATTTTTGGTTGACTGATTGCAAAAAATGCGTTATTATTTGCAGATGATTTTTTGATAAACCAAGGAAGGAAGAAGATGGGGATAGCTATGAGAAAGTTGAGAGATTTTTTTGGAAACATGGTTGGCTTCCTGGATAAAGATTCAACAGAAAGAAGAGAAATTATTCAGGGAAAAGTTAGCCTTGCTGGGTATCATAGGATTAAAAATAAACTCCAATCCATTGAAGCGAAGTATTCCGTTATACAAATTAATGGATTGGATAGTAAAAAAATGAAAGTTACCGTTGATTTATTTACAAAAGAAGTTAACGATGCCATCGTTCAAGATATCAAAGATGAAATCCAAGAAAAAAATATTCGATGGATATCTTGATAACAACATGTTAAAAAATCATCAAAGCTGCTGAGGGAGTAACTCCCGAGGCAGCTTTTATTTGTGCATGTAATTGATTCTCGAATTTTGGTTTTATGTTCTATGCTATGTGCTGTATGAATTCAGGTTGACTAATTCTCCCATTAGTAATATATTGGTAAGTGAAGGGAGATTGGAACCTTTCGCAAAATTGAATATTGATTAAGATGGTCTCAATGATTTGGTGTTGGGCAAGCCCGCCTACGCTAAAGCTTCGGCGAGGCAAGCTAGATGGAACCGCGAGAATCCTCGTTCTAGTAATTCAAAATTTTGAATTATTTGAGCGAGGTTTTTTTATATTACGAATTACGAATCTTGTACGAATAAAATAAAACACTGTCATTCTGAGCGTAGCGAAGAATCCCGTAATAAAATCACAAAACGATGCAGAAAAATTATTGTGTGTATATTGCAACAAATCAAAGGAATACAGTCTTATACACCGGAGTGAGTAGTAACTTGCAGGGAAGAATGTGGCAACATAAAAACAAGATTATTAAAGGGTTTACATCGAGATATAACATAGATAAATTGGTCGCCTATGAGGTATTTGATAATCCTAGAGATGCAATAGCTGCTGAAAAGAAAATTAAAGGTTGGACTAGAAAAAAGAAAATAGATTTTATAAATAAAAGTAATCCTGAATTTAAGGATTTGAGTGAAGTATAACGGGATCCTTCGTTTCGCTCCGCTTCACTCAGGATGACATAGTGAGGAGGGGTGGTAATACAAAAACAATCCTGAATTTA
>JAOUHN010000066.1 GCA_029865125.1 Candidatus Moraniibacteriota bacterium
AACTAAAGGAAGAATAACCCAAAGATTATAATTGTAGAATTTGAAATATACTAGAAAATTAGAATTAAGACCTAAAATATTATGAAAGTTAAAGCGTCAATAAAGAAAATATGTGCACAGTGTAAAATTGTGCGAAGAAGAGGTACGTTATATGTAATCTGTTCAAATCCTAAGCATAAACAAAAACAAGGATAATTGTTTTTTGATTTTTAATTTGCAGAAGTAAGATAATTTTTTTAAGATATTATGACAGAAGAAAACACTAAAGTAGAAAAAAAAGCTGTTGCAGTTGAAGCTCAAGAAGAAGCTATTGCAAAGGCTGTTAAGAAAAACAAGAAGAGGCAAGTTCAAAAAGGACAAGCTCATATTCAATGTACTTATAACAACACAGTTATCACAATTACTGATGCGAATGGTGGTGCTTTGGGTTGGTCAAGTGCTGGATTTCTTGGATTTAAAGGCGCAAAGAAATCAACCCCATATGCTGCAACTAAGGTAGCAGCAGATGTTAGTGAAAAAGTTCAGAAATATGGACTTAAGGACCTAACTGTTTTTATCAAGGGTGTTGGAGGAGGAAGAGAATCTTCAGTAAGAGGACTTGCAAATGCAGGTTTCAATCTGATAGCAATTAAGGATATCACCCCAATTCCTCATAACGGATGCAGACCTAGAAAACCTAGAAGAGTATAAATAGAATTTATTAAAATAATTTAAGAATTGAAGCTAGTTGCTGAATATCTGCCGCAGACGGTAGAGACAGTCTAGTTACTGAATATATATATGGCTAGAATAGCTGGAATAAATATTCCTGACGAAAAAAGAATAGAAATCTCTTTGACTTATATTTTTGGTATAGGTCGTTCAACTAGTGTAAAAATTCTAGATGGATTGAAGATTGACAGAAGCGTTAGGGCTAAAGATCTTACTGCTGATGACATCAATAAACTGAAAGAAGAAATTGAAAAGAAATATCGAGTGGAAGGAGAGCTTAAGCATGAGATCAAGATGAACATAAAAAGACTCAAAGAGATCGGATGCTATAGAGGAATAAGACATCAAAAAGGTCTTCCATCTAGAGGACAAAGAACTAAGACTAACAACAGAACTGTTCGTGGTAATGTTAGAAAAACAGCAGGAAGTGGACGAAGATCAGTTGAAAAGACATAGGTTGAATTAGAAAATATTGAAAGTTGAGAATTTAAGAAGTTAAGAATTTAAATTACTAAGTTACTATTTAATAGTTACTAGTTACGGATATAATTATGGCTAGAGATTTAAAGGCAAAATGTAGAAAATGCCGAAGAGCAAATGAAAAGCTTTTCCTAAAAGGAGAGCGTTGTTTGTCTCCAAAATGTGGAATGGTCAAAAAGGCCTATGCTCCAGGAGTTCACGGGAAAAAAATGACTCGTGGTTTGAGTGAGTATGGAAGGCAATTGGCAATGAAACAGAAAATCAAAAGAATTTATGGAATTCTTGAAAAGCAATTCAGAAAACATTTTGATGATGTAAAGCATAAATCTGGAATCGCAGGAGATCTTTTGGTTACAAGATTGGAAATGCGATTGGACAATATTGTGTACCGCGCTGGATTTGCTAATTCAAGAAGTGAAGCAAGGCAACTTGTTAATCACGGAATGTTTACAGTTGATGGAAAAAGAATGGACATACCTTCTTTTGAAGTTAATGCAGGAATGGCCGTTGCTGTAAAAGGTAACAAAAAAGAAAACGGATATTTTAAAAACCAAGTGAAAATTTTAAAAGAAAAGAAGGACATTCCTTCTTGGATTCACATGGATGCTTCTAAGCTAGAAGCAAAAGTTACAGCTCTTCCTGCAAAGGGAGATCTAGACTCAAACATCGATGCTCAGTTAATAGTTGAATATTATTCTCGTTAAGTTTAAATAATAAATTTGAATCACATAAATCAAAGCTAAACTTCGCATTTGATCAATAGGTACGCGAAGAATTAGTAATTTGATTTGTAAATTCAAGTTATGAAAAAATATGCAATTGATATCTCTTCCAAAAAAACCAAAATATACTCAGATTGATGAGGCAACCGGTCGTTTTGTTATCGAAGGTTGTTATCCTGGATATGGAACAACTCTAGGAAATGCTCTCAGAAGAGTTCTTCTTTCATCACTAGAAGGTGCTGCTATAACATCAGTAAAAATCAAAGGAGTTTCTCATGAATTTTCTACTATTGATGGCGTTTTAGAAGATGCTATTCAAATTATTCTAAATTTAAAGAAGGTTAGAATTAAGTTAGCAGGAGAAGAGTCAGTGAAAATTAGCCTAAAAGGAAAGGGTGAAGGAGTTGTTACTGCCAAGAGTATTGAATGTCCATCTGGTGCTGAAGTTGTTAATACTGATCAGGTTATTGCAACTTTAACAGGA
>JAOUHN010000067.1 GCA_029865125.1 Candidatus Moraniibacteriota bacterium
ATTTGCAGAATTGTTAGAAGGTTATTTTATTGAAAAATTGATTTATTTTAAATTGAATGAAAATTGAAAATTATAAATTGAAAATTTGCAGCAATAAGGGTTTTACTTTGATTGAGCTTCTTTTGTATTTGACTATTTCAGGGATGATTATCATGTCCGTGGCTGGTTTTTTGTTTTTGATTCTCGAATCGAAAGAAAAAAATAGAGCAATTTTGGAAGTCGAAGAGCAAGGAGTTCAAGTGATGCAGATTGTGACTCAGACTATTCGAAATTCTGAAGGAATCAATTCTCCATCTCAAGGAGTGAGTGCGAGCTCTGTTTCTTTGGACGTTTTCAATGCTGCAGATGATCCAACTGTGTTTGATGTCTCAGGAGGAACTTTCAGAATCAAGGAAGGAGCGAGCTCTTATGTCAGCTTGACCAACTCTCGTGTGACTGTGAGTGATTTGAGCTTTCACAATTTGTCGCGCACAGGAACATATGGTGTGGTTAAGGTTAAATTTACAATTTCGCATGTGAATCCAGAGGGAAGAAATGATCTGGACTATTCAAAGACTTTCTATGGAAATGCAAGTTTGAGACAATAAATTATGAGACACATAACACATAACATGAAACATAAAACAAGAAAAAAATATAGACAAGGCGGATATATTACATTGCTTAGTGTTTTGGTTGTGGGTGCGATCGGGGTTTCTGTAGCTGTTTCGCTCATTCTTCTGGGATTGGGATCATCTAGAAATAGCTTTTCGTTAAAGCAATCCAATCAAGCTAAGGCACTGGCAAATGCTTGTGCTGAAGAAGCTTTGGAGGAAATTCAGAATCTCTTGGTGTATGAGGGATCGGATACGATTTCTCTTGGGCAAGGAAGTTGTGAATATACGGTCACGAGACTTGCTGCTCAGAATCGAAATATTGTCGCAACTGGAACTGTGGGAGATGTTGTTCGAAAAGTGGAGATTAACATTGATTTAGTAAGACCGCAGATTAATATTGTGTTATGGCAAGAAGTGAATGACCTTTAGGTTGTGATGAAAATGTGGTATAATTACGAGAGATAAAAGTCTATAAAGTTCATAAAGTCGAAAGTTGAAAATCATCTGAAATACAATAATAAAGTCATTTTAAATTGAGTAATTGAAAATTGAATGAAAATTGAAAATTATAAAATTGGCAATCAGAAAGGTTTCACTTTACTTGAAGTGCTTTTGGTGATCGCGATCATTGCTATTCTGGCTGGAATTGTGATTATTGCAATCAATCCAGCAAAGCAACTGGGAGATGCTAGAAATGCTCAAAGAAGAACGGATGTGAACACGATTTTGAATGCCGTGTATCAGTACGCAATTGATAATAACGGAAACCTTCCTGCTTCAATCACAAACACTCCAACGGAAATATGCAGAGAGGGCGGAAGTTGTTCTGGATATATTGATCTAGGTGTTTTGACTACTAATGAGAAATATTTGGTTTCTATTCCAGAAGATCCCACAGGCTATTCAACAAATGGAGCTGGATATGAAATTGAAAAATCAAGCAATGGAAGGGTGAGTGTATATGCTCCTGATGCAGAGCAAGGAGCTACTATCGAGGTCACTCGATAGAAGTCTGAGGCGATTATGATAGATTTGTTCTTATTTTTTACATATGGAAAAAAGCAATATTATTGATGAAAAAAAAGATAGTGCAAGAATAATAGGATACTTTATTCTTTTTTTTGCAGTATTTTTTTTGTATTTTTATTTGCGTGGTGTGAATTGGAGAGAAGATATCTGTGTTCACATTATAGTGGAGACAGTTTTTGTTTCCTTGTCGTTTCTTATCGGAGCTTTTTCGTTGATTCGTTATTATGCAGGAGGAAGTAATGCATTTTTCTTGTATGGAATTGGTTTTTTTGGAGCATTTTTTCTGGACTTATTTCATGTTCTTCTTGTTACATTTGGCGAGAGAATGATTTTTTATTCTGAAGCATTAGCGGAATGGAGCTCTGAAGCCGCGTATTATTTTTTGCTTGTTTTCATTTGGATTTCATGGATGTTTTGCAGAAATAAATGTGAATTCAAAGGGGAGAATTTGAAATACAAAAGAGCTGCTATTCTTGGACTGAGTATGTTTGTTTTGTTAACCGCGCCCATTTATTTCTTTCATCCTCTTCCCACTGTCTATTACATTGAAATTATTTTTGGAGGAATTAAGGAGCTTGGGATTGTTGTGTTATCCTTGCTGACACTCAGCTCATATTTTTGGAGAGGATTTTGGAGAAAAACAGATCTTTCTTATTGGACGACATATTCAGTGATGACATTTTTTTTGAGCTATACATTTTTTGTTTCCTCTTCGCAGGTTATGTATGATGCGGCGTTTAATGT
>JAOUHN010000006.1 GCA_029865125.1 Candidatus Moraniibacteriota bacterium
GGTGACTGTGCTTCACAATTTCTCTTCACTTGTTCAAGAAGGAAAAGATATTTCAGAAATCGATATCAACCCTCTTTTGATTGATGATGAAGGTAAATTGGTAGCAGTGGATGTGAAAATCATTTTGTAAATTGTAATTTCGTTTTTAAATAATCTCTGTATAAATATGTCATTCTGTCCGCCAGCTGGCGGACAAAATCCCAAAATAATATCACCAGTGTTAATATGCGGGGATCCTGAAACAAGTTCAGGATGACAAGCTCAGAGAATTTAATATGAAAATCATTTTGTAATAAACGGTATATGAAATGGAAACTTAGAAATGAAGGGCTTGAGAAAAAAGTTGATTCAAAAATGGATCAACCTTTTTCTTTGCATCCCATAGTGGAAAGAATATTGTCTTCAAGGGGTATCGATGAAGGAGAGATTGAAAATTTTTTGAACCCGGATTATGAAAGAGATGTCCTGGATCCGTTTTTGTTTCCTGACATGGAGTCAGTTGTCAAAAGAATCAAAAGAGCAAAAGATGATTCTGAAAAGATTTTGATTTTTGGGGATTATGACGCTGATGGAGTGACGTCTACGGTTGTGATGAAAGAAATGTTGACTGATTTTGGAATTGAGACAAGCATATATATTCCTGACAAAGGAAAGGAAGGATATGGGATGAGCAAAGAAGTAGTCAAAAAGACAGGAGAGCATGGATTTTCTTTGATCATCACAGTTGATTGTGGGATTAGCAATTTTGATGAGATTGAATATGCAAACGAGTTGGGAATTGATGTCATTGTCACAGATCATCATTGCGTTCCAGAAAAGATTCCAAATGCTTTTGCAATTGTGAATCCAAAAATGAAAAATTCAAATTATCCCTATGACAACTTAGCTGGAGTGGGAGTGGCTTTCAAAGTGGCTCAGGCAGTATATGAAAAATTGATGCCCGAGAAAAAGGAGCAAGTGAAATGGTTGTTGGATTTGGTGGCTATTGGAACCGTTGCTGATTGTGTTTCTTTGGTGGGAGAAAACAGGACATTGGTGAAATATGGACTCATTGTTCTTTCAAAAACCAAAAGAATTGGACTTCAGGAGCTTTTCAGAATCGGAAGAATTCGAATTGATGAGAGCAATGTCCCGGATGCTCAAATGATTTCTTTTCAGGTTGCTCCAAGAATCAATGCTGCAAGCAGAATGAGTCATGCCAAATTGGCGTATAAGCTCATTTCAGAAAAAGACAGAGCCCAGGCACGATTGGATGCGCTTGAGATTGAAGAGCAAAACAAGTCTAGGCAAAAAGCCACAGAATATGTTGTTCGAGAAATCAAGAAAATGATTGATGCTGAAGATGAGCAGAAAAAAGTTGTTTTTGTTGCGGATGAAAATTTTCCTGTGGGCATCATTGGTCTTGTGGCAGGAAGAATTGCAAGTCAATACAACAAGCCGACAGTAGTCATCAATAAAGACGAAAAAGAAAGCAAAGGATCTCTCAGAAGTATTCCGCAGTTAGACATTGTTAGTGTTTTGGAAGAGTGTAGTGAGTTCCTAGAGAAATTTGGAGGACACGCACAAGCTGCTGGGATATCAGTCAAAAATGAAAACCTAGACAAATTGAAAGACAAAATGAATGAGGTTGTTGAGAAAAAGCTAGATGGGAAAGACTTGACCTCAGTGATTTGGATTGACGACGAGGTGTCGGTGAATGATTTGAGTTTTGGCTTGGTGGACAATTTGAACAAATTGAGACCATTTGGAATTGGAAACCCAGAGCCAGCATTTCTGATCAAAAGATTGATTATTCAGGAATTGAAATGGGTGGGTAACGGAGAAAAGCATCTGAAGCTGTTTTTGCGTTCTTCTGACAATTCACCCAAAATTTTTGAAGCAATTGGATTCAGCATGAATGACAAGTTTGGAAATCTCAAAGAAGGAGACTTGATTGACATGGTATTTGGAATTCAAAAAGATGAATGGAACGGAAACCAAAAGCTTCAATTAAGAATTGTTGATCTCAAAAAAAGAGAAGAATAGAATTATTATTATCGAAGTAGTTAAGTTTAAATTATATGAAAAGTACTGAATCATTTGATGTGGTAATTGTTGGTGCTGGCCCTGCTGGCTTGAAGTGCGCCGAGATCCTAGGCGGTTCTGATTTAACTGTATTGATTGTTGAAAAAAATTTTGATATAGGTCCCAAGGTATGTGCAGGTGGTTTGACAGGAAAAGATATTGAATATCTTAAATTGCCAGAAGAGTTAATCGAGTTTAAGTATAATAAAATAAATCTGCATGTAAATGATGTTTGTTCAATCATAAAAAGTTCAGAGTATTTTGCATATACAATAGATCGCGAGAGTCTTGGCAAATGGCAACTTGAAAAATTAAAACGATTTGACAACGTGGAGATTAGAAAAAGTGCAAGAGTTTCCAGTATAGAAAAGGAGTATATTACTATTAATGATAAAAAAATTTCCTATAAATTTTTAGTTGGGGCTGATGGATCCTCATCTGTTGTGAGAAATTTTTTGAATATGAAATCCAGGAAGATGGATATTGCAATACAATATATTATACCAACAGATAGATTTAGAGACTTTGAGGTGTTTTTTGATTCAAAATTATTTTCTTCCTGGTACTCATGGATATTTCCGCATCAAAATTATGTTTCCATTGGTTGTGGTTGTAATCCTGATATCCTTTCCTCAAAAGAATTAATGGGTAATTTTAATAAATGGATAGGTAGTAAAAACATTGATATCTCAAATGGAAGATATGAAGCCTTCATGATTAATTATGATTATCAAGGTCATCAATTTGGCAATGTATTTTTAGTCGGGGATGCTGGTGGATTTGCTTCTGGGTTTACGGGAGAGGGAATATATCAAGCAGTTATAACAGGTGAAGAGGTGGCGAAAAATATTCTTAATCCAGAATACAAATCACATAAAATAAATGAATTATTGAAGACAAAAAGAAGGCACAATCGCTTAATGAATTTTTTGATTAGATGCGGTAAGTCCAGAACATTTTTTTTCTATCTAGGTATTTTATTATTGAAAATTCCATATTTAAAGAAAAAAGCATTGGAAGTATTAGCTTAATAATTAGGTGAGATTGAAATAGGTGTATAGACATAAAAAAAGAGCCCCGAACGGGGCTCTTTTTTGAAGAAAGACTATTTCTTGTCTTTTTTGAGATCAGATAAACTTTTCTTTGTTGCTTGCTTCTTTGTAGTCTTAGCTTTCTTTGACTTTGAAGATTCTTTCTTTTCTGCAACTTTAGCAGCAATTTTTTTGAATCTATCAACACGTCCTGTTGTGTCTACCATCTTTTTCTTACCTGTGAAGAATGGGTGACATTGAGAACAAATTTCTACCTCAATATTTTCTTTTGTTGAACCTACTTCCAAAACAGCTCCGCAAGCGCATGAGATCTTTGTGTCTTGATAGGTAGGGTGGATATCTTTTTTCATAGTAGTATTATTAAAATAATTTTTTGATACTTTACGATTTAATTAATAAAATAAACAATATGCCATAAGTCGCTGGAATGACATTTGTTTGATACAATCCATAGCCTAGCACAATATATTTTAATTGACAAGAGTTGAAAATTTGATATACTGGCAATAGTCGTTTTTATGTATTTTTGTTGAAAAAATACAAATAAGCATGTTTTTTCTTGGTTCTTTCCTGCTAACACTATTTTGTGTTAGAACAAGGACCGATAATGAGAAAAAACAGGTGTTTTCTTTTATCTGAGGCGACTCGATAAAAGAAATTATAATTAAATTAAGGAAAAAACAATGACTAAGAAAGAAATTAAAAAAGAAGAGAAAAAGATTGAAGAGACACCAGAGAATAATTCTGGATGGGACTTTTCTAAGACAGAGGTTACTTTAGAATCAATGCTAAAGAGTGGAGTTCATTTCGGACATCTTAAATCAAGAAAAAACCCAAAAATGGAAAAATATATTTTTGGTGTTAAAAACGGAATCAACATTATTGATTTGCAAAAGAGCTTGGAAGAATTTGAAAAGGCTGCTGAATTCATCAAAGAAATTCACAAATCAGGAAAGAAGATTCTTTTTGTTGGAACAAAGAAACAAGCTAAAAAACTTGTTAAAATCGCAGCAATTGAATGTGATATGCCATACGTAACAGAACGTTGGTTAGGAGGAACATTCACTAACTTTGGGGTAATTCGAGGAAGAGCAAAATATCTAAACGAAGCACAAAAACAAGCAGCTGAGGATGGATTTGCAAAATATACAAAATTGGAAAGACTGAAGAAGATGGAAGAAATTGAAAGATTAGAAAGAAAAATGGGAGGAATTAAGAACATGACAGAACTTCCAGCTGCAATAGTTGTTGTGGACACTAAAGAAGATCATTTGGCAATTGAGGAGGCTCGAAAGCAAGGAGTTCCTGTGATTGCAATAGTGGATACCAATTCAGATCCTTCTAAGGTGAATTATCCAATTCCAGCTAATGATGATGCAATTTCTTCAATTAAGTTGATTATCGGAGCTATAGCTAAAATCTTGATTAAATAATAATATTTAAAATATTATTCTAATTTATACTTCCTATAAAATAAAATTATGAGTTTAGAGCAAATAAAAAAGATAAGAGAAATCACTGGTGCTGGAATGGTTGATGTGAAAAAAGCAATCGACGAGGCAAAGGGTGATGATCAAAAAGCTATTGAAATCCTAAGAAAAAAAGGACAAAGCAAGGCTGTAAAAAAGATGGATCGAGAGGCTAAAGAAGGAATAATTGCTTCATATATTCATTCAAATAAAAAAATTGGTTCAATGGTGAAACTTTATTGTGAAACCGATTTTGTTGCCAGAAATGAGGAGTTTCAGCAATTGGCTGCTGACATTGCAATGCACATCAGCGCAATGGATCCAAAAGTTTTAAATGCTGATGAAATCTCAGATGAATTGGTAGCAAAAGAAAAGGAGATTTGGAAGGAGCAATTGGTTGCTGAAGGAAAACCAAAAGCAATGCTAGAAAAGATTATGGAAGGAAAGGAAAAGAAGTTCAGAGAGGAATCTGCACTTTTGACTCAATCTTTCGTCAAGGAACCCGAATTGAAAGTTCAAGATTTGATTAATGAAAAAATTGGTAAAATCGGAGAAAATATTCAAGTAGGAGGGTTTGTCAGATTCGAACTTTAGTATATCGTTATAATTATTCTTTTATGTCTAAATACCTAGTAAATGTGTATAAGTGGGATGATCCTAGTGTGTATGAAGGACAGGGTGATTTTTCTGATGGAGACACTGTTGTTGTGGAATGCGAGATAGGAAAAGATATCGGCACAGTGATTTCCGTGGCAGATGATGGAAAGGAATCTCAATATAGAGTGCTTCGAAAGGCAACAAAAAGAGATGTTGAGACATTTAATGATAATAATGAAAAAAAATCGGATATCTTTGACATTGCACACAAGGAAGTGAAAAGAATGGGCATAGAAATGAAATTGGTTGACGCACATGTTTCTTTGGAGAAAAATATCATAATAGCCTTTACAGCGGATGGAAGAGTTGATTTTAGGCAGTTGGTGAAAAATCTTTCTAAAATCTTTCAATGCTTAGTTCGAATGAGACAAATTGGATCAAGAGATGAAGCAAGGAAGCTTGGAGGATGTGGTATTTGTGGAAGGGAGTTATGTTGTGCAAAGTTTCCTGGAAGTATCCCAAGCATTTCAACTGAGATGGCCAAGATTCAGCAGGTTTCTCATAGAGGTTCTGAAAGAATATCAGGATTGTGTGGAAGATTGATGTGTTGTCTGTCATATGAATCAGAGCAATACAGAGAGCTTTTGAAAGGAATGCCAGAATTATACAGTCGAATCAGAACTAGAAATATTGAAGGAGATGTTATTGAAATCAATGCAATCAAGCAAGAAGTTAAAGTTAGAACCAAAGATAAGCAGATTGTAACTATTAAGAAAGAAGATTTAAAATAAATGACTTATTTATATTTCATTTTGCCACCAGTAATAATAGTAATCACTACGGCGTTGATATTTTTCTTGCTATCAAGAAAATCCTTTAATTTGGAAAATAAGAAAGAAAAGGTTTTTGAGAAAAAAGAAGAGAAAAAAACTATTGCAATGGCTAGAGATTATACAAATATTCATGCAGGTTTTTTGAGTATTTTGGAGAGGCGCGTGCAATGGTTTAAAGTTGTGTTTCTAAAACTATACAATAAAATTGAAAGCTGGTTAGGATCAATCAAAAAAAGCAAGCAGATTGTTTTGGAAAAAAGAGAGGAGAATATTGCAAGACTCGAAAAGATTAGTGGTGAGGACAAGGCAAGAGTCATTGAGGAAAACATAGATCTTCAAGAAGATTTGACTCCCAAAAAAGATCAAGGAGGTACTCGATTCAGAAGAAAGAGTGGTGGAATTGCAAAAACAAGCTGGAGACAAAGAGTTGATTTTTCAAGGAGTACCAGAAAGATTGTCACAAGAAAGCCCGCCGAGGAAGAAGTCAAAAAAGAAGATAAGAAAGAATTTGTGAGCAAGCCTACGGAAAAAGAAGAAAAAAATTCTCCAATGGTGAGCAGCGAAGTGGTGTACCCCGAATCTAAGGTTCAAAGAGAAAGGGATGATAATCTTGAAAAAGCTTTGGTTGCAAGGATTGCGAGTGATCCAAGAGACATTGAGGCCTATGAAAAATTGGGAGCATACTATGAAGAAAGAGAGAATTATGACGACGCGATGTCATGCTACAAATATGTTTTGAAATTGAACCCCAGAAACAAGAAGGCAGAAAGAAAGGTTGTTGAAATACGAATCAAGTTGGCTCAGTAGGGGTTGTGTAAATTGAAAATGTTTGATACAATGGACTGGTTTGAAAGATAGATTTTATCTTTTTAAATCAGAACAAGCCATCTTAGCTCAGTTGGTAGAGCAATTGTTTTGTAAACAATCGGTCGTCGGTTCGAGTCCGACAGATGGCTCAGGATAGCAGTACAATAGAATAAAATATGGGTAGGTGGCAGAGTGGTCAAATGCATCTGACTGTAAGACGGTTGCGAACAAGTGAGCAATTGTCCGTCTTCGGGAAGACGTCGTCAATATCCTAGGTAAGCACAATAGAATAAAATATGGGTAGGTGGCAGAGTGGTCAAATGCATCTGACTGTAAATCAGACGTCTTCGGACTTCGGGGGTTCAAATCCCTCCCTGCCCACAGAACAAAATAGAATACGCGGAATTGCCGTTGTAGCTCAGTTGGTAGAGCGCATCCATGGTAAGGATGAGGTCCGCGGTTCAATTCCGCGCAACGGCTCATTAGTTAAATAAGTAAAAAATAATTTTATCATAATAATATGTCAAGAGAAAATCTAGTAAAGTTGAAATGTGTTGATTGTAGTGGAATTAATTATTGGTCTAGCAGAAACAAGAAGAAAATCAAAGAAAAGCTAGAGCTGAAGAAATTTTGTAACAAGTGTCGAAAGCACACTTTGCACAAAGAAATGAAGAAATAGAACATCTTTCACAATAGGCCTCTTGTATAAGCTTTTTCAGGATTTTTTCGAAAAAAGTTTCACAAGAGGCCTATTTTAAAATATTGAAAATGTTGGTATAATAGATATTGATATTGTGAGCATGGAATAGAGAATCTCATTTCTCTATCTCAAATTTAAGCTCTCAACTCTAAAATGCGGGGTTAGTATAGTGGCAGTACAGGACTCTCCAAAAGTTCTGGCGTAGGTTCGATTCCTACACCCCGTGCAAATAAAAAACAAGACTTATTTAAGCCTTGTTTTTGTATAGGGGCTCGTGTAATTAGAACTTTTTGTGGTAAACTATGAACATGAAAATGAATTTAAAATTATATGAAAAAAGTTTACAAAGTTGAAAAGAAGGATTCAAGGTATTATTATGCAATTTTATTTTTTCATACCTTATTTGCAACAATCTTTGCTGTAATTGGCATTTCTAATATGGTTAATGGAAATAGGGAGGTGGCTGTCACATTTGGAACAATAGCCTTATTTTTCATAATGTTAAATGTTTATTTATATTTTTTGAATTACAGGATTGAGATTGATGAGGAAAAGATGATTCTTTGTGAAAAAATATTTGGCTTTAGTATTTTTAAAGTTAATATTAAGGATATTGAAAATTTTCAGTGTTTTGAGATTGCTCCATTTTATCAATCATCTGGTTTTGAATTTACTCCTCTTTTATTTCAGCATGAATGGGCAACACTGGTAGTTATTAGCGCTAACGGGAAAACTTTTAAGAAGAGGTGGTATATTGAGAAGGATAAGGTTTTAAAGGTGAAGAGTGATTTATTGGAATTAAATAGCAAAATATCTGATAGATCGCTCGAATTTAAGCCCAATCCTTACGAGAAGATTTTTAGGAAAATGTGGAAAGGTGTAAAGATTGATACTTCAAAGCTTGTTATTGTTTTGTTTGTTTTGGTTATGATTTTTATATGGATTGTTTTTAAATAATAACCAAGGTAATCCACTAGTTCTACTAGTGAGACTAGAAAAGGTTTTACCGTTCCCCAAAGTCATTTCCTAGGACCGTCCTAGCTAAATACGGGTTTAAGACTAAAAACCCCGAGTTCATGGCGGGATATTGGGTATATAGAAGAATAAAAGCAGTCTTTTGTGATGTTATTATTTGTTGAGTCAACTGATAAAAGTATATATCTAAGTAATCGATAGAGGGAAATACTTTCTCTTGATTTTTGGGTTGGAATAGTCTCCTTTGTTTGAGAAAACTGGAAATGCTTTAGACATTGACTTTTTAACTTATCATTGACATTTGGGGAAAATTCATTGACCGAATGTTGTTTTGTTGTTAGACTTTTTAGAAGTTCTTTTTATGGTGTTTTGGTTGAAAATATATAAACTCAAAAATATGTGGAGGCAAGAAAGAGATGCCGGATTCTGTCATTAGTAAAAAATATCCCGTTGGTCCCTTTGATATTGACTTTAAGAGAAAAGATTTGGAGAAAGCATTTGAAGATCATGAAGATGAAGAGGCAGCTCGAAAGGTTATTCAGTTTTTTCAATATAAGCGCAGATGGGTTCCTTTTGCGCTAGAGGAGATCAAAAGCTTTTTCCAGGGAGACTTTGCACTTCGTGGTCTCAATTTTCCATTGCATCCTGAGGCACCGAGCAATTTCATTGTTCGGAGGAAAGATGGAAAGTATCAAGTTACGCATGCGTTCGTCGTGTTATGTTTTTTGCATGCACCTGTGCTGTAACTTGCAATAAAAACGAAAAAAGTAAGGGAGGGCTGAGATGAAATCGAATGGTATGCCCGGAGTGGGCAGCGTGGTGAGGCCTGCTGATCCGGAAAGGGTGATTGCCACCTGGATGACAAGAGAGGCACTTAGCAAGTCCTTCACTCGAATTCGTGAGTCTTCTGTACCCGGAGTGTGGGAGGCAATGGTGACTAGAGAAAACCTAGGCTATAGTGGATTGATATGCGTTTTGTCTAGGGAGCCAGAGGCATTTGAGTCCATTGAGGTAAAGGCTATTGGAAAAGATTGTGTTTTTGGGATACCGTTTAGAGACAAATATCTAATCTCAGATGCGGAGTGATTATAGATCCATATTCTCTGCTTTGACAAATCGCTATCTCGCCTCGGATGCCAAAAAATACATCAAAGACCATTCGGATAAGTCCGAGGAGGTCTCTAGGGCTGTAACGTTCAATTCCAGAGGGAATGAAAACGTTACAGCTTTTTTTATTTTTTTATAAATTTAGGCTTTTTGACTTTCAGCTTTGAGCTCTATAGTAGCATAATTTTGAGAGTAATGCGCAGGATTCGAAGGTTGACAAAAGATAGGTCACGTGTTACGTTTGGAGTATAAATATATGAGTTATCGCAATCACATAAATAACAATAGCCCGGCACCGCAACCTAGACAACTAGGCTGTTTGTGTGTGCTTGAAATTTATTAGAGTGATATTGTGAAATATTTTAGATACACAGGAGCAGCTTAGTTGGTAAGTTGCTTTTTATTTTGTGCTAAAAACTTAAAAGGGAGGAAAGACATTGAAAATACAAACCGATAGTAATAATAGCGGCATAATTGGATTAAAGGTGGGTTCCGCTGTTGTGACCAAGTGTAGAGGGGTTATCAATGAGGTTATAATAGAAGAAATTTGCAAACAATGCGCAGTGCTGATGAGAGAAGGTAAACAAGTTTTTATTGTTAGCTCAGGTGCAGTAAGTTGCGGATTTAAAAAAGGAAGATCGCGTAATTTGTGTGCAGCCATAGGGCAAGTGCCACTTGCCAATACGTATGAAAAATATTTTGCAAAGCATGGAATTGAAGTGTCGCAACACTTATTCACAGATCATGATCTTTTGGTGGCTAATCGCGTGACCCGAGACACACTAACAGAAGCAATGAGTGGTGGAGTTATCCCGATTATTAATGCCAATGATACTGTTTCTAGTCGAGAATTGAAAAATCTTGAAAGCTGCACGGATAATGATAGGCTATTTGAGATCGTGTGCAAACTTGTTGGGGCTGCAATCGCTGTTATTGGGTTCAGTGAAGATGGATTCAGAGGTAAAGATGGAGAGATAATTCATCAAATTAATTCGGGAGACGAGCATCTCGTTGAGCATGCTAGAGGAGGAGGTGAGTTGGGTTACGGAGAAAATGGAATGGAGACCAAGTTCCATGTAGCGTATAAATTAGGCAGAATGGGAATTAATTCAATGCTTGCACCAGCGAGTGCGAAAGATTTCATCTTAAGAAGTGTTTTGAGATGTCAGAATAAACTGGATGCTAATGAAAAATTCGGAACACTGTTCGTCGCAGATAACAACTTTTAATCCTCCAAAGGAGTTTTACTATGAAACGCAGGACATTTACAGGAGTGCAATTTGCCATATTGATGCTGATTGGTATGGCAGTAACAGTAACAGCTGAGAAACTTATTGGTTCAGTCATCTGGTTTGTGGTTGTCCCTGTTTGCGCTTTTTTCACAGGGTACAACGTCTTTGATGTGTACCTTTCGACGGAAGCCCAAGGGGAGTTTGAGATAATCAAAAAACTAGAGCTGATTAATGAATCAGGCGAAATATATTATTTTCAAGTAAAAGATGATAAGGGAAATGAGATGCAAGTCTCGGTGCCAAAAGATGCATTTGAAAATTTTGCAACAGGGGATCATGTGGTACTTAGGCACAAAGTAGGAAGATTTACAAAAGATTTCTTTAAAGGAAGATTCGCGGAGTAAATCATTCGAGGTCAAAAAGAATTAACGATTCGAAAATAAAATGCAATTGTCTCAATAGAGATGATTGCATTTTTTCAACCATCAAAATCACCCCGATACATTGAAGTGGCTTTCAATTGGGTTGCATTTTATGTTTTGGGTCATGTGTTTTATGTTATATGCTACGTGAGATATGGTATAATTAACCTATGAAAAAGCGAATTGGGATTGATGCAAGATTTTATGGTCCTTTTGGGAAGGGGTTGGGGAGATATGTTCAAAAATTGATCGAGAATCTTGAAATGATTGAGAATGATAGCCCTGAAAGTGACAGGGAATATTTTGTGTTTCTCAGAAAGGAAAACATTGATGAATATGAGCCGAAAAATGAGAGATTTCACAAGGTGCTAGCACACTATCAATGGTACACTTTTTCTGAGCAAATCAACATGCCTCGACTTTTGAATAAATACAAGCTGGATTTGGTTCATTTTCCTCATTTCAACATTCCTATTTTATATTTCAGACCGTTTGTAGCGACTATTCATGATTTGATTCTCTTGAACTTTCCAACAGTGAGAGGGACAACTTTGAATCCGCTATGGTACAAAGTGAAATTTTTGGCGTATAAGCTTACAATCGGACTTGGAATAAGGCGTGCAAGAAAGGTGATTGCTGTTTCCGAGTTCACTAAAAATGACATTTTGAAGCACTACAAGAGCATCGATGAAGAAAAAATAGTGGTGACACACGAGGCATGTGACAGGGAAGAAAAAGTTGAAATTGATGCTGAAAAAAATTCTGAGATACTCAAAAAATATGGTATAATAAAGCCATATGTTTTGTATGTGGGGAATGCATATCCTCACAAAAACCTCGAAAGATTAATTGAGTGTTTTTTGGATATTAACAGAAAAAATGAGAATTTGCATTTAGTTTTGGTTGGAAAAAAAGATTATTTCTATGAAAAACTTGAACGTTTGAGAGAAAAGCTGAATGTGAAAAATGTTATTTTTGCAGGTTTCATTCCGGACAAAGACTTGGGTGTAGTATATGAAAATGCAAAATTATATGTTTTTCCGTCTCTATATGAAGGATTCGGACTTCCTCCACTGGAAGCAATGAATAGAGGGGTGCCGGTTGTCTCATCGAGTCATTTATGCATGAAAGAAATTTTAGGAGATGCTGCATATTATTTTGATGGAAGAAATGAGAAAGAGATGTCGCGTGCAATTTTGAAGGCGAGTGGCGACGATGAGCTTAGAGAGGAACTTCAAAAAAAAGGACGAAAACAAGTTTCTTTGTATAGTTGGAAAAAAATGGCGCAAAAAACATATGAAATATATCAAAAATTTTTGAGAGAATATTCAGAATAATTTAGGAGAATATTAAAATTCCTTTAGATGGACATTGTAAGAAAAAAAAGAAAAATACAAAAACAAGTCGAAAAAAAGATTGAGGAAAAAATTGACTATCAAGCTCCTGTGGTGCGCATGGGAAGAAGTTTTTATTCTGAGGACTTACCTTATTATATCGAAAGTGATTATAGGTCGAGCGAAGAAAGTTTTTTGTATGAAAATCGTCAGGAAGAGTATATCGATGAAAAATATAAAAAAGTAGAAGAATTTTTAAGCAAAAAGAAAAGTCATGTTAATAACCTAAAATTTAGTCTCAAGGATCTTTTCTTAGCTCACAAATTTTCAGTGGGATTTGGTTTTCAGCGAGCTTTTCTTGGATTTGCTTTTTTGGGAATAAGCTTGTCATTTATTGTTTTTTCAACCCTTTTCATTTCAAAGGGATTGCATTTGAAAGAAAAAGTGCTGGGTGTTTCGGATGATGCATATAGCAGCTTGGACAGTGCTATTGAAAACTTGAAGACACAAAATTTTTCGAATTCAATCAATGATTTCAGTGAAGCACATAGCATTTTTTCTGATATTTCAAATGACATAGATGAGGTTGGAAACATTGCTACTAAGATAAGTTACTATATTCCATATGCATCCAAGCTCTCAAGTGGAAAAAACTTGGCAGATGCAGGAAAAAATCTTTCTTTGGCAGGTCAAAGTTTTAGTTCGATTGCAAAAACTTTGCAAGAAATTAAAGAAGAAGGTGGAAAAGCAGGCTATGCAGATACTTCAATTTTAGATATTCTAGATTCAATTGATGGTGATCTACAAAAAGCACAAGAAAGTATTTCAGATGCCACCAGTAGTTTGTCTAAAGTGAAAATTGATGATATCCCAAAAGATAAAAGAGAAGATGTCTTAAAAGTGAAAAACAATATTGATGATTTGAATATTTTGTTGGAAGAATTTTCAAAAAATACTAACATACTCGTGGATTTATTTGGAGGAAATGGCCCAAGAAAATATCTTTTCTTGTTTCAGAATAATAATGAAATGCGAGCCACCGGGGGATTCATTGGAAGTTATGGGCTGATTGATATCTATAATGGAAAAATCAGAAAGTTTTTCATTGATGGGATATATAACCCAGATGGACAGTTGATTGATAAGGTTGTTCCTCCGAAACCTATCCAAAAAATCAGTGCTGCATGGAGTTTGCATGACAGTAATTGGTTTTCGGATTTTCCAACTAGCGCCAGAAAAGCCATTCTTTTTTATGAAAAAACCGGAGGACCAACTGTGGATGGCGTCGTAACGCTCACTCCCGTTGTGATGCAAAAGTTGCTGAAAATCACAGGGCCAATACACATGGAAGAATATGACACAGTAATTGACAGTGATAATTTTGTGGAACGAATTCAATTTGAGGTTGAAGTTGATTATGATCTTGAAGAAAACAATCCAAAGAAAATATTGGCTGATTTGGCTCCATTGGTTTTGGAGAGATTGATCAACTCCAGTGACATGTCAACAATTGCAAAAACATTAGCTGTATTTGATGAGTCATTAAGAGAGAAGCATATTTTACTATATTCTAGCAATAATAATCTCGAAGAGGTGATTTCAAAAATGGGTTGGTCCGGAGAGGTTTTGAATAATTCATTGGATTATTTGAGTGTTATCAACACCAATATTAACGGATATAAAACAGATGGAGTTATTGATGAATCAATTCAGCATAAGGCAGATATTTTGAACAATGGGGACATTATTGACACGGTGACAATTACAAGAAAACACAATGGAGGCAATACAGATTATGAATGGTGGAATAAGGTTAATGCGGATTATATGCGCGTATATGTTCCTCAGGGTTCACAGCTTCTTTCTGTGACCGGTCAGACAAAAGAACTTAATGAATCTCCTTTAAATTATGATGCTCTTAAGTTTGAAAGAGATGCAGATGTTCAGAGAGAGGAAAACGCAATAAAAATTGATGAAAAAACAACTACAAGAATATATGAAGACAGTGGAAAAACTGTTTTTGCAAACTGGGTTTATGTGAGTCCAAAAGAAGAGGTAGTAGTTGAGTATAAATATTTACTTCCTTTTTCTCTGGAAATTAATAGTGACAAAATAGCTGATTCATATTCTTTACTAGCTCAAAAACAATCAGGAAGTATGGGAAGTAGGTTTGTTTCTGAAGTGGAATATCCTTCTTCATGGGGAGTGGAATGGAAAACTGATAATGATATCGAGGTTGGTGAAAATGCAATAATTTATAAAAATAACTTGGTTATAGACAGATTTTTTGGATTAGTATTTAGAAAAAAATAGATTTTTGTTCAAACAAAAACCCCGAGTGTTCGGGGTTTTTTTGCTGCGACTATTCTTTTTTTTCGTCCTGACTTTTCCATTTTTCAACACTTGTTCCATTCGGATGAAGATCGATTGGAACGACTTCTCCTTTTTCTTTGGTGATGTATCTTTGACAGTTGATGTGATTTTTTGAGGTACAGTATTCATTTGAAATTTCAACAAATTCGTCAAAATCCTCGATTTGAAAATTTTTGAAAGCGGGACACTTGCTGATGTTTTTGCACACCGGTTCTTTTGTCTTGAGCATCTTATAGAAAGGGCAGTTGATATGCCTTTGAGTTCTGCAAAATCCGAGCATGCTGGGAGTGATTTCATGAGGATACACCTCAATATCCCTGATGCATTCTCTAGTAAAATCAACGAATAAGGGACATTGTGGCTGTTTGTTTTGTTCCATATTTTTTTGTTATTTATTTTTTAATAATCTCTTTTGTTATCTCGACATATTTTTTTGAAATCTTTTCCCAACTGAGATTTTCTTTGACATATTCTCTAGCCTGTTTTCCAAATTGTGCTCGTATCGAATCATTAAGCATAAGCGCAGATATTTTTTTGGCGTATTGTTCTGCGTTTTTGGATTCAGCTAGAAATCCATTTTTTCCGTTGACAATCGCATCCTTGAGGCCTTCAAGTTCTGATGCCAAAACGACCCTTTCGCATGAAGCTGCCTCCAGAACAACAAGTCCAAATCCTTCCATGTCACCTTTAACAGTAATGTTAGGTTGAACAAAGAGATCTACTGTATTATATAGAATTTTTTTGTCTTCATCACTCACGCCGCTGAACATTTTCACTCTATTTTCTAGGTTGTTTTCCAAAATTGCTCTTTTTATATTTTCTTTGTCCACTCCATCTCCAGCAATGAAATAAAAAATATTTTTATCTAATTTTGGCATGACATTAGCAACAAACCATGCCACTCCTTTTCTTTTTGCAAGTCTTCCGAGAGTAAGAATGACTTTTCTACCTTCGAGATTAATATTGGTAATTCTTTCAAGATCTTTTCTGGAATAATCAGCGATAAATGTATCAGGGTTTACTCCATTTGGAACAAAAATGAACTTTTCTTCAGGAATTCCCGCCTCAAGTCCAACTTGGATAACAGTATTTCCAACTGCAATAAGTTTGTCTAATTTTGGAATAAAAACTTTTACCCAAAGAGTCTGATAAGCCTTCACTAATAATTTTTCAAAATATACATCCAAACTGCTTGAATCATAATTAATATCTAGTCCGTGAACTACTGATAAAACAGGTTTGTTTTTATAGAAAATTTTCAAAAACCATCCAACAATGCTAAGGACCCCATCTCCAAGTAAAACAGCATCATATTTTCTGAAAAGAAAAAGAGCTTTGATTAAGGCATAGGGAGCAAACAGTGGAAGAAATTTTCGTCCTCTGGTGTTGGCAATTGTATACACTTCTGCATGCAGTGGAAGTGACTGAGACAATTCGTAGTTTTGATTTTCAATTCCCCCAACAACTGGAGGATATGCTCTTGAGATGAAGATGATTCTTGGTTTTTTTTCAGTATCTTTGATCATGGTTTTTCTGTGATTTTATTGAGTTATTTTTGTTGTCTATATTTTTCTTTTCTCATGAGATACATTTGATCTTCAGTGAGTCTTCTGTTGTTTTTGATCATGTCTGCAATGAGAGAGAATATGATGAATTGCAGTCCAACTAGCAAAAATGTGATAGAAGCTAATAAATAGTTTCTAAATGGAGAAATCTTAAATTCTTGTATGTAAAGAGCTAGAAATATTCCAAATAACAGGACCGCGATTGAAATCATAATAATTCCAGGCACTCCAAAAAATTTCATTGGACGTACATCTCTAATGGCTTTTAGGATGATCTTGGAGCTGTTGTTGACGAATTGAAAAATGCTTTTGACAACTCTTGATTTTCTATCCGCATAATAAGTCACTTTGACAGGAATCCATTGCAACTTCAGATTTTTCCCAATAGCATCAATGATTGTTTCTTGAGTATAGGTAAACCCTCCTGGAAGATTCAACCGAAGCATCGTTTCTTTGTTGATTGCTCTGAAACCGCAAGTCAAATCTTTGATATCAACTTGCATGAACTTTCCAACCATCTTGGCTGCAAATCGATTCAAAAAATCCTTTGCCCAAGGAATGTCTGTTGCTTTGTGCTTGCCAAATCTGTCTGCAATCACCATATCCTTTTTGTTGTCCAAGATGGGTTTGATCAGAGTTTTGATGTCATTGGGATCAAATTGTCCGTCAGCATCAATATTAACCATAATGTCAGCTCCGTTTTCCAACGCGGTTTCAACAGCGGTTCTGAAAGTCACTCCAATTCCGCGGTTAATTCCGTGAGAAATCACAATATCAGCACCTGCCTCTCGTGAGACCTGAGCGGTTTTGTCAGTTGATCCGTCATCAATAACTTGAACTAGAACTTCGTCAATTCTGTCGAGTTCTCTTGGAATTCTTTTTATTGTTTGTCCGATTTTTTCTTCTTCATTTAGCGCTGGCAGGTTTACAATTAGTCTCATAGTATTTAAATTATATTTAATCGTTAATTGATTTTTTGACTATTAGCTGAGGATTGATGCAGTTAAAATTGCACTTAGCATTATCTATTCCTTGGTGTAGTAATTCCTTTTGACAGTCTTTTAGCTTCTCTTGGCAATCAGATTTTCTTTCTTGGAAGTAATGGGTGTTTATTTCATATCCAAAATAGTTGAGGACAAAACTTGAGACCACAACAAAACCGACTAACCAGATGATATTCTTTATCAAGCTAAACATATAAATAAGCTTATTTTTCTCTCTCATTTATTCTAACTAAAAGTGACATAAAAATCAATCCATTCTTTTGCCATTGAATATTTGTGAAATATTTGCTAAATTCTAAGTATATGGAAGCTAAAAAGAAAAAAGTCATACTTGGAATGTCAGGAGGTGTGGATTCTTCTGTTGCGGCATCTCTTCTTCAAAAGAGTGGTTTTGAAGTTGTGGGAGTTTTTTTGGAATTTTGGAAAACGGACAATTCAAATTTTGATGATGCAAAAAAAGTAGCAGATCTTTTGGGAATTACTCTTCACAAAGTAGACGCCAAAGATGAATTCAAGAAAAAAATTGTGGATCACTTTATTTCTGAATATAAGAGTGGAAGAACCCCAAATCCATGCGTGCTTTGTAATCCAAATATGAAATTCAGGATTCTTTTAAATAAAATGTTTGAGCTAGAAGGAGATTTTGTGGCCACAGGTCATTATGCGAAAATTCAAGAAGGAAGATTGTTTCAAGCAAAAGACAAAAGAAAAGACCAGAGCTATTTTTTATATGGGCTTGAGAAAAGACAACTTGAAAAAATATTATTTCCTTTAGGAGATCATACGAAAGATGAAATCAGGAAAATCGCTCTCGATTTGAATTTGCCAGTGGCGCAAAAGTCAGAATCTCAAGATATTTGTTTTGTTTTGGGAAAAGACTTCGGTGATTTTTTGAAAAAATATATCAAAAGTGAAGAGGGAGAAATTTTGGATACGCATGAAAAAGTTCTGGGAAAGCACACGGGGCTTCCTTTTTATACTATCGGACAAAGAAAGGGGATCAACTTGGGAGGGGATGGTCCATATTATGTGGTTGAAAAAAATATTTCAAAAAATGAATTGATTGTGACAAATGACCCAGAAGATTCAAGATTAACGAAGGACGAAATGATTGTTAGGGAGATAAACTGGATAAACGAAAATCTGAGCTTTCCTTTGAAAAAAGAGGTGAAAATTCGTTATCAAAGTGACCCGATATGTGCTACAATAGAACCAATTGAGGATAATCTCAAGAAATGTCGCGTGAAATTCGACACTCCTCAGAAATTAGTTACCCCAGGGCAATCAGCCGTCTTTTGTGACGGACATGAAGTTTTGGGAGGAGGAATAATTGATTAATCTAAAACAAAAAAATATGGGAATGCAAACAACACAAGATGACAAGGCGGACATCAGAAGAAAAATGGATAATGCCAGAAAAGAACTGTTGATGTTGGATTCGGATTTGAGAAAAACATCAAGAGAGGAGCAAGAAGATGAAAGGGAGTTGAAAAAATTGCAACTCGAAATCAACCAGGCAATGAAAAAGATGCATGATTTGAAGGATGAAATCGAAAAGGAGGAAGAGAAAATAAGACTCTTGACGCAAGATATTGAGAAAAAGAAAAAAGACCAAATGAATCTAACATCACAATTGAGAAGATCATAAACAATTAATAAAATAAAAATATGTCAAATCTTAGAGAAAACGTAGAAAATTTTTTGGATAAAAGTGAGAAAGAAGGCTTGCATGACTATCAGAAACGTAATATTGATGCAATTCAAAGGAGTATCGACAGTGGCAAATTGGAGTCCGGAGATGCGTTTAAGAAAATTATTCTAGAACTTAGGAAAGAAAATATTTGGCTCAAAAGTTCTGAAGAAAGAGAACTTCAAAAGGAATTAGAATTGTAATTAATTAAATTGAAAAATCCAACATGACTGCACAAGAAATCAGAAGAAAATATTTGGAATTTTTTGAATCAAAAGGGCACACCATTATTCCCTCTGATTCTTTGATACCTCAAAATGATCCAACCACACTCTTCACGACAGCGGGAATGCATCCGCTTGTGCCATATATTATGGGTGAGAATCATCCTGGAGGAAAGCGAGTGGCAAATGTTCAAAAGTGTATTCGAACAACGGATATTGAGGAAGTGGGAGACACTACCCATCACACTTTTTTTGAGATGCTTGGAAATTGGAGTTTTGGAGACTATTTCAAAAAAGAGGCTATTGAGTGGAGCTGGGAATTTCTGACTTCAGATCAATGGTTGGGCTTGGACAAAAAAAGAATAGCCGTTTCTGTTTTTGCGGGAGATGAAGACGCTCCTTTTGATAAAGAGGCATTTGATGTTTGGAAAAATTTGGGAATTTCAGAAGAACGAATAGCTAAGCTTCCAAAGAAGCAGAATTGGTGGGGTCCAGCAGGACAAACCGGTCCATGTGGTCCAGATACAGAAATATTCTATTGGGTTGGAAATCCTGACAAGGTTCCAAAAAGCTTCAATGACGATCATGACAATTGGGTGGAAATCTGGAATAATGTTTTCATGCAGTTTGAAAAAAGCAAAGAAGGAAAATATGTTCCATTGAAACAAAAAAATGTAGATACGGGAATGGGATTCGAAAGAATTGTTGCAGTCATGTGCGGGATGAGTGACAACTATGAGACGGAGCTTTTCATGAATTTGATTAAAAAAATTGAAAGTCTTTCAAGAAAGAGTTATGGGAATCTTGAGAATCACACAAGATCAATGAGAATTATTGCGGATCACATCAAAGCAGCCGTTTTTATTGTAGGAGATGACAAAGGAATAGCTCCTTCAAATACAGACCAAGGCTATGTGGTGAGGAGATTGATTCGAAGAGCCATTCTTCATGGAAAAAAAATGGGAATTGAAGAGCAAAATTGGACCAGTCTTTTGGCGCAGGTTGCAATAAATGACTACAAAAATATCTATGAAGAGCTTGAAAGAAATGAAAAATTTATTTTGAGTGCTATAGAAGATGAAGAGAATAAGTTTATAAAGACACTTGAGAAAGGCCTTAGGGAGCTTGATCGAATTGCTGTTGAAGTGAGTTTGGATGATAAGGAATTTGCTGAGAAAAAAATTGCTATGTTGCAAAGAGGAATTATTCTCAGAAAATTGACAGGAAAATCAATTTTTGATTTGAGAACCGTATATGGTTTTCCGCATGAGATGGTTGAAGAGGTTGCTCAAGAAAGAGAACTTGTGATCCCTCAAAGAGAATGGGATGAGGCCAATAGATTATTTGAGGATCATCAAAAGCTTTCAAGAACAGCTAGTGCCGGAAAATTTAAAGGAGGACTTGCTGATGCAGGAGAAGAAACAAGAAAATTGCACACAGCAGCACATTTGATGCTCGCAGCGCTTAGAAAGGTTTTGGGTGATCATGTTTCACAAAAAGGGTCCAATATCACAGCAGAAAGACTTCGCTTTGATTTCGCGCATGGAGAAAAGCTAACTGATGAACAAAAAGAACAAGTGGAAAATTTAGTGAACAATGCGATTGAGAAAAATTTTCCAATTACTGTCACTGAGATGTCAGTAGATGAAGCAAAAGAAAAGGGTGCTGTTGGAGTTTTTGATTCAAAATATGATGAAAAAGTGAAAGTATATCACATTGGAGACGGTGACGAGACTTTTTCATATGAAATTTGTGGAGGTCCTCATGTCACAAACACTAAAGAGCTCGGAAAATTTAGAATCAAAAAAGAGCAATCTTCTGGGGCAGGAGTACGAAGAATTAAAGCAGTACTTGTTGAAGAGAGTTGAGATTTGAGAAATGAGATTTGAGAAAAAAGCAAAAAACACTTTCGTTTGAAGGTGTTTTTTGTTGAAACAATCTTATTATAGAAATTTATGTTATCTCTTAGAGGTGCATCTTTTGCTAGCAAGGCTTTATGTGTGGGAGTTTCCATGGTTTTTTGTGTTCAGAGCAAAGCCCTTCTTTTTTGACAATAGAGCTGTCACAGAGTATTATTAATAAAGAATAGTTGTTTGTCCGTTGGAATGTTTTGAAAAAAAAGAAATATGATGAAAAAAATAAAAAATTTATACAGAAATATAACAGGAAAAATATTTGGACATCTTTCAAAAGATATTGGAATTGATCTTGGAACAGCAAATACATTAGTATATGTCAAAGGAAAGGGGATCATGATCAATGAACCCTCTGTTGTTGCAATTAACAGAAGAACCAATCAGGTTTTGGCAATTGGAAAAGAAGCGAAGAAAATGGTTGGAAAAACCCCGGGACACATCGTGGCAATTCGTCCTTTGGTTGATGGAGTGGTTAGCGACTTTGATGTGACGGAACAAATGTTGAAATATTTTATTGATAAGGTTCACAAAGAATCTTTTTCTTTGATCCCTAGGCCAAGAGTTTTGGTTGGAATTCCTTCAGGTGTGACTGAGGTTGAAAAAAGAGCTGTGATTGAAGCAACGATGAATGCTGGAGCCAGAGAAGCGTATGTTATTGATGAACCAATGGCAGCTGCTATTGGCGCGAGACTTCCTGTTACTGATGCTTCTGGAAATATGATTGTTGATATCGGAGGTGGAACTTCAGAAATTGCCGTGATTTCTCTTGGAGGAGTTGTGGCTGCAAAAAGTCTTCGAATCGCTGGAGATGAAATGAATGAGGATATTATTCGATATTGTCGTGATGAATTCAATTTACTTGTAGGAGAAAAAACAGCCGAGGAAGTCAAAATTGCTATTGGGAGCGCACACCCCCAAGAAAAGCCATTGAAAATGTCCGTTCGAGGAAGAGACTTGGTTAGTGGTCTTCCGAGAGAGGTTAAAATTAATGATGAGGATGTTCGCGAAGCACTTTCAAGATCAATAAGAATTATAATAAACAACATTAAGACAATTATTGAAGAAACTCCACCTGAACTTATTTCTGATATTATGCAAAGAGGAATTATTCTTGCAGGAGGAGGAAGTCTTGTCAGGGGATTGGACAAAGCGATTGCAAATCAAACTGATATGCCAGTGAGAATGATGGAAGATCCTTTAACTGCAGTGGTTCGAGGAACTGGTTTGGTTCTTAATGATCTTGAAAATTTGAAAGAAGTTCTTATTGATAGCCAATACAATGAAAAGCCTTTCCGATAAGATTGATTTTTGAATATGCATAGTAATCTTTTTTCAAAAAAAATAATAAAATTTATCTTTATAATAGCAATTTTAGGGTTGCTTGTTTTTTTGAATCCCCGTAATTTTTTTGACAAAGTGCGTGAGCCAGTTTTCAAGATTAGTTATTTTTTTGAGAAAACATTTCAGGTTTCTGCAGATAAAGTTCATTCAATAGTGTCTACTATATTTTCAATAGGTTCTTTGAAAAGCGATAACGAGGAATTGTCTATGCAAAATTCTGAATTGACTGCTCAAAACGTTCAATTGAAAATATTAAGTGAAGAAAATGAATCCTTAAGAAGGCAGTTGGAGCTGTTGCCAAAAAGTGAGTTTAAGTTGGAAAATGCCGAAGTGATTAGTAGGGGAGTTCAAGGGCTAAATGATTGGGTGGTGATCAACAAAGGCGCAAATTATGGAATTAAAGAAGGCATGACAGTCGTGGTGTTAAATAAAGTAATGGTGGGGAAGGTTTTTGAAGTGTTGCCCAATAGCTCCAGAGTAAAATTGCTTACAAACACAAGCAGTGCTGTCAGTGCTTTGACCATAGAAACAAACGCGAAAGGTATTGTCAAAGGAGAATATGGAATTGGATTGATATTGGATATGGTTTTAGAAACGAGTAGCTTGAAAGTTGGAGATAAGGTAGTAACTTCTAGTATGAGCGATGCTCCCGAAGGTTTTCTGATAGGGAAAATTAACGAAATTAGATCTTCAAGTGACTATCTCTTTCAGCAAGCTGTAATAACCTCCCCAGTTGATTTGTCTAGGATTAAATTTGTTTCTGTTGTGTTGGGAAATTAACTTTTACGTAAATGATTTTGAATATCCTTAGGATTAGCATTATTGCCCTTGTTACGATATTTCAGTATTCTTTTGTGAATTTTGTTTTTCCTGATTTTGCGACCCCCAATGTAGTATTTATGTTTATTGTGGCTTATATTATCATTTTAGGAATCAAAGGAAGTTGGACATGGATAATAATTTTCGGTATATTTTCAGATTTATTCACGTTTTCGTTTTTAGGAAAAAACATTTTAATTTTTATTTTAGGAGCTTATTTAGTAAACTTGGTCTTGCATTTTTTAGTCATCGAGCGACAGGGTGGTTTGAAAATATTTGCTTTTTTTGTTTTGGCCATTGGAATTACCACGTTGTATACGCTAATGGAAATAGTTTGGCCAGAAAATAGAATAGTTTTGATTAATTTGATTCAACTGAAAAATAACTTTTTGTTTTTTTTGAAATCGATTATTTTTCAGTGTGCCATAAATACCGTGGTTTTATATTTGTCTTATGGAATTGTGAAGAAATTTGAAAAAGAAGCGACGTTTTACCGTAAGAAAAATATTGAATATTAAAGAGTATGTTTTCAAGAGAGAAAAAATATTTCATAAAAAATGACGACAGTTGCTTGGAATTAGAGGATATGAGTTTTGAAAGTGATGAAGAATATCTGGGCAGAGTTGAATATCCATTCAACAAAAAGCTATTGGATGTTTTTTGGTATTCTTGTCTGTTAATGCTTGTGATTATGATCAGTCGAGTTTTCTATCTGAGTGTTATTAAAGGAGGGTATTATCGAGATCTTTCGCAGAGCAACAAGACAAGAAATATTCTCATTAGAGCGCCACGCGGAAAAATTTATGACAGATTTGGCAATGCGTTAGTATATAATATTCCTAGCTTAGATTTGGCGATTAATCCAAATAATTTTAGTGATGATGCCAATGAAATAGCAAAAATTTCGGAATTGATAGCGAATATTTTACAAGAAGATAAAAATGAAGTTGAGAAAAAGCTACTTTTAATAAAGGAAAAAGCAAAAAAATCAGTGCTTTTGTTTGAAAATATCACTCAAGATCAAGCGATTTTAGTGGCTGAAAAATTGAATAATTTCCCCAGTGTGTTTATTGAAAAGACAGCAATTCGAAGTTATGTGGATAGCATAATTTTTTCACACATTTTGGGATATGAAGGAAAAATTAAGCCAGAAGAGCTTGCAAGCAATCCGGGATATCTCATGACAGATTCTATCGGAAAACAAGGAATTGAAAAGTCATATGAAAAATATTTGCGTGGTCAATATGGAGCAAGAAAAATCGAAGTAGATTCTATGGGAAGATTCAAAAAAGAATTGGAAAT
The DNA here is from genome assembly GCA_029865125.1 of Candidatus Moraniibacteriota bacterium. Taxonomy (GTDB): domain Bacteria; phylum Patescibacteriota; class Minisyncoccia; order Moranbacterales; family UBA9337; genus JAOUHN01. The sequence continues at coordinate 24,827 of JAOUHN010000006.1, forward strand.
CATTTCTCCAATTCCTGGTAATGAATTAATGTTAAATATTAATTCTGAGCTTCAGAAAAGAATATTTGACAGCTTAACATCAATTTTGGAAAAAGAAGATTTGAAAGTAGCAAGCGCAGTTGCTATGGATCCTCGAAATGGAGAGGTTTTAGCACTGGTAAGTATTCCGAGTTTTGATAATAATTTGTTTTCCGGGGGGATATCAGTGGAGAATTATGAAAGAATCATAAATGATCCATTAAAACCAATGTTTAACCGTGTAGTTCTAGGAGAATATCCTCCAGGGTCAACAATTAAGCCACTAATTGCTGCTGCTGCACTAAAAGAAGGAGTCATCACTAACCGCACTCAAATTGAAAGTAAGGGAGGAATTGCAGTAGGTGAGTACTATTTTGGTGATTGGAAAATTCATGGTATCACAGATGTCAGAAGGGCTATTGCTGTTTCAAGCGATGTTTTTTTCTATTCTATCGGGGGAGGATATGGAGGAATTGAAGGATTAGGAATGTCTCGAATGAAAAAATATGAGGAAATGTTCGGACTTGGTGAAAAAACAGGAATTGATATTTCAAATGAAGAAACAGGATTTATTCCAGATGAACAGTGGAAGCTGGAAGAAACAGGTGAAAAATGGTATAAAGGTAACAGTTATCACGCTGCAATTGGACAGGGATATATTACAACAACTCCAATTCAGTTAGCCAACTATATTTGCGCAATTGCTAATGATGGAACGCTATATCAACCAAGAATTGTTTCGCAAGTGAGATCATTTGATGGAAAAACCTTGAATAATAAGCCAATAATAAAAAGAGAAAACATAATTGACAAAAGCATACTAAAAGTAGTACAAGAAGGGATGAGAATGACTGTAACAGAGGGAACAGCTCAGTTGCTAAATGAGTTGAAAGTGAAGGTCGCAGGAAAAACCGGGACAGCGCAATATGGAAATGAGAGTAAGACGTTTGGGTGGTTTGTTTCCTATGCCCCATATGATAACCCGGAGATAGTCTTAGTGGTTTTGATAGAGGGACAAGATAGTGAGAATAGCTATAATGCTGTTCCTGTAACAAAAGAAGTATATCAATGGTATTTCAATGAAGAGCCCAAAGAAGAAAATGTAGAAACAGAATAATCATTATCACTATAGAAGTTTATGGATATTAAAAAAGAATTAAAAGATTTCAAGAAAAAAATTGATCCAGAAATAGAAAAGTTTTTAGAGGCAGAAATAAAAGAGTTAGTAAAAAAAGATAAATTTGTTACAGGAATACTAGAACATGCAAAAAAAATTACAATGTCAGGGGGCAAAAGATTGAGGCCCGCATTGATGTGTCAAGGATTTATTGCTGCAGGAGGAAACAAAAATGACGAACGAATTTTGAAAGCAGCAGTGAGTGTGGAACTCCTTCATTTCTTTTTGCTTATTCATGATGATATTATTGATAGAGATGAAAAAAGACATGGTGTAGTTACGACACATGAAAAATATTTTCAAATAGGAAAAATGTTGCAAAAAAATAAAAATTCACGTCATTTCGGAAACTCTATTGCCATTATAGCGGGAGACATGTTGCATGCGTTGGGGAATATTTCATTGTATAAATCCGGATTTGATGCCGATGTAATTTTAAAATCTCTGGAAAATTTGCAAAATGTGGTTGCAATGACTATTGTAGGAGAGTCACAAGATGTGGTAATTGAGTTTAAAGGAAAAGCCACGGAAAAAGAGGTTTTAGATGTGTATGTAAATAAAACCGCAAAATATACTGTGGAAGGCCCGCTTCAAACCGGAGCAATTCTTGCAGGAGCTGATGAGAAAATTTTGAATGATTTGAGTAAAATTTCAATTCCTCTTGGGGTAGCTTTTCAAATCCAGGATGACATTTTGGGAATTTTTGGAAAAGAGGAAAAGATCGGAAAACCTGTTGGATCAGACATTGAAGAAGGAAAGCAAACAATTTTGGTTGTGAAAGCCTTGGAAAATGCGAGTAGCAAACAAAAAAAATCGATTAATAATATTTTAGGGAAAAAGGGGCTGAGTGAGGATGAAATTTTGGAGTTCAAAAATGCAATTCTCGAAACCGGCTCTTTGAAATACGCTAAAGATCTAGCATTGAGATATATTGAAGAAGGCAAAAAAGAAATTGAAAAATCTAATATTAATTCAGAAACGAAAGAATTTCTCATAGGAATTGCAGATTATATGGCGAGCAGGGAAATTTAGATTAGATTTGAGATGTGAGAGATGAGAATTTAGGATGGAAAAAATATTTGGAAATAATTTGTAATTCATATATTTATGATAAAACGAAAAAAGACAAAAAAGATTAAAATAGGGAATGTTTACATTGGAGGAAATGCTCCTGTTGCTGTTCAGTCAATGTGTAACACTGACACAAGAGACGTCAAAGCTACCGTGGCTCAAATCAAAGAGCTCACTCAGGCTGGATGTGAAATCATTCGAATTGCTGTTCCGGACATTGAGGCTGCTAAGGCTATTGGAGCGATCAAGAAGCAAATTAGCATTCCGCTTGTGGCGGACATTCATTTTTCAGCTGATTTAGCTATGGAGGCAATTCGCCAAGGAATTGACAAGCTTCGAATCAACCCGGGAAACATTGGTAGTGAGGAAAAAGTGGCCATGCTTGTGAAAGAATGCAAAAAGAAAAAAATTCCAATTCGAATTGGAGTGAATGCTGGGTCACTTGAAAAAGATATTTTGAAAAAATACAAAGGGAAAGTGACCGCCAAAGGGATGGTTGAAAGTGCCATGAAGCACATCAAAATTCTTGAGAGTCACAATTTCAAAAACATTGCCATTTCTCTGAAAGCCGCTGATATTGAAAGAACTGTGGAGGCATATCGACTTCTTTCAAAAAAAGTGAACTATCCTTTGCACATTGGGGTTACTGAGGCTGGAACATCCTTCAGAGGGACAGTGATGTCATCTGTGGGACTCGGGATTCTTTTGTATGACGGAATTGGAGACACGCTCAGGGTTTCTCTCACTGCAGATCCTGTTGAAGAAATTCGAGTGGCATTTGAAATTTTGAAATCTTTGGGTCTCAGAAAAAGAGGAATTTCAATCACCAGTTGCCCAACTTGCGGAAGAACTGAAATTGATTTGATTTCTCTTGCAAAAAAGGTTGAAAAGGCATTAGAAGGAGTGGACAAGGAAATGAGAGTGGCGGTGATGGGATGTGTTGTCAACGGTCCCGGAGAAGCCAGAGAAGCGGATTTGGCCATTGTAGGAGGAAAAAACGTTGGACTTATTGTGAAAAAAGGAGAGATTTTGAGAAAAGTTCCTGAAAAAGACCTTCTGAAGGAATTTCTCAAAGAAGTTGAAAAATTCTAGGCAGTGGTTATTGTGAAAATCATCAAAAAAAACACTACTATACAACTACATATAGTAGTGTTTTTGTTTGACAAAAAGTGTCAAAATTGGTAATTTTTAGACCTGAGAGAAAAGGTATGTTCCTTTAAACGAGGAGGGAGATATGAATATTGAACACAAAATATTATCACTAGCAAGTGAAATATTTGCTTATCTTTCAAAGCATGGACTTGAAAAAGAAGAAGAAATATTAAATCAAGTTGTTTTGCTTGTTAAGAAAAAAATGGAAATAAAAGCAGATGTTCGCATTGTTTATGATGCATCCTGGATTCCAAAAGAAAAAATCAACGATGTATTAATTCTGTTTCATTGTGTTTTTGACGCAATAACCTTTGAAGGCATTGTTATTGAAGACCAGCTGAAGAAACCCGGAATGAATCATGCAATGATAACTTTCTTTGCGGAAAATATTTCACAGCATATTTGTGATGGTGACATTCTTTTTTTATCGGAAGACATTGATACTTTTCTCGCTCAAGAAGTTTCGGAGAAGTTAGGAGTTGAATGTTCGGAAGATGGAAATGTTGCCATTATGATCTATGTTAACGATCGAATAATGTGGGATCTGATGTGGTCAGAAATAAAAAGAGTGTATACCATTTTTGACTTGAGGGAGGATACAATTGATTATGATTTGAAAGTTATTTCTGGAGTGGGCTTGCATGAAACTAGAAAATTCATGAAAGATGTTAGCGAAATGTCAAAGGGAGGAAAAGAGCAATGAAACAAAGTCAAGAAAGTATTCAAAAATTAGCGAAAAATCTTGCTGAGATAACCAGGATAGCAGATCAAACGAGGCGTTATCCGATAACGCAATACGAGAGAGAAACGATAAGACTATATTTGTCAGAACATTTTATCGAAGGTAGTTCTGGCAACAGCCGCTACATATCAATCTGGGCCACATATGTCAGGCGTTTGACAGATGCGGTCAATTGGACTGTGGAGGAAAGAGAGAGTTTTGTTGAGTTTTTTCTTGCGGAGCTTTTTTCGGAGGTCAAGAAACTCCCAACACTTCAAGAAGTAATAGAGGGAGAGGGAAATTGTCCTTGTCTGATGGGACTTTCCTGATCACTCTAGATCGATTGGGCCACTGAGAAAACCTTGAAAAAGGTAACTCTCAGCGGCCTGTTTTTTATTTCTTATTTTTTATAACTTTTGATGCCACTCCAATATATCGATATATTGGAGTGATGGCAGAGCAATTTTTTTGAGTGTTTGTTATATGTTTTGCATTTTTGCTTCATGTTTCATGTTCTATGTTTCATGTTATGTGATTCATGTTTTGTGTTTCATGATTCATGTTCTGTGTTATGTGATTCATGATTTTAGTGTTACAATATCACTAGTAAGAGTTGAGATTTGTGATAGAGAATTGAGAATATGAAAAACAATCAAGAAAATTTTTCTCCTTTGGCTAGCAGGATGAGACCGAAGAAGCTGAGTGAGTTTTTTGGTCAGGATCAACTTGTTGGTGACGGGGCATATTTGAGGCGAGCCATTGAAAATGACAATGTTTTTTCAATGATTTTTTGGGGTCCTCCGGGAACAGGAAAAACTACTCTGGCTTCAATCATTGCTGAGGAAACAAACTCTGATTTCATTGAAATGAGCGCAGTGGACAGTGGAGTGAAGAGACTTCGAGAAATTGTTGATGTGGCTGAGAAGAACAAGCAGGCAGGAAAAAGAACTATTCTTTTCATTGATGAGATTCACAGATGGAACAAGGCTCAACAGGACAGATTGCTTCCACATGTTGAAAGGGGAGGAATTATTCTCATCGGGGCTACAACAGAAAATCCAAGCTTTGAAGTGAACAGCGCGCTTCTTTCAAGGGCAAGAGTTTTTGTTTTGAAAAATCTTTCGGTGGGGGACATTGCAAAAATGCTTGAGCGAGCTCTTGAATCAGAAAAGGGACTCAAAAAAGAAAAGATTAAGATTGAAAAGAAAGACCTTGAAAGAATCGCAGATCTTTCCAATGGAGACGCTCGAATTGCGCTCAATGCACTTGAAATTTGCACGAGTATTGGGAAAAAGATTACCAAAGAAATAATTTTGGAAGTTTTTCAAAAAACTAATCTTGTGTATGACAGAAACGGAGATGAACATTTCAACATCATCTCTGCACTTCACAAATCCATGCGAGGAGGAGATGCAAGTGCGGCGGTGTATTGGACAGTTCGAATGCTTGAAGGTGGGGAAGACCCGATCTATATTGCCAGAAGGTTTGTTCGTTTTGCGTCAGAAGACATTGGACTTGCCAACAACACTGCTCTTCTCTTGGCCAATTCTGTTTTTGAAGCGTGTCAGAAGCTTGGAATGCCGGAATGCGGGGTTCATCTTGCGCATTGTGCGATCTATCTCGCCAAATCTCCAAAAAGTGTGGCTGCCTATGACGCATACACTCAAGCGCAAGCAGATGTGAAAAAACACGGGAACCTCGATGTCCCTCTCCACATCAGAAATGCTCCCACAAAACTCATGAAAGATTTGGGATATGGCAAAGGATACAAATACACCCCAAAAGAGGACAGCGCTGACCAGGAATATTTTCCAGATGAGTTGAAAGGGAGGACGTACATGTAGCGTGGATCATAGAACATGGAACATAGAACACATAGCATAAAACATATAACATGGAGCATAAAGCATGGAACACGTAACATAGAACACATAACATAGAACACATAGCACGTAACATAGAACATGAATTCCTTTCTCATGTTACATGCTATGTGTTGTATGTTCCATGATTTTCATTGACTAATCCACTAGCGCTTGCTATCCTATTGGCAAGCGTTTTTTTGTTGTTTTACAGATTAATAGGTTTGAAATTGGAGGAAATCTAATGGTTGACATCGATGAGAAAGCATTGATCCAGAGAGCCGGAGTTTTAGTGAGCAATGATCATCTGATTTATAAGTCCGGACAACATGGTGACAAATATCTAAACAAAGAGCATTTAGTGCGGCTGAATGCCATTGAGATGGTGGCACTTCTGGAGAAAATGGCATTTAATTTCTGTAGGGTGGAGCAAATCATTCCTTATGGGGGAGAAATTGGAGTCTTGGGTCCAGCAATGGGGGCCATTCCATATGCGTTGACAGTGGCAAGTAAGCTTCAAAGATACTTTGATGGGGCGGCACGGTTTTTCCCGGCTAGAACTGAGTTAAAAACTCTTCCTGATGGGAAGAAAACTCATCATTTTCCTGAAAAATTACTTGCTGAGTATCGGGGTAAGAAAATCATTATTGTTGAAGATATCGTTAATGCTGGGACAACAATAAGGGAAGTTGCAAGTCTTTGTAGGAAGAAATTAGGCAATGACTCAGTTCTGGCTGCAATGTGCCTTATGGAGCGAGGTGGTCAAACCGCTTCTTCATTAGGAATCCTATCATTTCATCCATTGATGGTTACTCCGATGCCTCAGCACAAGCCAGAGAATTGTCCCTTGTGTAAAGCAGGAATCCCAATTAATATTATACTTGGCAAGGGTGAGAGATGGGTTAATCTTTTTGGTCAGCCGCCTTATCCGCCCGGAACTGATTTTAGCGCATTTTGGAAATAATAAAAAATTGAATTTTTTATAAATTTTCCCATCCAGTTCAAAATCCCAATCGCAATAACATGAGTTAGGAGGCATGTTGCGGTTGGGGTTTTTATTTTGGGTGAGTTTTTGCCTAGCGGTGCTTGTCATCCTGAACTTGTTTCAGGATCCCAAAATTAGACTATTCAAACTTAATATAATCTGAATATATAATTTAAAATAAAGAAACCTTATAAGATTAGTGCCGACCGCTCGGGATCCTGAAACAAGTTCAGGATGACATAGGACGGAGGTTTTTTAAATTTTAAACAAAACCTTTCCTCAATCCTCCCCTCGAGGAAAAAAAAGGGGGGGGGA
>JAOUHN010000007.1 GCA_029865125.1 Candidatus Moraniibacteriota bacterium
TATTTTGTTTTTGTTTTTATTGTTAAACATTTTTTGAATTAAACTTTTGTTTTCACTGTCTTTTTATGTTTCCTATTTTTTCATGGCCCATCCGAATGTGTTTTCTATGGCTGAAATGATGAGGTCGAAAATTGATTCTGACTTATCCCCAGTGTATACACTGAAATATTCCGATGCCACCTCATTCCCCCACCTGTCTCTTGCCTTGATGTTATATGCATAAATTGTTGATAACTCGATGTCTGAGAGCAGTGCTGCGTGATTTATTCCATATGCATCTTCTCGATAAGTCTCCGTTTCATCTCCATCACCCTTTGAATAAGTCACCTCACACTTTGCATCTTTGCTTGTTTTCCATGCAACAAGAAATCTTGGGGTTTCATCTTCACCAGAAATCAACACCTCCCCACTTATCCCGCTTACCTCAAGTGGAACACTTCCCAATGACCCACTGTCGATTGCCACCGCTGTACCAAATCTGATTTGACTCACGTTGTAACTCTCACTTTTCAGTGAATCCACTTCTGTATCCACATTTCCATCCGCATTGTTTTCATCAACATCACCTACTTCTTCTGGATTTGCTTGAGCAATAATTCTTGACTTGGAATTTTCAGTTCGTTCTCCCAAAACACCTTCTTCACTCCAATCACTTTTTTCATCAAAAAAGATGTTTTCATTTCCATTTTTGACCCAAGAAAATGTTCCGAAAGTTATCCACAGGAAAAAGAAAAAACCAAAAAAAACCATCAGCTTTTTTCGAGGCACATTCATATGCTTTTTTTCATTTTCATCAATCATTTTAAGATAACCGATTTGTGGCTTAGTTGAGCCATTAATCACATCATTTCTTACATGAAATTAATCTGAAATTTTCTTAAATTGCAATACTCCACATACTAACATAATTATACCTTTTTTTTAATAATTTTACAAGTTTATTTTATTTAAATAAAAGCTTAAGTTCATTTATTTTATAACAAAAAAAATAGTTTTTTCAGACTATTTTTAAATAACTATTTTAATACTTTTTTTCTTATTTTTTGACCCTAAAAAATATAATTAAAATTCCAAAAAAAATCATCCCGATGGAAAGAATTTGACCCATCGTTAAAATATGAAAAATCATTCCAATCTGATCATCAGGTTTTCTGAAAAATTCCAAAAAAAATCTGAAAATTCCATATCCACAAACATACATTCCACTTAAAACACCTGGGAATTTCTTCCAATAATTTCTAAATTTCCACAACACAAAAAAAAGCACCCATCCCTCGAAAAAGGCTTCATAGAGCTGCGAAGGATGCCTCAATAGCCCACTTTCATCAAATTTCATCCCAAAAAAAACTTGTGTAACTCGACCATACAATTCATGATTCAAAAAATTTCCAATTCTTCCAAAAAAATATCCAGCAGGAATGATTGCAACCAAGAAATCCGCTATTTTCCAAAAATTAATCCTATTTTTCTTTGCAAAAAACATGAGAGACGACACAAAACCAATAATTCCACCATGAAAACTCATTCCATATAACCCCACAAACTCTCCAGTGGCGCTAATTGGAGAAATTATCTCCACAGGATGATTCAAAAAATATTGCAGGTCATAGAAAAAAACATACCCCAATCGACCTCCAACAATAATCCCAAAAAAAATACAGGTCAACAAATCAAGAACTTTATTACTCAAAAAATCACCATTTTTTTCATCAACATCTTGTGAAAAATCACTCAACTCCCCCCTTTTGAGCCTCCAGAGAGCCAGATAATACACCACCAAAAATGCGATAATATACATCAAAGAATACCATCGCATCGAAAAAAAACCAACCCTAAAAATGATTGGATCAATGACATTGGGAAGATTTTGATAAAACTCCAATATTTCCATCTTTATTGCAAAAATTTCTTCCTACTTGTTAAATTTTTTCAATTGACTCTTGAATTCCACCCCATAGATGTCCCAAAGTGTCAAGAAAAGTGCCATAATAACAGGACCAATCACAAATCCAATAATTCCAAATGCAATAAGGCCCCCAAGTGTTGCGAAAAACACCAGCAAAGGATGCATTTCGGTATCCCCGCCTACTAATTTCGGACGAAGAATATTGTCAATAAACGAAATGAAAATACCTCCAAAAGAAAGAATGAACACCCCTTGCCATACTTTTCCTGAAATGAGCATAATAATCCCTGCTGGCGCCCAAATAATCCCAGATCCAATAGCAGGAATTATTGAAAAAATTATCATAATCACTCCCCACATGATAAACGATGGAACACCTGCAATGGCAAACATGATTCCACCTAAAACACCTTGAATTGTTCCAACAACAACGGTCCCTTTCAACGTTGCTTTGGTCATTGAAACAAATTTTTCAGACAACTTTTTCTCATGTTCATCCCGAAGCGGACTCAAATACATCACTCTTCGAAGAATATCACTGCCTTCAATAAAAAAATAATACAAAGAAAATAACATCACAAACATCCAAATAGCAAAACTTATTATATTTTGATATGCCTTTTGAATCACAAAAATAAATCCTTGGCTGATTTTTTGCGCAGACTGGCTGATTTTCCACTCGTTTATAACATTATCCAAATCAAATGACTGCATAATTGGAATACTAGCAACACTGTCAATTGCATGATTCACATTTCTTTGATAGAAATTTTCATCTCTTGATATTTCTTGATACAAATAACTTGTTTCATTCACTAATAAATTAAAAACCACTACCACTGGAAGAATTATGATTATTAAAATCATAATACATGTCAAAAAAGAGCTAAGGGATGAACTGTTTTTAGTCCATTTAAGGAAAAATTTATAAGAGCGATGGAACGTTATTGCCAATATTGCAGCCACTAATATAGATGACAAAAATGGCTTAAGTATCAAAAAAACCAACAAACTAATTCCGGTCAACACCAAAATGAAGAAATATACATTGTAGTTTTTAATTTGCATAAATTTAAATATAAATTTTCAATTAAAATTCTTGAAATTTTTGCCCAGTTTGATATTCCTTGACATAGTTTTGAGAATCAAAAACATTAGTTTCCGCTTCGATCTCCACCTCCATAACATCAAGTCCGAGATTATATGGCCAAATTAGTTTGAAATCTCTCTCTTGTTGTGCAAATAGGTTTGATATCACGGTTTTATTCACTGCAACAGGCTTTCCCTTTGAATCTCTCAAAATAACATTTAAATCAATTTCACCAAAATCAAATCTACTTTCATTTTTCAAAAGTCCATATACGGCGCTTTTTTCATTATCATTAACAGGATAATATTCCTTGTTAAAAATATTAAGTTCTGGTTCTTCAAAAATATTCAATTCTTTCCAATTATTCCCACTTAACTGAACAATAACCTCGGAAGGCCTCTTATTTGGCTCAAAATTAGTTTCTATGACATATTTTGTTTCCATTGGGAGAATATAACTCTTCCCGCTACGCTCTTCCAGGGTGTCATTATTAGCATCTTTTAATGCAATATTATATCTAAATCCAGAGCTCCCGAAATTATTATTTGGATTTCTTAGTTTTACTAAAATATCTATTTTACCATTTCCTCCATCTATTATGTCTGCACTGACAATCTCGATATCACTGACAACTATTTCCTTTTCACATGGTGCGCACACTCCTCCACAGTCTATTTTTTGTTCATTTTGATTCAATATACCATCAAAGCAAGTTGGTTTTTCTTTGAATATTGAGTACAAACCACCTACAATAACCCCTAAAATAAACAAATAAATCAATATTATTATTATCCGCTTAAAATCCCTATTCATTATGTTTTAAAAATTTATTATTACCCGTAAATACATTTTATAAGAAAACAAAAAAAATAGCCAGAGCAGGCTATTTTTTTCTTTCGATTTTGAATTCATGGTACTCGGCACTGACCTACTTTCCCCAGCACCAATTCTTCGATAGGTGTCTTTTTGAAGCTGCAAAAAATGCAGTCTCAAAGAATAGGTGCTAGGTATCATCGGCGCTAATGGGCTTAACTTCTGTGTTCGATATGGAAAACAGGTGTACCTCCATTGCTAGAAGCACCGAGAACTATAAATTCAAAATTAGATTATGTATGACAGTAGTTAAATAACTACAAACTGTTAACTCGACTTTACAATAACCATGAGAACATAGTCATTGTAAAGCCAGCAATTGAACAAAAAAGGTTTTGTGACTTATTAGTACTTCTTGGCTTAACCCCTCACAGGGCTTATACCTGAAGCCTATCAACCTAGTCTTCTTCTAGGAAATCATTTCTAGCAAGCTAGAAAGTTGCCTTATCTTAAGGGAGGCTTCCCGTTTAGATGCTTTCAACGGTTATCCTTTCCAAACTTAGCTACTCGACAGTGCTCCTGGCGGAACAGCCGATACACCAGAGGTTTGTTCTTTCCGGTCCTCTCGTACTAGGAAAGACTCCTTTCAAGCAACGACGCCTACGGCAGATAGAGACCAACCTGTCTCACGACGGTTTGAACCCAGCTCGCGTACCTCTTTAATTGGCGAACAGCCAAACCCTTGGGACCTTCTCCAGCCCCAGGATGAGATGAGCCGACATCGAGGTGCCAAACAGTGCCGTCGATATGAACTCTTGGGCACTATTAGCCTGTTATCCCCGGGGTAACTTTTATCTGATGATCTTCCACACTCCTACAAGTGATGGTCGGTTCACTAAATTCTACTTTCGTAACTGAGCGACTTATAGGTCTTTCAGTAAAGCTGGCTTATGCTTTTGCACTATCAATCCGATTTCCATCCGGACCTAGCCAACCTTTGTAAGCGCCTCCGTTGCTATTTAGGAGGCGACCGCCCCAGTCAAACTACCCACCAGGCACTGTTCCCGGACCGGTATTTAGACTCTTACGATCAAATTTAGATTCAAGATAAGTTGTTATAGTATAAAAAATAATTTTATACCCCCACCGCAAATGATACTTAAACATCTCAAAAACACTCACATAAATAACAGTTTATGTTTGCATTTTATTGACGTTAAGACCATTTTTAATGAGCTCTAACAACTTTCTTCGGAATCCAAATTTTGATTCGTTTGACAATTTAATGTCTTAAAAATCCAAATAACGGTCCGAGGTTAGAATTGAAATAATAGCAGGGTGGTATTCCATTGGTGACTCCATGCCAACCAGAATCAGCACTTCAAAGTCTCCCACCTATACTGGGCAACTAAAACCTCAATTCAATACCAAGCTGTAGTAAAGCTCCACGGGGTCTTTTCGTCTTGCCGTAGGTAGGGGGCATCTTTACCCCCATTGCAATTTCACTGGGTCCTTCGTTGAGACAGTTTCCAAGTCGTTACGCCTTTCATGCGGGTCGGAATTTACCCGACAAGGAATTTCGCTACCTTAGGACGATTATAGTTATCGCCGACGTTCACTGGCGCTTCGGGGATTGGCTTGCACCGCTCCCGTTAACGTTCCAGCACTGGTCAGGCGTCAGCCCCTATACATCCTCTTACGAGTTTGCAGAGACCTGTGTTTTTGATAAACAGTCGCTTGGAATTCTTTAGCTGCGCCCAGCCCTTTGCAAGCAAAGAGTTGGGAAGATATCTCGCGAACTTACATCTAGATTTTTTGCCGAGTTCCTTAACGAAGGTTCTCCCATTCCCCTTGGGCTACTCGCCCTGTCTACCTGTGTCGGTTTACGGTACGGATATAATAATACGAACCTTAGAAGCTTTTCCTGGTACCCTGCTCACTTTTGTTATTCCATCCGAAGACGGAAGTCCAGAAATACCTTGGATTATTGCTAGACGGATTTGCCTGCCTAGCATCCTCAGTATCCCTACACCAATCCAATAAGGTGCAAAAGTTACAAGAATACGTCACTCCATCGAATATTATTATAGTGCTGGAATATTAACCAGCTGTCCATCGACTACGCCTTTCAGCCTCGCCTTAGGACCGACTAACCCTGGGATGATTGCCATTGCCCAGGAAACCTTAGACTTTCGGGGTGTGAGAATCTCACTCACATTGCGGTTACTCATGCCAACATTCTCACTTCCCTGCGCTCCACCATGACTCACATCTTTGGCTTCGCTGCACAAGGAACGCTCTCCTACCAATATCTAATCTCGAAAGATTAAATAGTTCATATCTTCGGTACCATATTTAGCCCCGTTACATTTTCGGCGCAAAATCTCTAAGCTAGTGAGCTATTACGCACTCTTTAAAGGATGGCTGCTTCTAAGCCAACCTACTAGGTGTCTGAGAAATTTCACTTCCTTTCCCACTTAATATGGATTTGGGGACCTTAGATTATGATCTGGGCTGTTGCCCTTTTGAGATCCGACCTTAGCGCCGGATTTCTGACTGCCTGGATAAGAAACATAGGAATTCGGAGTTTGATTGAGTGGCCTACGGCGAACCGCGGATACTCATTCAGTAGCTCTACCTCCCATGCTCATTTGCCAGACGCTAGCCCTCAAGCTATTTCGGAGAGAACCAGCTATTTCCGAGCTCGATTGGAATTTCTCCTCTACACACAAGTCATCCCCTGATATTGCACGATCAGTGGGTTCGGGCCTCCCCCCAATGTTACTTGGGGTTCACCCTGCTCATATGTAGCTCGCCCGGTTTCGGGTCTAGTCCATACGACAAATTCGGCGGTTAAGCCTCGCTTTCACTGTGCATATTCTACAAAGTAGCTTATGCAAGCCGTATAAAACTAACTCGTTGGCCCGTTCTGCAAAAAGTACGCCATCACCGTAATAAATTACGGCTCTGACTCTTTGTTAACACATAGTTTCAGATACTATTTCATCTCCCTTAACGGGATGCTTTTCACCTTTCCCTCACGGTACTAGTTCACTATCGATCTGAAGTAATATTTAGCCTTGGAAGTTAGTGCTCCCAGATTCAAACGGGATTTCTCCGGTCCCGCCCTACTTGAGGATATTCACAATGACTACATCTTTTTTTCGTGTACGGGGCTGTTACCCTCTATGGCTTTTCTTTCCAAAATTATTCCACTAAAAAAATGTAATCAAACCCGATCAAACGAGTAAGAATACCTCGCAACCCCCAATCCGAAGATTGGGTTTAGGCTATTCCGCTTTCGCTCGCCACTACTGACGGAATCTCTATTGATTTATGTTCCTCCTGGTACTAAGATGTTTCAATTCCCAGGGTGCGCTTTAATTATCCTATGTATTCAGATAATAATCTTCGATACAAGATCGAAGGGGTTGCCCCATTCGGAAATCCTCGGATCAAAACTTGCTTGACAGTTCCCCGAGGCTTATCGCAGCCTGCTACGTCCTTCTTCGCTTACTTCAGTCTAGGCATCCACTATGTGCTTTGAGTAAACCTTTTTTAATTGCTTTTACTCTCTCAGATTCAGCAAAGCTGTTTCTAAGAGAGCGAAGTTAACAGTTTGTAATCATCTACGATTAAAACTGTAACTACCTACATAATCTATTATTATCTACCTCTACGCATCTTTCCGCAATGCCTAGTTTCAATAATAACAGTATTCAGTTTTCAAGGTTCCTATTCTGCGGAAATTTTTTCATTCACTCTCTGAATAAAATAATTCCAGCACAATCAATTTTCAAACAAAACAAAAACTCGCCAGATAGACGAGAATCTTCCCCCAGTAAAAATTTTATACTGTGAAGCTCACCCGTTTTTATATTTGATTTTATTTTGTTGTTTTATCAAGATTTATAGTAAAAAAAATTACTAAATCACAGACACCATTACATGTTAGCAGGTTTTAAAAATGTGTCAAGCCCTCTAAATAAGTTTTCTGACATACTTCTTTCAGCCCACTTCGAAAACTATTATTGCACCCTTTCAAAAAAAATGCAAGCCCTTCCCCTTTCTATATCCCAGCTTTGCCTTTGAAAAAGTTTTTCACACTTGGACCACCAATATAGCATCTTCCACCAGCTGACACAAAAGGCACTCCGATATCCCTTGGATCAAGCCCACATCTCTTGGCAACCTCAGATAATTCCTTGTTATTCTGTGCATTCTTCCAGACTTCCTTTTTCGTGAAATCAACCTTGTTTTCAATGTCATTAGCAGCAATAAACTCTAACACATCTGAACAATGAGGACATCCATCACCATAAAAATAAATTATTTCTTCTTGGCTTTTTTCCTGTGCTGCCACTTGAGAAGTGCTTTTTTCCTCTTTGGAGTTTTGTTCACTTTTTTGATTCCCTGAATTCCACCAAATCACTCCTCCTAAAATTATTATTGCAACAGCAACACTTCCTAATATTTTTTTATCCATAAAATTTAAAATTATTTTCTTGATTTAACTGCTTCATATTCTACACCATGCGTTCATATAATTCAATTGTTTCTTTTGCAGCTTTTTTCCAATTAAATCTTTCTATTTGAGAAAAACCTTTTTCTGACAATTCTTTTTTCTTTTTGCTATCACAACACAATTGAAGCATCGCATCTGAAAGTCCATCAGTGTCCAATGGATCAATAAATATTACTGCATCATCAGCAATTTCAACAAAGGAAGGAATGCGAGAAACAATAGCTGGGGTTTTTGTGGCAAATGCCTCCAAAACCCCCCCACCAAAACTTCCGTACAAAAAAGGAGCAACAAAAAAATCAGCATTTCTAAAGAGTACTGACAATTCATCTCCAATAACATATCCAGTCAAGATGATGTCATCGATAACATCAAAATCTCTCGCTATTTGAATATATTCATCTGCAAGCCATCCTTTTTTTCCAGCTAAAATCAATTGGTATTCAAAATTTTTCTTTTTTCCATTTTTTTTCAAAAAACTCTTTTTGAATTTCGCAAAGGCCTGAATGAGTCTAGTGACATTTTTGCTTGGCTCAATGGTTCCTAAAAACAAAATATATTTACCTCTCACTCCATATTTCCCCAAAACTCTTTCTTTTTTTGCATCAGAAGAATCAAGGAATCTTTCATCAAAACCACCATAAATGACATCTATCTTTTCTGGAGAAACATTCAAAAAACCTTGCAATTCATCTTTAACAGAGTTTGAAATAGCAATAATCTTGTCCGCTCTTTGTGCCATATACCTACTCCCAATCTTTGCAAACTCTCTTTTCATACTAGGATAGCAATTAGGAATGCCAAAAAAAGAAAGATCGCTGAAAGTTACTATTTTTTTTCCATGATATCCAACTGGAATCCTGCTGTCAGGAGAGGTCACATGAAGCAAATCCAGATTCTCTTTTTGAAGTGTAGCTAGTCCCAAAACTTCACTATATGCTCCTGGAAGGTATTTTTTATAATCCGAAAAGGGATAGAAAACTACTTTCACATTATTTCTTTTGAATTTCCTTGCATCTTTGTCACGCACCCTATGATCAAAAAACAAAACGTATTCATTCGTTTTGTCCAAATCTAAAATATGTCGCACCAACTGATAGGTGTAGTGTCCGCTTCCGATTGAATCACTCTTTTCGGGACTCAAAATTGTCCTCGCGTCTATCCCAATGCGCATCTCTTTATTGAATTTATAAATTTATGAATATAGGAATTTAAGAATAAAATATTTCTGCCTCTCACTTTTACATTTTTTCTGGAACACTCACCCCAATCAGCTCAAGGGTGTTTTTCAAAACGATCTTTGTGGCCTTGACAAGTTCAAGTCTGGCAACTGACAATTCAATATTTTCATCATCAATGACTTTACACTCATTATAGAACGAATGAAACTTATCCGCTAATCGAATTGCATATTGTGGCAATCTTTGAACAGCATGATTTTCACTAATATCTTGAATCAACTCTGGGAACCTATCAATCTCTCTGAGAAGATTCAATTCTTTCTCATTAATTAAAAGTGATAAATCAAGAACACCACTCCCAATTTCTGATTTCTTCAAGATACTTGAGATTCTTGCATGAGCATACTGCACATAGAAAACAGGATTCTTGTTTGATCTTTCTTTTGCAAGTCCCAAATCAAAATCCATATGAGAATCTGCACTATACATCAAAAAGAAAAATCGAGTTACATCCACACCAACTTCTTCAATGAGATCATCAATGCAAACGACATTTCCTGCGCGTTTGCTCATTCTCACTTCTTTTCCATCTTTTGTGAGTCTCACCAATTGAACAATGATAAACTTCAGCTCACCCTCAAATCCAAGAGCTCTTGCAGCCGCCTCAAAACGAGTAATATATCCATGATGATCCGCTCCCCAAATTTCAATAATATCAGTAAATCCTCTTTCAATTTTTCCAAGAATATATCCACAATCAGATGCTATATAGGTTTTTTCTCCGTTTGCTCTCACAAGCACCCTATCTTTATCATCTCCAAAGTCAGTGGTTTTGAGCCAAAGCGCTCCATCTTTCTCAAATGTAAGTTTTTTTTCTTCAAGAATTTTGAGTGCTTCGTCAACTTTCCCCTTTTCAATCACATCCTTCCTTTCAGATATCCAAGAATCAAAATTGATTCCCATTTTTTCTTTTGTTGTTTTTTTGATGTATTCCTCAAGAATTTTGTCCGCTGCTTTGATTCCAACTTCCTTCACATCACCTGATCCAATCTCTTTGTTCAACTTTTCAATATACTCCCCACCATACACTGCTTCACTATCCTTCAAAACGCTGTGACCAAGTTTCAAAATTTGTTCTCCTCCATCATTAATCAAATATTCATTCACAACCTCCGCTCCGGTTTTTCGAAGCACTCTCCCGATCACATCACCCAAAAATCCACCCCTTCCATTTCCAAGATGAAGTGGTCCCGTTGGGTTGGCTGAAATGAATTCATTGTTAACTTTTTTTTCTTTATTGATTTGTGATGATCCAAAATCACCCTTTTCTTTTTTCACTATTTCAATCAAATTTTGAAGATAGTTTTTTGATAAATAGAAATTGATGTACCCAGGCACAACAACTTCTGACTTTTCAATATCTTTGACACGTAAAATTTCTGCGATTTTCTCAGCAATTTCTTTTGGATTCTTTTTCAATTTGGAAGCCAGCACCATTGCAATGTTTGTTGAAAAATCTCCGAAATTTTCATTCTTTGGATAATCAACTTCAATAGTAACGTCTTTCAAATCAAAAACTCCCCAGTCATCATTTTCACCCTGGAGCTTCAAAATCGCTTCTTCAATATTTTTTTTCAATACCTCTTTCATATTAACCTGAAAAAACATGTCATCCTGAACTTGCTTTGCCTCGCCTAGGGCGGGATTCAGGATCCCGTAATAATAGCACGCGTTTAATTATTACTTCTCACGTGTTTCAATACTAGAACAATATTTCTTTTTTATCAACTCTTTGCCATGAAGCATATAACAAAAAACAATCCAAACAAAAAAGCCGGGAGCGCAACGCGCACACTCCTCGGCTTTCAGCTCGTCAAAACGAGCTTTGTTTATTTCTTCGGCGCCTTACCTGGAACAACCGTCCACCAATTGTCGGATGTGTCCCGAAAAGCTTCTGCATGAATAATTTGTGAGGATGAATCCACCTTGACCGTAATTAAAATTTTAAGTCTAGTGTTAAATCCTTCAGAATTCTTGTCTTCGACTCCAATGATAACCTCCTCCTTGTGGGTACCTGTAAGTGATAATGTTTTTTTACCGCCCTTTTCGAAATTATTAAAAAAGAAGCGGACATTATCCCGGTCATCTGAGCTTATCACTTGCTCCACTATTCTTCCGATTTCCAAACTTCCCTCAGCGGTCAGCCCACCAGGATAGATGGTACGATAAGCTCGTTCCGACAGATCAGGGCCTGTGCCAGCACAACCGGCCAATAAAATACCAAAAAGGAACACCGGCAATACAACACGTGACAATTTCTTCATCTCAACACTCCTTAAAGTAAGATGAATTTAATAAAAAAGAGACTCTTGATTAAGCCTCCCGAATTAGGTACTGCACAAAACTGTACCTTAAAAATCATAATTTGTAAAGCGCTTGCGATTAGTAATTCGCAATCCGTAACTCGTAATCAGGAATCATAAGCCACCTAATAAAAAAATAATTATTCTATTTCTACCCTCCTCCCCTCTCCCTTTCACCTCGGCGTAATATTAATGCAGACGGGTCAAGGGGAGGACTAAGGAGGGATTTCCTTATTTAGTATTAAAGCACCATTTAACTTGCCTGCTCAAATACTAACATCGTCAACAAAAAGAATCCACGCAACCACGAACTGACCCAATGAACTTATCTGGATCAGATTCCAATTCTTCCAAAAGTTCATCTCTCTCCCACCACTTGATTTGCTCAACTTCATCTTCTTGAATTTCAAACTCCTCAATTCCATTATCAGTAATGAATGAGAACCACTGACAAAAAAAGTTATGTTTTCCAGAATATCGAATCTTCTCAGATTTTTGAAAACTCTGACCCACTAAACCAATTTCTTCTTCAGCTTCTTTGATGATATTAGATTCATAGGATTCACCCTCATCATTAGTCCCCGCAACTGCTGGACCCCACTTTCCAGGATCATTCTTCTTATCAAATTTTCTCTGAGCAAGCAAAACATCTCCATCAGAATTTTGAACCCACAAAGCTGAAACTCGATAAATGTCCGATTGATCCAAAATCTCTCGCTCCTTAGAACCAATAATTTCATCCTTCTCATCAACAATAATAATTTTAGGTTTATTCATATTTAAAATTTTATATACTTATTAAGGACGGTTCTTGACTATTTTTTTTACTCAACCACTATCATATTCATCTTTCCACTCAATTCCACCTTTTTCAAATTCCGCTTTCAATCTTTTCTTAATCTCAACAAGCATATCACTCAGTTCTGGAAATTCAGCCACAGACTCATTTGCATAATTCGGAAGATATTCTGGATAACTATATGCTGTGTGTCCAGCTTCGACAAGTGAAATCAATCCTTCAATTTTGTCCAATGCATACACAAACCTAGATTCTTTTGTTTTTCTGTTCGCATATTCATTCCACAACTCACAAATTTCTTTTCCCACTTCACCAGATGCAATGCCTCTTAATTTTTCAATCGCAACTTTCTCATTTTCATATTTTTCTTCTTTTGTTGCTTTTCCGTTTGCAATCAAACAATAATCTATGTCTTCTGAAATTGACTCAACCAGATCATGTGCCACTGCAAGCTTCATTGATTTTTCAAGATCAATGTCTAGCTTCAAATCCTTGTGAATCGTCATCACAAGCAAAGCCAGTCTCCATGAATGAGCGCCAACACTTTCCCTCGGCATCTCTGGAGACTCTGTGAACCTCTCGCTAAATTTCAATCTTCCACAAACTTCCAAAAATTCAAAAATATTATTCATATACCTAATCTACTAATCAATCATTTAACCAAGTAACTTCACAATCCCAATCCAATAATCTGAAAACAAATACAAAAACGAAATGTTTTGAATGATGAGCATTGGGATTCCAATGATGAAATACCATTTTCTTGTTTTGTGACGAAGCACAAACATTCCAGCATACACTCCCAGACTTCCAAAAAACACTGCCATGAAAAACAAAAGTCCTTCAGAAATTCTACTGTTTCCACTCTTCCTTGACTGCACCTTGTCAATCATCATCACAAAAAATGCAATTACATTCACAACAAGAAAAAATATCAGCGTTCCCACAAATTGATCAAAATTCATAATAGTTCAAAAATTAATTATTCTCCACTTCCCAATTCTTCCAATGCTCTTAGAGCATAAAATTTAATTTCTTCATCAATATCAGTTGCATTTTCAATATCTTCTTTTGTCATCCACTTCCATCCCCCGCTCTTCTCTCGACCCACATCAATCACCTGATCAGAATTTGATTTTGCAAAATATGTCATCCCAATGTGTCTGTGTGTGTCAGAAATTTTGTGAATCTTCAGGAAGAACGGAGGGATCAATTCTTCATATTCCTCATCTTTTCTTTTGAATGGCAAAAGTTTGTCACACAGCTCAACATCCAAACCAACTTCTTCTTTTACCTCGCGAACAGCAGCTTCATTTGGATTCTCATCCAATTCAATGTGACCTCCAACACTGAGCCACATATCATACTTATCATGATAGCGAAGTAACACCTTGTCCTCAAAAACAACAAAGGTCTCAACGCAATAATCTATCAACTCATTGATGTGTGGCATAGCAATTTCATTAAAACTTATTATTCTTTTTTAATTCTAGCACACGACTTATTTTTACAAAATAAAAATTGCCTCAACAAAATTGAGGCAAACTCAAAAACAAACAAAATAGTTTTTGATATTTTTTTGACAAATCTAGAATTTTTCATCCCTCGGAGGAAATGGATCATTTCCAGGATGCACTGTGTCACTGTCTCGAATTCTTCCGTCTCTTCCATGAATTCTCACTTCTCCGCCACCAGAACTTTCACAAAGTTTTTTGGCGATTTCCTCTGCTTCTTTTTGTGTCTTTGCATAATCACTTGGCGCTTTGGCACCATCTTTTTTGATTTCCCAAAAACCAGAAGCTTTATTGCTCAGCACGTGATAATTTGCCATTTTTTTACACGTTAAAAATTAAAAAAGTGAATTAGTATTTTTAGTGTAACACGAGCGATATGAAATTTTTATGAATTTTTTATATTATTTACAAGAGATTGACAATTTAAGCTTCTGCAAGTCATTGGAAATTCAATTTCTACAATAGCTCCGCGATGAGCACATTCAGTCTGGAAATATTATCTTTTCCAAACTTTTCATAATTCTTTTTAATATCATTGATGCTCTTTTCTTTTTTTGCATCAACTCTAGACTTTGAGAAAAACAAATCCGCCAAACAAATAATCTTTTCTTCAATGCTTTCTGGAAGCATATCTCTTTTTGGAAGTGGCAATCTTTCTCTTTCAATTTCTTCTTTTGTGATTCCCACTCCAACATGTCTTTCTGAAACTAAGGCATGCTTTGGCAATCCTTCCTTTTCCAGAATCTCCCTTCCCAGTATCCCATGCTTGATGTATGGCTCGTTTCCATTGCAATCAATCCCGTGAGCAGAAACTAAAAAAACTCCAATGTCATGGAGCATTGAAGCTTCGTTCAAAAACTCCTTGTCAATTTTGACTCCTTTTTTCTTTTCAAGATTAGTAGCAATTTGCAAAGCCTTGTCTCTTACTGCTTCACAATGAGAAACTAAAATTTGAAATATTTCACTTCTGGGATCGTAATATTTTTCAATAATTTCAATTGGGTTCATTTTTTCTTTTTTTCAAGTTCTCTTTTCAATCTCAGGATCTCATCTTTGAGCTCAATCATTCTTAATTCTCTTCCGGTCATCACCTCATTAATTCTTTCTAGCTCACTAATCTTTTCTTTCAATTCACTTGTTCTCTCTTCCACAATGTTTTCCAACTCTTTTTTTGATTTTATTAATTCATTTTCAGATTTCTTTATTGATGAGATATCCCTTGAAACACCAAACACCGCAATGACTTTTCCATTTTCGTCTTTCACTGGCGCCATCGTCTCCAAGCAAACATCGCGATTTGATTTATCATTGTGCCTAATTTCAATTGTGTTTATTTCTCCTTTTTTTGCCTTTTCAAAAGCTTTCTCGAATTTAGATACATCTTCTTTAGAAATGTCATTCGCAATTCTCCAATTTTTTTTCTTTGCATCCTCCAAACTCTTGAGTCCATGCTCTTTGAGTCCGGCTGGATTGATATACAAAAGATCACCTTCCACATCAATCAACTTGATGCAATCAGGACTACTTTCTGCCAAAACTCTATATTCTTCTTCAATTTTTCTATTACCATTACTCATGTTTCATATTATACCACAAAAGTTTAATTCAAATAATATTCCAATGTGTGAATCCAATCTTCATCATTTTCAACCCCTTGTTCACGAGATTTTATTTTTTCACCCAAAAGCCATCTCAGATAACCAGTATCTTTTTGTGCCACATCACTCACCTTCTCTCCGGCATATTTTCCAAAATTAAATTTTTTGATCAAGACCGGACGAGATGAAATCAAAATCATTTCCTCAATCACTCTTTTTTCGTCTTCCAAATTATGAATCATTTTTTCAAAAAAATAATCAAAAATTGATTCTAAAACACGAACATCCCCCAGCGCGTTGTGTGCAACTGCATCTCTCACATCTAAATCAAAATAATATCTCAAATATTGCAAATTATATTTCGGAATTTCTCCTTCTTCATCCAAATGCTGAGCAATTTTTTGAGTATCAATCATATTGTCAATCAACAATTTTTCTCTTTCAAGAATAGTTGCATCAAATTTTGCATTATGAGCAACCATAATATTTCCCTCAGAAAAAATGTTCTCTAATTCTTTTTTTGTTTCTGATTGATGAAATTCTTCTTTGTCTTCCACCATTCTATTGGTGATGTGAGAAACGGACATCGCCTCAATTTCAATTGGAACCGGTGGCTTAAAAAGGAATTCTTTTTCTTCACCATTAAACTTATACGCCACCTGACACAATCTAGCGTCCGGACCTAATCCGGTTGTTTCGGTGTCCAGGAAAATCAATTTGTTTCTATTCATAAATATAATATTATTTTTACATTAGATATTTTAACACTATTCAAGAACAATATTCAAATCCAATGTTTCATTATGCTATAATACATTCACTAAAAAATAATTTGGATGATCTTGAATCACAAAAGAATGATTCATGAAATATCTAAATGCCCTTAACAATATTAGTGGGGTTGGTCCAGGAAAATTCAAAACTCTTCTAAACTTCTTTTCAAGCGGAGAAGCGATATGGAAAAGTGATTTCAAAGAAATCACACAAAGTGGAATTGATGAAAAGCTTGCTCAAAAAATAATCACAGAAAGAAAAAATATCAACCCAGATCAAGAATGGGAGAAACTTGAAAAAGAAAATGTAAAAATAATCCTCATCACCGACCCTGCATATCCCCAACTTCTCAAGGAAATTTCAAATGCACCTCATCTACTCTATGTCAAAAGCAATGACTCTGAACTGGATTTCAATTCTCGTCCGATGATTTCTGTCGTGGGATCTCGAAAATTTACTCAATATGGCGAGCAAGTTGCCAACAGTCTTTCCAGAGAATTGTCACAAGCTGGAATTATTGTTGTGAGTGGAATGGCGCTTGGAATTGATGCGATTGCCCACAAAAGCACTCTTAATTCCGAAGGAAAAACCATTGCCATTTTAGGAAGTGGACTAAGTGATAGCAATATTGGACCCAAAACAAACTTTAACCTTTCAAGAAGAATTATTGAAAACGGAGCACTTATTAGTGATTATCCTCTGGCGATTCAATCTACTCCACAAACTTTTCCGGCTCGAAACAGAATCATGGCAGGAATGACACTTGGAACCATTGTCATTGAAGCACAAAAGAAAAGCGGAACATTGATAACAGCTAATCTTGCTCTGGATTTCAATCGAGAAGTATTCGCAATTCCAGGATCAATTTTTTCACCATCATCAGAAGGTTCCAATAATCTCATTAAATCCGGAGCAAAATTAGTAACCAGCATCAATGATATACTTGAAGAAATCAATCTGGAAAAAGAGCTAATCAAACAAGAAACAAAAAGAATTATTCCTGCTTCATTAGAAGAAGAAATAATAATAAAAATATTAAACTATGAACCTATGCACATTGACAGAATAACAAAACTCACTAAACTAGGAACCAGTGTTGTATCTTCTAATTTGACAATTTTGGAAATTAGAGGTGTAATCAAAAATGTCGGAGGACAAAATTATATATTAACTTGAAACATTTTTTTATTAATTATCTAAAAAATATAATAACTTTTCTTCATGAAATTATTAATAGTAGAGTCACCATCGAAATCAAAAACAATCAAAAAATATCTCGGTAATGGATACACCGTGAAGTCATCCGTGGGTCACATCAGAGATCTTCCAAAAAGCAACAAAAAGGCCATCGATATCAAAAATGACTTCAAGCCTCTCTATGAAACGATTGCCGGAAAAGAAGATGTCATCAAAGATTTGAATGCAACTGCAAAAAAATCAACAGAAATTCTTCTGGCAACCGATCTTGATCGTGAAGGAGAAGCAATTGCTTGGCACATCAAAGAAGCTTTGGCAGATATTCCAAACTCAAAATTCAAAAGAATTACTTTCAATGAAATCACCCAGGAAGCTATTCAAGAAGCTCTCAAACATCCTCGAAGAATTGACCAGAATCTCAGAAAAGCACAAGAGGCACGAAGAGTGTTGGATAGGCTTTTTGGATATGACCTTTCAGGACTAATCTGGAAAAAGGTTCGTTATGGTCTCAGTGCTGGAAGAGTTCAATCTCCTGCCCTCAGAATCATTGTTGAACGAGAAAGAGAAATCAAAGCCTTTATTCCTGAAAAATTTTGGACAATTTCTGCTGATGTCAAAAATGAAAAAAACAAAGAATTCACTTTGATTTGCTCAGAAGAACCGAGAGATGAGCAGGTCGTGAAAAGAATCCTCAAAACAGCCAAGAAAGAAAAGTGGTCTGTTTTGGACGTGAAAGAAACTCAAGCCAAGAGAGCACCACGCGCGCCCTTCATCACATCCACTCTTCAGCAAACCGCCAGCTCCAGATTTGGATTTGCTCCATCAAAAACAATGTTTCTTGCTCAAAGATTATATGAATCAGGACACATCACATACATGAGAACGGACAGTATCACGCTTTCATCATCCGCTCAAAAACAAATTATCGAGACAGTGAGAAGCAAATTTGGAGAAAAATATTTGGAACCAAGAAATTTCAAATCCAAAAGCAAAAACGCTCAAGAAGCTCATGAAGCCATTCGTCCAACAAAATTTTCAAATGAAGAAGTTGGTGCAAATGCTGAGCAAAAAAAATTATACAAACTTATTTGGCAAAGAGCAGTTGCATCTCAAATGAAAGATGCTCAAATTCTTCGTACAAAAATAATTGCTAACACAGAATCAAAAACTATTCCTGATTTTTCAATCAATGGATCCCGAATTCTTTTTGATGGATGGTTGACAGTGGATCCTATTTCAAAAAAAGATGACGTTTCTCTTCCGGAAGTTTCCATTGGAGAAAAATTAGACTTACTCAAAATTGACACACAAGAAAAAGAAACTCTTCCACCTCCAAGATACACAGAAGCTGGTCTTGTCAAAGAGCTTGAAAAAAGGGAAATTGGAAGACCTTCTACCTATGCAGCCATCATTCGAACACTCAAAGATAGAAAATATGTTGAACTAGAAGGACGCGCACTGAAACCCACTGACACAGGAGAGGTTGTGAGTACTTTTCTTGAAAAAAACTTTGAAAATTACATCAGTGATTCATTCACAGCTGAAATGGAAAATGAACTGGATGAAATTGCCAATGGAAAAAAAGAATATGCAAAGATTCTCAAAAAATTCTATGGGCCATTCACAAAAGACATCGAAGCAAAAGAGGATCTCAAAAAAATCACTGATCTTGGAAAGGCTGACGCAAAATTCAAGTGTCCTGTTTGCAAAGGACCCATGATCATCAAACTCGGAAAAACCGGAAAATTCATGAGTTGCAAAAAATTCCCGAAGTGTACAGGAGCAAGGACTATTGAAGGAAAAGAATTGGAAGGACCAAAAGAAACCGGGGAAAAATGCCCGAAATGCGAAGATGGAAAACTTGTGGAACGCGAAGGAAAATTTGGAAAATTCATTTCTTGCAGCAACTATCCAAAATGTAAATTCATCAAAGAAGACCCCAAAGAAGCAGAAAAGAAAAAAACAGGGGTCACTTGTCCTGTTTGTGGAAAAGGAGACATGAGTGAAAGAAGAGGACGCTTTGGAATTTTCTATTCTTGCAGTGAATATCCTACGTGCAAATATGCCATCAAAGCCAAGCCAACCGGAAAACTTTGCAGCTTCATTCGAAAAGATAAAGATGGAAAAAAATGTGGAGCGCTCATGATGGAAGGAACCAAAACAATCCCAGAAAGATGTTCTGACAAAACTTGCCCAAATCACAATCCGCACAAACTTGAGAAAAAATAGGAAGTTACGAAGTTAGGAATTTAAGAATTTACGATTTTAGGAATATGGGAATTTGAGATTTTAGGAATCTGAAAAATCATATTTACAAATAACAACCCCGAAGAAATATATCCTTTCGGGGTTTTTATTTTAAAATTACAATATTGAAAATTCATTGAAAATTTTAAATTTTAAATTATACTTATTAATTCTTCATTTTTAATTATTAATTCACAAAAACCCTTGCCTCCTTTCATTCTGTTGCTTATACTAAAAACATCAATAGACTTTACATTTTACTTATAAATTATGTCAACAACAATCGATGATGTTCTAAAGTCATTCAAACACTCTCTAACGGCCGAGAGAAAGAAATTGATACTTGATGCCTATGAGTTTGCTATGGAAGCTCACAAGGGACAAAAAAGACGCTCAGGAGAGTAT
Source organism: Candidatus Moraniibacteriota bacterium (assembly GCA_029865125.1). Classification (GTDB taxonomy): domain Bacteria; phylum Patescibacteriota; class Minisyncoccia; order Moranbacterales; family UBA9337; genus JAOUHN01. The sequence goes on from JAOUHN010000007.1 coordinate 20,410, forward strand.
TATATTGTTCACTGTCTTGAAACTGCCAAGATTCTGGCAGACATCGGAATGAGATCCCAGACAATTTCCGCTGGGCTTCTTCATGATGTTCCAGAAGATACTTCCATAACATTGGTTGAAATTGAAAAAAAATTTGGAAAAGAAGTTCGCAAGCTTGTTGAAGGAATCACAAAGCTTGGAAAAATAAAATTACGTGGAACCAAAGAAGAATATCTTCTGGAAAATCTCAGAAGAATGTTTTTGGCAATGGCAGCAGATATTCGCGTCATGATCATCAAACTAGCTGACAGACTTCACAACATGAGAACACTTGAGCATAATCCTCCCGACAAACAAATCAGAATTGCTCGTGAAACAATGGAAATTTTTGCACCACTGGCTGATAGATTGGGAATTGGTGAATTGAAAAACGAATTAGAAGATTTGTCATTCAAATATTTGGAACCTGAAAAATACAAGGAGGTAAATGAAATGAGAGAGAAAAACTACAAAGAAGCAAAAAAATGTCTTGATATTGCTACCAAAGAAATCAAGAAAGAATTGTATGCAAAAGGAATTAAAATTATTGACATCTACGGAAGATCCAAATCTTTGTATAGTCTCTTTTTAAAATTAGAGAAATATGAAATGGATATCAATAGAATCTATGACCTCATCGCTCTTCGAATTATTGTTCCTGAAATAGCTGACTGCTATGAAACACTTGGACTTGTTCACAAAAAATATCGTCCTATGATTGGTCGCATCAAAGACTATATTTCTCTTCCCAAACCAAATGGATATCAATCTCTCCACACCACAATCTTTGGCCCAGAAGGAAGAATTATTGAAGTTCAGATCAGAACAGAAAAAATGCACAATGAAGCTGAGTTTGGAATTGCTTCTCATTGGATATACAATGATCTGAAGAAAAAAAGTTGGTCTGATTATTTTTTTAAAAAAGGGAACGCTTTACCTGAAAAAGAGCTTGCTTGGGTGAAACAACTTCAAGATTGGCAAAATGAACTTGGAAATAATGACAAAGAGTTCATGCAAGGACTCAAAATTGATTTCTTTCAACACAGAATTTTCGCATTTACCCCATTGGGAGATGTTATCGATCTTCCAGAAAAAGCTACTCCTGTTGATTTTGCATATTCAATTCACACAGACATTGGAAATAGAATAAGTGGTGCCAAGGTAGACAGAAAAATTGTTCCTCTTGATTATCAAATCAGAAACGGACAAGTTGTTGAGATTCTCACTTCAAAACTAGAAAGAAAACCAAATCGAGACTGGTTGGAAAGTGTGAAAACCTCTGGGGCAAGAACGCACATCAAAAGACAGCTTAAAAAATATGAATTAATTTAAATGCTCAAAAACAAAAAATCCCTACATAGGGATTTTTTGTTTTTTAAGGTTTTCTCAAAACTATTTTCTTTGAGCAAGTTCTCTCGGGGCAATCTTATCCATAATACCATTGAGTTCTTCCTGTGAATAATATTCAATCACAATTTTCCCTCCTTCACCACCTGATTTTCTAATGCGCACTTTTGTTCCTAATTCATTTTCCACCCTATCTTCCAATTCTTTGAAATATGGATCTGAAGTTACATTTCTTTTATGTTTTTTCACTTCAATTTCACCTGATCGCTTTTCTGTTTGCCTTACTGTCAAATTATTTTTCAAAATAAGTTCCAATAAACCTCTTCTTTTTTCATTATCTGACAAAGAAAGAATTGCTTTAGCGTGACCCTCGGTAATATTTTCCTCAATCAATGCATTTTGAACTTCGGCTGGAAGATCAAGAAGTCTAATTTTATTTGCAACAAAACTTCTACTTTTTCCCATTTTTTCCGCCACCTCATCTTGATTCAAATTATCTGCTTCCATGAGACGCTTATATGCCCTTGCTTCTTCGATTGGATTTAAGTCATGTCTTTGAATGTTTTCAATAATTGCCCATTCCATTTTTTCTTTTTCATCCACATCTTTGATGACAACAGGAACCATTCTCACGCCTGCCTTTTTTGCAGCTTGCAATCTCCTTTCTCCAGCAATTAATTCATAGTTATCTCCTGCTTTTGTAACAATCAAAGGCTGAATAACCCCATGCCTCTTAATTGATTGGGACAACTCTTCAAGTCTGTTTTCATCAAAATTAGCTCTGGGCTGAAACGGATTCGCTTTTATTTTTTCAACATCCACCTCCGTAGCACCAGAAGCTCCTACGACTGATGGAGTTTCTATTTCAGTTTTTTCTGTTGTCGCCACTACTGCCTCTTCTATTTCACCTGACAATACTTCTTCCTTTGCTGCATCACCCTCCCCTTCTCCAGTTATCGCATCCTCACTCTTCACTTCTTCAATTATTTCATTTTCAATTCCTGCATTTAAAGATTCTTCAGCAACCATTCCACTTTCTACGCTGGGAGCTCTCTTTTTGAATTCAAACTTTTCTTCCCATTTACTGCTAAAATCGCTTTTGTCTTCAGTTGTAGCAGCATTTGTGTCATTCAAAGAATCATCGCTTTGTCTTTGGCTTAGATTTTGAATTTGTTTTTTTGGAGGTATTAGCGAAGCCAATCCCCTTCCTAATCCATATTCTTGAGGCATACAATTAAACTATTTTTATTTTTATTAAACTTTTTTGATCCTAAAAATGTTCTATTCCCTGTTTTTATCTATTTCAATAATTTCTCTTGCCAAGTTTCTATATGCTCTTGCACCTTTTGAAAAAGCGCTAAATTTCATGATTGATTTTCCAAAACTCGGAGCCTCTGCCAATCTCACGCTCCTTGGAATAACTGACTCAAAAACATATCCAGGAAAATGCTCTTGCACCTCTTTGACAACCTGACGAGCCAATCTGTTTCTTCTGTCATACATTGTCAAAAGTGCACCCTTCACTACCAATTCAGGTTGAAGGTTTTCTTTCACCAAGCTTATTGTTTCCAAAAGCTGACTCAATCCTTCTAGTGCAAAATATTCTGTTTGCACCGGAATTATAACCTCATCACTAGCAACAAGTCCATTGATGGTTAAAAGTCCCAAACTAGGAGGACTGTCAATAACAATGTAATCATATTCTGTTCTGATTTGACGAAGCACATCATACAATCTAAATTCACGGTTATCCATGTGAATCATTTCAACTCCAGCACCTGCCAAATCCTGAGCGGACGGAATAATATCAAAACCTTCATTAATATTCAAAATGACATCTCGAGGATATTCTCCGGAAATCATTGCTTTGTACAAGCTCTTATCTAAGTTTCTAGTATCAATTCCAATTCCAGATGAGGCATTTCCCTGCGGATCAAGATCAATCAAAAGCACGGATTTACCTTCATTTGCTAGATAGGTTGCTAGGTTGATAGTGGATGTAGTTTTTCCTACTCCACCCTTTTGATTTATAAGTGATATTATTTTTGCCATATTTTTATTCTTCTTTATCAAAAATTTGAATTCATTCAATACCCAAATTCAGGGACCTCAAAACAGTATTGCTTTGAGTCAATCCCGCACACTATATATTATAGTATATATCTTATTGACAAACAACTATTATTTTTATATCCTATCTATTAGTTAAACACACAGCAACATATGCCCGGATGGCGGAATTGGTAGACGCGCTGGACTCACCATGAACCACAAAGGGTTCATGGTGTCCTGTACCTTCTTGGTACAGGGCTCACAATAAAACCACAAAGGGTTCATGGTGTCCTGTACCTTCTTGGTACAGGGCTCACAATAAAACCACAAAGGGTTCATGGTGTCCTGTACCTTCTTGGTACAGGGCTCACAATAAAACCACAAATCCTATGCATTATGTGTATATATTAAAAAGCTTAAAGGATTTAAAGCTATATACAGGACAGACATCTGACCTGAAAAGGAGGTTTAACGAGCATCAAAAAGGTAAGGTACAATCAACGAAGCACAGGCGACCATTGTCACTAATATTTTACGAAGCATTTAAAGAAAAAGAGGATGCGATGCGAAGAGAAAGATATTTCAAAACAACCAAAGGAAAAATTAGTTTAAAACTAATAACAAGAGAAAGTTTAAAATAATATAATCAGCCCGGATGGCGGAATTGGTAGACGCGCTGGACTCAAAATCCAGTGATAGCAATATCGTGAGAGTTCGAGTCTCTCTCTGGGCACAAATAAAAGCGATTGCGAGGATTACCCCTGCAATCGCTTTTTTTAAATCGTCTATAGCAGCATTTATCTTATAATATATCCGGGGATGCCGCCAACAACCACATTGAGCATGCATGCACAATTTGGACAATAGTTAGCTTGCGTATCTGAAATTTTATTATTACAATTTATGCAAATTCTAATATCTGGAACATATGTTCCGAGATTCAAATTAAACGCATCATTCGGATCTTTTATTTTTTTTGGATATGGATGAGCACAACGAGTGCAAATTTCCGAACTAATTTCATCTTTTTGATTGCCACACTGCCTGCAAACTTTAGCATGAACAGTATGATCATCATCAACTCCCCTTAGCTTCTTCTTAAATGCTTTCATTGCTTTAGTCATAAAATCCAACCTCATCTCTCGAACTTTTAAAATACTTCTCTCTATAACGACAGCATATTATTACATATTTTCTAAAATTTTTCAAGTGCTTTCTGAAAATTTTTAGATTACGCACTCACCAAATACACATTTTCCAAAAGACAAGCCACTGTCATTGGTCCCACTCCACCAGGAACTGGAGTGACAAAGCAATCTGTGTCTTTGAATGAATTGATGTCCACATCTCCCAAAACTTTTTTTCCTTCTTTTTTAATTCCTCCGTCAATGATTATTGCACCATCTTTGATCATTGAAGCATTGATTAATCCCGGTTTTCCACAAGCAGAAATAACAATTTGAGCATTCAGTAAATCATTCTTGATAGAATCTTTTTTTTCTTCATTTAGCATATCTTCACAAAAAACAATTTTTGATTCGATTCCTTTTTTTTGCAAAGTCTTTGACATCACGCTACCAAATTTGTCTGAATTAACCACAATCACTGCATTTTTTGCCTCTTTTTCAGATTCTCTCAATGTGTGCTCAATCATTTTCATGATAGCTCTTGGAAAAACAGGATCCAGCAAAGATTTATCCTTAAAAAATTCTTCTAAGTTCAAGGGATGAAATCCATCCACATCTTTTCTAGGTGATATTGCATTAATTATCTCTTGTGAATCAAATTTCTCTGGCAATGGAAGTTGGACAATGATTCCGTTAACATTTCGATCTTGATTCAAATCTCCAATCTTGCTAATCACCTCTTTTTGAGAAATATTTTCATCAAAAATAAATTTGAAAAAATTAATCCCCACTTCTGTGGAGGCTTTTTCTTTCAAGTTCACATATAAGTGAGATGCGCTGTCATCACCAATCAAAACAACGGCTAAACCTGGCCTTGTTTTGTGACTAGCTATTCCATCTCTTATTCCTCTTAGAATATTTTGAGATATTTTTTTGCCATCTATTAAATGCATTTTAGTATTAAAAAATAAATACGATTTCGATTAAAACAAATATAAAACCACAATCAAGATTGCAAGAAATAATCTATACCAAAAAAATATTTTGTAACTCGCTTTTTCTAAAAATTTGATTAGATATTTGATTGCAATATATCCGCTTACAGCCGAAACCACAATTCCAGTAAGTAAGGTTAAATTGAAGTTTGAAACTATCTCTTCAAACTTCAACACAGTAGCACCAAATACGATTGGGGTCAACATCAAAAATGAAAATTTAGCAGCGCTGATCCTGTCTAATCCACACAAAAGACCCATTGAAATTGTCACGCCAGAGCGAGATGTTCCTGGAATAATCGCCAATGCCTGAGCGCATCCAACTGCAAAAGCTTTTTTAAGAGTAACGTCAGACAATCTATGATCACCTTTAGCTTTGACATCTGAAAAATATAAAATTGCTCCCCAAAAAATCAAATTAAACGCCACCAAAAAAGGATTTCTGAAAATAATTTCAACCATTTCCTCCAAAAAAAGTCCCGCTAAAACTCCCGGAATGGTCGCAATGACAATGATCCACAAAGCCTTTTTTGGATATTTTCCATTTTTTATATCTGAATCCCCATTATCTTGCCTAAAAAAGGCCATTTTGAATATCTCCAGCCAATCTTTGAAGAAATACGCTACGATTGAAAGAAGTGTTCCGAAATGAAGCGCCACATCAAATGACAATCCCTTGTCATCCCAATCAAGAATCCAGGGCACTAAAATCAAGTGCCCTGAAGATGAAATTGGCAGGAACTCACCAACTCCTTGAATTATTCCCAAGATAACTGATTGCAAATATTCCATTGACTATTTAATCTCTTTTATGATTTTATTATATATTTTATCAGCAGTTTTTGGATTTTCATTCAAAAATGCTTTGGCTTTTTCTCTTCCTACTCCAAGTTTCTCTTCCTCAAATGAATATGAATTTCCTGTTTTTTTGACAACATCGAATTTCACACCGGTGTCTATCAAATCTCCTGATCTTGAAATTCCCTCATTATACATAATATCAAATTCAGCGGTCTTAAATGGTGGAGCCACCTTGTTTTTCACTACCTTCACTTTAGTTCTGTTTCCCACAATTTCATCACCTTTTTTAATTTGAGCGCTTCTTCTCACCTCTATTCTGAGAGAAGAATAAAACTTCAATGCTTGTCCACCTGTTGTAGTCTCAGGATTTCCAAACATTACTCCGATTTTCATTCTAATCTGATTAATGAAAATTACTACAGTGTTGGACTTAGAAACAATTGGAGTGAGCTTTCTGAGAGCCTGTGACATAAGTCTAGCTTGCTTTCCAACATGATGATCACCCATATCCCCTTCAATTTCAGATCTTGGAACCAAAGCAGCCACACTATCCACCACAATCACGTCAATTGCGTTGCTTCGAACCAATGTCTCAACAATGTCTAATGCCTGTTCTCCTGCATCTGGCTGAGAAATCAAAAGATCATCAATGTTCACTCCTATTTTTTTTGCATATTCAGGATCTAAGGCGTGCTCTGCATCAATAAACGCAACTGTTCCACCGGCTTTTTGAGCATTAGCTGCGATATGCAAAGTCAAAGTAGTTTTTCCAGATGATTCTGGTCCATATATTTCAATAACTCGCCCTCTTGGTACACCACCAATTCCCAAAGCCAAATCCAGAGAAATAGATCCTGTTGGGATTGAAGCAACATCAACTTTCTTCACCTCTCCTAATTTCATTATTATCCCTTCTCCAAACTTACTCTTGATTTCATCAACAACATTTTCAATTTTTTTGTTATCCTTTTCAGTTCCAGACTGATTTGTCTTGGGAAAAGTTTCTTTTTTTCCAGCCATACTTTTATGTTTATTATTTTTTTATTACCTCGAATTCTCATCAACTTTTACTTCAAATACTTTACTATCAACAGGCTCGGGCAAATCTCCCAGTGCTCCTTTTTTCTCCCCGTTTACTGAAACAATAGTGTTCATTCCGTTATCAGATGAAATTGAAAAATCACCTGCTACGCTAATTTTTTGAGGGAATCCAGGATGAACAACTCCCCTATACACCTCTCTTTCACCTTCCTTAATAACCACATTAATTAAATATCTATTCGCCACTATTTCAACATCAAAAGATTCTTTCTTTTTTTCATCATAAGAAAGAATATCCTCTTCATCATCAGCAACATTAGAATTAATAAAGAATTCTTTTTTTGACTCCTTTCCAAATCTATTTATTGCCACAATAACAATATTATTCACACCTTTTTGCAAACTAATATCACTAGAAAAAAACCCTTTATCATTTATCGTTACTTTTCCTCCATTAATAGTAACCTCATTATCTTCATCAGTAACACCTTCAAAATGCACATGGCTATCGTTTATTGTTTCATGTGACGATAATGGATGTTTGATCACCAATCGAGGGGTTGAAACAAAATTGTCAAATTCATTATACAGATAGAAAAAAGCTGTAAAAATAATCAATGAAACAATAAAGGTTCCCATTATTCTAGGAGTAACAATAAATCTAGATACTTTTACTTTTTTCTTTTCTGTGTCTTCATCAGCATCTTTGCGTATGTTTTTTTGAATTCCCTTTTCTTTGTCAAAAAGAGTGACTACTCTATCTGGATCTAATCCTAGATATTGTGCATAATTTCTCAAAAAGCCTTTCGTGTAAACATCAGCAGGCAACTTTGAATACTCATCGCCTTCAAGATGCTCTAGATATCTAACCTGAATCTTTGTATTTCTTGACGCCTCATTCAAACTTATTCTTCTGTCTAATCGGCTCTTTTTCAATTTCTCTCCAAGAGTTGACGATTGAACTCTTTTTCTTATAAAACCATTCATAGCTTATCAATATAGAATTTAAAACTTTTTCCCTTTGTGAATATTAACTTATATTTGCCACTTATCTCGCTCTTTTTGATCATTATTTGAATCTTCATATGCGATTTCATCTCCCTCCTCCCCAATCAAAACAATTCTTCCTTTTGAACCTTCAGGAGGACCCACAACTCCATTTTCCTCTAGCATATCAACAAGTCTTGCTGCTCTAGAGTATCCAACTCGAAGCCTTCTTTGTAGAAGTGACGTTGAAGCTTTCTGAAGATCAACTACCATTCTTTTTGCTTCTTCATATAGTTCATCATCATTACTATCTCTTCCATCATTTGAATTACTAAAATCAATTATTCCATCACTATTACTTCTGCCACCAGAGTCTAATATGTTTTGATCAGCCTCTGAAATATATGACGAATTCTTGTTTATAATAGCCTTCACAACTTTCTTGATTTCATTTTCAGAAACAAATGCACATTGAACTCTAACCGGTTTTGGAGAATCAGATGACAAGAATAACATATCACCTTTTCCGAGTAACTTTTCTGCTCCACTCATATCAAGAATAGTTCTTGAATCAATTTGAGTTGCAACTTGAAGCGCAATTCTTGTTGTGATATTTGCTTTGATTAGTCCTGTCAAAACTTCCACACTAGGTCTTTGAGTTGAAACGATTAGATGAATTCCGACAGCACGCGCCATTTGAGCCAACCGAATAATTGCACCTTCGACTTCTTTTCCATGAGAAGACATGAGATCTGCCAACTCATCAATAACAATAACAATATATGGCATTTTTTCAAGTTCTTCTTCCCTCTTTTCTCCTGTTTCAGGATCAATGACTTTCCTTTTCATGCCTTCCTCTACTTTACTTCGATATGAATTCAAATCTTTTGATCCAGTTTCTTGAAAAAGAATGTATCTTCTTTCCATTTCACCTACTGCCCATTTGAGTGCATTAACCACTTTTGAATTTTCAACAATCACATCCGAAAGAAGATGAGGGATTCCTTTGTATAATGAAAGTTCAACTCTTTTGGGATCAACCAAAATGAGCTTCAGGTCGTCAGGTGAATTTTGATACAAAAGTGAAACAAGAATAGTGTTTACACAAACACTCTTTCCTGTTCCTGTTGCTCCAGCTACCAAAAGATGTGGCATTTTTGCTAAATTCTTAACAACAGGAGTGCCTTCAACATCTCGACCAAGAGCCAAAAATAATCCGTGAGAACCGTCTTCTATAAAGTTTTTATCTTTCAAAATATCCCTAAGTCCAACAACAACACCTTCTTTATTGGGAATTTCAACGCCTACCAAAGATTTTCCTGGAATAGGAGCCTCAATTCTAATTGGATGCGCTGCCAACGCCAAAGATAAATCATTTCCCAAAGAAACAATTCGACTCAGCTTCACTCCAACAGCAGGTCGAAAACTATATTGAGTGACAGTTGGTCCAACTTTGGCTTCACCTGATTCTACCTCAATTCCAAAATGTTGAAAAGTTCTTCGAATGATATCCTTATTTTTTTCAATATCTCCACCTTTTGCTTTTCCTGGATATGAATCTAGCAAATTCACAGAAGGAAATTTCCAATTTGCACTTCCAAAAATACTACTTTTTGCTTTTTTTGGCTTACTATCAGATTCTTTTTTTGAGTCTAAGGATGAACCAGATTCTTCATTCCCATCCTCATTTTCAATGGAAAAAGGATCTTCAACAAACTCAATTTTCTTAATATTATTCTTCAAATCATCTCTAGTAACATCAAATTCTTCATCGTTCTTACTATTATTTTTGTATTCATTTTCTTCATCTTCCTCCTCTTCATTTTCATCTTCTTCATCAGAATTGCGCCTAAACCAATTACTATTTTTAATAAAACTTATAATAGAAAAATTGAAAGTCACAATAGCTCCGATAATCAAAACGGAAAGCAAAATAACTGTTCCTGCAGATCTTCCTGCCAAAGAAATCAATGCTTTTGACATGAAATATCCTGAATATCCTCCACCAATTCCAGATTTTGCAGCCTCCAAAAGTTTCCCATCATTCAAATATATGTGAAGCATTGTCAATATACACAAAAACATCATCACTATTCCCACTAATTTGGAAACATAAAAAATCATCTTCTTTCGAAGCAAAATTACAACACTAAGTCCCAGTAAAACAACTGGCAAAAGCCACTTTCCCCATCCAAACAGCAATCCTCCGAATTTATTCAATCCACTTCCTAATACATTTGCTCCACCAAAAAAACCTATAATAAAAAGAATTGCTAATGCAAATAAAAATATAGCAGCAATACTCGCTTTTGCATCGCCATGTAAATCAAATTTTGGTTCCATTTTTATTTTTTTTTCGTTTGTCATACAATAATTTTACCACATTTACTTTCTTTTGTAGAGAAGTGCAACAAAAAACCACCAAAAACTAATCTAACAGTGATATTATATCACTGTTTGTTTTTTGTGCCAAGCTAAAAAACCACGAGTTATCCACAGTATTTGCACATACCCTCTATTTTATTGCAAACACACCCAGGCTTTCAATTTTTTTATCTAAAACATCCTTCTGATAGAAACTATAAAAACCTTCAATTTTTCCCAACATCGCACCATCTCTGAAAAACAACAGGGTCGGCAAATTTTCAATAGAATATTTTTTCAAAAATTCATCCTCCACTTTCATTTTTCGAAATTTCACATCACGACCCTGAAACAGGTGTCCAATTGGAATTGATCGCAACAAGCATTCAATTGAATCATCCTGATATACTTCCAGAGCAACCAACTTAGTGGATTCCAAAACAGTCACATCAAAATCACTTGAATTCAATTGAAATGCTGTGTGAATAGGAGTTGCGCCATATCGGTCTACAAAAAGATCACTCACTTCTCTTGAATCATTTTCAATTTCTTTTTTTATTTTTTCATATTCGTCATCATCTTTTGCAACTCGAATAGCACTGATTTCACAAGATTTTTCACACAATCCACATTTGTTACATTTGTTTTCATCAAAAGCAATGGTCTTTTTCTCCTTGTTCCAATACAAGGCCTTTGTGGGACACGCTTCGATGCCCATACACTCTCTGGCGTTATCACAAATTTTGAAATTAATAAGCACTGACATAGTTTTTCAAAATTTAATATTTAATACCCTCCCA
>JAOUHN010000008.1 GCA_029865125.1 Candidatus Moraniibacteriota bacterium
GAAAATAGCACTGGGTCGACGTGCCCTGTATCTATGTTTCCAATATCTTCCATTGGAAAGGATAAAAAAAGAGCACTGCAAAGAAAGCAGCGTAAACAAAGTCATTTCTTGGAACGAGGCTTTCAAGGTTGACACAAAATTAATTTACGATACTTGCGATAGGGAGTTTGTATTAATCTTAGATCTCTCTGATCTCAAGGATGGTTTAGGAGAAATGCTAGCTAGTCAGGTAGGGTTTGAGCATCTGAATGAGAGGGTTCAGAAGCTCGTGAGATTTTTTGGTGCTGCAATTTTGCGCACCGGATTCAAAGGAGGAATAAAAGATATATATCCTCCCGAGAAAGAACAGGTTTAGTCGGCGCATGCGACTACCTGTTTTTTTATTTTCCAATAGAGTTACTAATCAAATCCGCAACTGACACTACCTCAAATTTTGAAGGTAGCTTTTCTTTTTGAGGGATTGTGTCTGTGATTACTATTTTTTTGATGCTTCGTTCTTTTTTGAGAAGCACAATACTAGGGCCTGTTGAAACAAGATGGGTGACAGCGACATATATTTTTTTGGCACCTTTTTCTTTCAGTGCTCGAGCTGATTCAATGATAGTTCCTCCTGATTGAATCATGTCATCGACAATAATGACATTTTTGTGCTTCACATCACCTGAAACTCTCAATATTTCCACTTGATCAAAAGCGGGTCGATGTTTTTCTGTTATGACCAATTGATCAATTTCAAGCTCATTGGCAAATTGCTGAGCTCTCTTGATTCCTCCTGAGTCAGGTGAGGCAACGCATAGATTTTTGATATTTTTTTCTTGAAAGTGTTTTGCAAGAAGTGAAATTGCACTCAGGTGAGTGAGTGGTTTTGTGAAAAAATTTATAGTGCGCTCACTGTGAATATTGATGGCTGTGATGGTGTCTGCTCCGGAAAGCTCGATTGCCTGAGTTATGAGTTGAGCTGCCAATGATGCTCCTGGGGGTTTTACTTGATCAGCTTTGGCATAGGCAAAATAGGGAATGATGACGTTAACTTTCATTGCACCATTTGATTTGAGTGTGTGAATGAGAATCAAAAGCTCTAGCATGTTATCTGCAGGAGGAAAAGTGGATCCCAGCACCCACACCTCTTGATTGGTAACATCTTCTTCAATGAAAACGGAAATTTCTTGGTCGGCAAATTTTGTGATTTTGCATTTCCCAATAATTAAAGTAGTTTTAGAGGAAATAATTTTTGCTAAGTCACAGTTACTGTTTGTTGCAAATAGGTTCATTTTATTTTTTCAAAAATTAGTTACTGAAAAATCATTTGGTTTTTTTTGAGTATTTCTATTACTTCTTGATCCTCAGTTTGTGGGAATGTTTCATAGAAAGCTCCGACCGCTCCAAAAGCAATTGGTGCGTCAAGATAGATGATTTCATCACACTCACCTTGAATGGCTTGAAGAGAATCTTTTGCAATCACTGGGATGGCAACAATAATTTTTTTTGCCCCTTTTTGTTCGGCGGATTTGATTGCTGCTCTCATTGTGGCTCCTGTGGCGACACCATCATCAACAAGAATTGCTATTTTCCCGGTCAGGCTTAGTGGCGGGCGATCGCCTCGATAGGTTTCAAGTCTTCTTTGAGCCTCTTTTTTTTGTTTTTCTATTTCTTGTTTTGTGTATTTCTCATCAATTTTGTATATCGTTCCCACTCCTTCATTGAAAACAGCCTCTCCATCTTCCGTGATGGCTCCGATGGCGAATTCAGGATTCCCTGGTGCTCCAATTTTTCTGGGAACAATGATATCTAGAGGAAGACTTAGTGTTTTGGAAATTTCAGCAGCAGGAATCACGCCACCACGAGGAAGCCCTAGGATGATGGCGTCGGGATTGTTTTTGTATTGTTCAAGAAGAGGAATTAATTTTTGCCCAGCTTCAAGGCGATCTTTGAAGAACATATTTTTGAATTTTTATTTTTTATTCCAGATCATGCTTCTTTATTTCTTTCGATAATGCTTCAATGTGTTTTTCTGCGTCGGATTTCATTTCTTCTAGAATTTTTGAGCAATCACAATCTAAATCCGCAGCATCTTTCAGATAATGCTGTTCAATTCTCCATGCGTTATCCAGAGAAATGTGAAGAAGTTTGATTAGGTTGTAGTTATAGTTTTTCATATGTCCACCTCCTTTCTTTATGTTAAATATTTTTGAAACCAGCTCGAAGATAATTCACAAACTTTTTCCAAAGCACCGGGTTCCTCAAATAGATGAGTAGCTCCAGGAACAATGCTCAGCTCTTTTTTTGCTGAAATTTTTTCGAATGCAGATTTGTTCAGGTCAATGACTGCATCATCATTGCCACCAACAATAAGGAGGGTGGGGGAGGATATTTTGGAGAGATAGTTTTCAGCAAGATCAGGGCGCCCTCCTCGAGAGACAACTGCTTTGATGCCTAAATCAGCGTCAGCAGCAGCTTCAATTGCTGTAGCTGCTCCGGTGCTTGCTCCAAAATAGCCAACACTGAAATCTTTTAGTTCCGGATGATTTTTTACCCAAGTGGTTGCAACTTTTATTCTTTCAACAAGAAGAGGGATATCAAATCTGTTTTCATAGATCTCATCTTCTTTTTCAGTGAGGAGATCAAAAAGGAGTGTGGATAGCCCAGCTTTATTCAAGCACTTGGAAACATAATCATTTCGTGGACTGTTGCGGCTACTTCCTGAGCCGTGGACAAAAATGACCAATGACCCTGTGTGATTTTTTGGGACAGTTAAAATTCCTTCAACAGAAATTGAATTGATGGGGATTTGGATTGTTTGTTGCTCGTGATTAAGCATTTTTCTTGCTCGGTTATCTGTTTGATAAATGCGCTCAAGAATAAGAAGTGATTCCATTCAGTGAAGTTGCAGGATATTTGCAACCCAAGATGAAAATTAGCACTGTAAGTCTATCATTTTGATAGGTTTTTAACAAATATTTCATCACAATGTTTCTTTGTGATAGAATGAGGATATGAAATTAAAACTTGCGAATACGAAAATAAAAACTTATGCCACTTTGTTTTTTCTGACAGTGGTGCTTGACTTCTTGTTGTATCTTTTTGGGGAGATGAATGAAATTGTGAATTGGGATTCTCCTGTTCATTTCAGATGGGTTGTTTTTTCTGTCTCAATCCTTCTTTTGTTTGCATTTCTGAAAAATAAATTGGCGGGGTGGATTGGACTCGTTTTTCATTTTGCGATTTTTGCACTTGCTCTCTCGAATCAATTTTTTGAATTTTCCGAGACACTAAATTACAACTGTATGCTTTTCAATTTGGGATTATTCACAGTGTATTATTTTAATGTAAATGAATAGGAGGGTTCTGGGATAGGAAAACCTCGCGGAATTTGCCTTTTTTATTTTTCAGGAGTACAATTTATCTTTATTAGTAAGTTATAATTTTTCAATATTTTTTTAATTTTATTTTTTTATGAGTAGGGTTTTTTCAAGAGGTGCTATGTCTTTGCTTGTGATGATTTCCGTCATCATTCTTTCCAGTTTTGGAGTTGAAATATATGAAGCCATGGAACACAGTCATGAGCATGTAATGCTTGTGAATTTTTTTGTTATTGCTGTTTTGTTTGTGTTGAGCTTTTTGGTTTTCTATGTGTCTCGATTGGTTAAGTTACCTTCCTTTGTTGTTGCAATTTTCATGGGAATAGCAGGAAAAAATCTTTTAGGTCCTGTAGTTGGAAATAATGAAATTTTGGGGGTCATTGTGAGTCTTGGAGCGACACTGATTCTTTTTTCAGGGGGGCTGGAGATTCCTTTTTCTAACTTCAGAAAGTTGATTTGGAAGATTTTTTCACTTTCTTTTGTGGGGTTGTTTTTGACTGCATTTGCACTTTCTTGGGCGGTTTGGTTTTTGGGAGCAAATCTTGGTTTTGTAATTTCAATTCCTGTTGCTGTCTTGCTGGGAGCTGTGTTGTGTTCTACTGATCCAGCAGCGATTATCCCTGTTCTTAAGAGTTTGAGATTCAAAAATAGAAGTGTAAAGGACATTGTAATTTCTGAAAGTGCGGTTACTGATGTGGTGGGCACATTGATGACAATCGTATTCCTTTCTATTGCAGTTTCCGGAACAGTTTCCGGGGGAATTAATCAATGGTATCAATCAATATTTAATATTGACAGTGCCATTATATTAGTCAAACAACTAGTTTTTGGTGTGGCAGCTGGTCTGGCAGGATACATTTTTCTAGAGGCTCTTTTGAGAGTGAAGAGGTTTTATGGAAGAGAATTTGAGGCAGATGCAGCTTTTTTCTTGTCAGTTCCAATTATTATTTTCACACTAGCTCTATTTGCTGGAGGAAGTGGATATTTGGCAGCTTTTGTGGCAGGATTAATTTTTCACATCACAGAACATTTGAATGAGACGGAAGTGTTTTTCAATAGTCTTGTGGATGGTTTTTTGAAACCAACCATATTCATTTTGCTAGGTGCTTTGGTTGATTTGGGAAGTTTGATTGAATATGCACCAATTGGAATTTTAGTGGCATTGATTTTCATGTTGGTGATTCGACCATTTTCTGTGTTTATGTCTCTCGGGGCTTTCAAATATTTCGGAAAGGATGATTTGTCGTGGAATGATTTGCTGTTCATTTCGTTTGTTCGTGAAACAGGTGCAATTCCTGCTGTGTTGATGTTGACCATTGTTTCTTTGGGATTGGGGGATATTTCCGGATTGGTTGAAATTGGAATGTGGGTGATTCTTTTGACATTGGTTATTGAGCCGATGCTCACCCCATTTGTTGCCAGGAAATTGGGAGTGGCTGAAATTATTCAAAATGAGAGACCAACTATTTTGAGTGACAAGGCTTCTGTGATGTTGGTTACTAGAGGAAAATCTGTTTTGAAAAGGTTGCCTTTTGTGATTGAGTGGGCAAAGCGTCACAACGTTGAAGAGATTTCCGTGATGCTTTGTTTGGAAAACAACTACACACCAGAATATGAAAAAGAAATTGAGGAGGAATTAGAAAAAGTTTTCGAAGCAACAAAAAAAGAATTAAGAGAACAGGGACTTCCGGAAATTGAATTTAGTTTTCTGAGTAAAAAAGGATTTTTGCATGACAATATTGAAGAAATTGCAAAAATGGACAATCGAATCAGCACAATTTTTGTGGGAAAGAAAATGCTAGATTATCATCTTGGAGAAATCAAAGATCTTGGAATACCATTCTACTTCATGGATTAAATTATTATCTATCTAGAGATTTTAAAAAAACGCCCAACGGGTGTTTTTTTTATTTTTTCTTTAATTTTATTTAATGTTTTTGTGATACGCTTTAAATATTAAGGTGCAAAAGATAATGAAAAAGATTAGAAAAAGTGAGCAGGAGTGGAAAAAGATTTTGACTCCAGCGCAATATGTTGTCATGAGAGAGAAGGGGACGGAGACACCTTTTTCTTGTGCGTGGGACAAATTTGGAGAGGGTGTGTATCACTGCGCAGCCTGTGATCTTCCTGTTTTTGGATCTGAGGCGAAATATGATTCGGAGACAGGATGGCCCAGTTATTTCGAGCCATATGACTTAGAAAATATTGAGGAGCGCCCAGATGATTTTATGGGAATGAAAAGAACTGAAGTGATTTGTGCAAGATGCGAGTCTCATTTGGGACATGTTTTTGAAAATGAACCCACCCCAACCGGAAAAAGATACTGCATGAACTCAGTGGCTTTGAAATTTAGACCCGCAAAGCAAAAAATGAAAAGAGACAAAAAACAGCAAAAAGACACTGAAATTGCAATATTTGGAGGAGGTTGCTTTTGGTGTTTGGAGCCAATTTTTTCTAGAATAAGCGGTGTTTTGGATGTGACTCCTGGTTATGCTGGAGGAAAAACAAAAAATCCAACGTATGAGGATGTTTCAAAGGGGCGGACAGGACATGCGGAGGTAGTGAGGATAAACTTTGATCCTTCTAAAGTTACATATAAGGAGCTACTTAAGTTATTTTTTTCTTCACATGATCCAACTACCTTGAATCGTCAGGGTAACGATGTTGGAACTCAATATAGATCTATTATTCTATATACGAGCAGGAGTCAAAAAGAAATTGCTAAAAATGTGATAGAGGAGATAAAATCAGCCTATGAAAATAAGATAGTTACAGAGATTGTGTCAATAAATGAATTTTATGAAGCCGAAGAATATCATCATAAATATTTTGAGAAGAATCCGGAAAAAGCATATTGTCGTTTGGTTATTGCTCCCAAATTAAAAAAAGTTCAAGATAAGCACAAAGAATATTTTACCGAAATAAGTGAAAATGTATATAAAAAATAATGAGAAAAGATGTCATCATTTTTATTTGTGCTGTTGTGGTTGGGAGTGCATTGCTTGCAGTAAGGTATTATTTTGATAATGGTGATATTGAGAGATTGAAGTCTGTTGCAGTTGAAAACTATGAAGGGGAAGATCTTTCTTCTATTGATGATTTCATTGAAAACTCAATTAAGGGGCCTCAATATGTTGATAGAAAAGATTATAAATTGAAAATAAAAAATACTAGAAAAGGAGATATCGCTTATTCTTATGATGATATTTTGAATAATTTTAGGTCATATGAAAAAAGAGTGACACTGAATTGTGTTGTGGGTTGGAGTGTAGACATTTTGTGGAAAGGGGTTTTAGTGAGAGATGTTATTGGTGGCAAAGAGAATATTCCTGATGGTGCAAAAATAATAATTTTTCGTTC
This sequence comes from Candidatus Moraniibacteriota bacterium, assembly GCA_029865125.1. Lineage (GTDB taxonomy): Bacteria > Patescibacteriota > Minisyncoccia > Moranbacterales > UBA9337 > JAOUHN01. Next base: position 6,720 of record JAOUHN010000008.1, read on the forward strand.
CTATGATGGATATTCCACATCACTTCCAATTGAATATGTTATGAATAACGACATCATAATGGCACACACAATTAATAATACAGAGCTTCCTTCGGAAAGAGGATTTCCTTTTCAATTAGTGGCTGAAAGTAAATTCGGATATAAGTGGATAAAGTGGATCACGGAAATTGAATTTTCTGATGATGAGAATTTTCGTGGATATTGGGAGAGTAGGGGATATTCAAATTCAGGTGATTTAGATAAAAATTTTTTAGAAGAATAAGATGAATAAAATTTTAGTAAGAAAAATTATTAACATCTCGCTTTTAGCAGTGATTGTATTGTTTGTTTTGAGTGGCTATGCGGTTACAAATGCAAAATTTTTGGATTTTATTGGATTCGGAATTATTAGGAGAGGAAGTTTCTTTTCCATTCACTCTGGGTTGATCATCCCGCTTATTGTCCTTGTGTTTTTACATGTTTATCCGTATTTGCGAGTAAGAAAATAGGCAAAAGCGAAACAATACTCTTTTTAAAATGAGCTTTGGTTGCAATAGTTCCTTTTTTGGTTTATATTTATGTGTAGAATGATAAAAATTAATCAAGGAAAAGAGCTGTATTTGGCAGTTTTGTTCTGGTAATCTTTTTATATGAAAGAAAAAATAGTTCAAATTTTTAAAAACGAGGAGCTTAGGAAGAAAATATTTTTTGTACTAGCTCTTTTGGTAACGTTTAGGTTGGCGGCTAATGTGCCTTTACCGGGAGTGGACACATCACAATTGGAAAAGTTTTTTTCTGAAAATCAACTTTTTGGACTCATGAACATGTTTTCAGGAGGCGGACTTTCTAATATCTCAATTGTTCTTTTGGGAGTTGGTCCATATATCACAGCCTCTATTATCATGCAACTTTTGACAATGATTTTCCCTAGACTTGATCAGTTAAACAAAGAAGAGGGAGAAGCAGGAAGACAAAAGTTTAATGCTTGGACAAGATGGCTGACCGTTCCGTTGGCGGGTCTTCAGACTTTTTCCATGATTACAATTTTGAGAGGTCAGGGAGTAATCGGAACATTGTTGCCAATGGATATTTTTGTGATGTTAGTTATTGCAACCGCTGGAACAATATTTTTGATGTGGCTTGGTGAGCTAATAACAGAAAAAGGAATTGGAAATGGAGTCTCACTCATTATCTTTGCAGGTATTGTCGCGAGTCTTCCAAGTGGTGTTTCAAGGATGATTTCCACTTTTGATTCAACGGATTTTTTCAACTATGTTTTGTTTGCGGCTGTGGGACTTTTCACTATAGCGGGTGTTGTGATGGTTAATGAAGGGCAAAGAAACATTCCTATTTCATATGCCAAGAGAATGAAGGGGAGTACGATGCAAGGGGGAACATCAACTCATTTGCCCTTGAAGGTGAATCAAGCTGGAGTTATTCCAATTATTTTTGCTGTGTCCATCATCCTATTTTTTGGTGTGGCTGCGAATTTTTTCAGTGGAATTGGAAATGAGACAATTTCAGGAATTGCTCAATATGTAAATGCATTGCTTCAAAATCAATTATTTTATGGCTCAGTATATTTCATTATGGTGGTGCTGTTCACATATTTTTATACCGCTGTTATTTTTGATCCACATAAAATTGCAGAAAATCTTCAAAAGCAAGGGGGATATATTCCTGGAATCAGGCCTGGTGATAACACAGCTCAATATTTGGAGAGAATAATCAACAGAATTATTCTTTCAGGAGCTTTGTTTTTGGGTTCTATCGCAGTACTTCCTTTGGTTGTTCAAGGAGCAACAGGGATTCAGGTGATGACTATTGGTGGAACAAGTATTTTGATTGTGGTTTCAGTAGTAATTGAAATGATTAAGCAAATTGAGGGTCAGTTAGTCATGAGAGACTATGAGGGATTCTAGAATTTTATGGTGCCAATTAAAAACAAGAATGAAATTAAGATATTAAAAGAAGGAGGGGCTAAGCTTGCTTTTATTATGGCTGAACTAGAAAAAGCAGTGAAACCCGGAGTGAGTACAATGGAAATTGATGATCTTGCTGAGAAATTGATTTACAAAGAAAAAGGAACGCCTTCTTTTAAAGGATATGGAAGCAAGGAAGGGAATCCATTTCCTTCAACAATATGCGCTTCAATAAATGAAGAAATTGTTCATGGAATACCTTCTGATGAGATTATTTTGAAAAAAGGGGATATTTTCAAAATTGATATTGGAATGAAATATAAAGGAATGCACACTGACATGGCACGCACTTTCGCGGTGGGAAAAATAAGTCAAAAAAAGAAAAAAATAATTGATGTGGTCAGAGAATCTTTCTATGAAGGGGTTGATGCTATGCAAGTTGGAGTAAAGATGAATGAATATTCGAAAGCTGTTCAGCGATATGTTGAAAAGAATGGATTTTCTGTTGTGAGAGATTTGGTTGGTCATGGCATCGGTTATGAGCTTCATGAAGATCCGCAAATTCCAAATTATTTTAACAAAAATTATGGTAACTTTATTTTAAAACCTGGGATGGTGTTTGCATTGGAGCCAATGATCAATGCTGGAACACATAGAATCTTGATTGGTGATGATGAATGGGTTTTTGTGACAGCTGACAAAAGTGTGAGCGCTCATTGGGAAAATACTGTGATTATAACTCAAAATGGAGTAGAGATTATAACTGATTATTAGTTTTTTATGAAAAATTATTTAGGAATAGATTGGGGTGAGTCAAAAATTGGTTTAGCATTTGCAGATGGTGAAACCAAAATCGCTTTTTCTTATACTACGTTTAAAAATGACCGCAATTTAGTGAATAACATAGCGAAAGCAATAAATGATAAGGAAGTAAGTGTGGTTGTGATTGGAATTTCTGAGAATTTGAAATATGAAAAAAAATTTAAAAACGAGAAAGAATTAGGACGCAAGCTAGAAACAATGACTGGTGTTGAAGTAAAATATCAAAGCGAAATGTTTTCCACGAAAATGGCTGAGAGAAATCTCATCGAAAGAGGTGCAAAAAAAATCAAAAGATTTGATGATCAAGAATCAGCCAAAATCATTTTGCAAGAATGGTTAGACAATAACTAAAATCAAAATCAAAACAAAAATGTTGAAAATAATCAAAACCAAAAAAGCGTTTGTTGCCATTTGCGCTGTTTTTTTGTTTTTGAATTTTAATTACTCAGATGCACAGAAAGAGGTTCTTTTGGCTGAGGTGGTCAACATCATTCAAGTGGATGAACCCGGAGCTGACATTTCTGAGGATGTTCATATGCCCACCAATCTGGGTGCCCGAGTGGTTTCTCCCACAAAAATAATGCTTGAATGGGATGATAATACTAAAATAGAAGATGGATATGCTATTGAAAGAAAAGAAAATGGTGGTAGTTTTGTCAAAATAGGTCAGGTTGAAAAAGATTTTGAAGATTATATTGATAGTGGTGCGGAATACAATAAAGAGTATACTTATCGTGTAGTTGCTTTTCAGGGAAGCAGGAATTCCAAATATTCTAATGAGGCTAATGCTTCAATTTTAGTGGCTGTTTCTGAGAAGGAAGAGGTTTCTCAAAAAGAGGAATTGAGTGTTTTGGTGGCTATTCAAGAAGGAGAGGCTTTGGAATTGATTCAAGAGGAGTCCGCTGAGTTTTTTCAAGAAAATGAAGAAGCATCAACAGTAGTAGCAGTAGCAGGCGTGGCTACTGGAGCAGTGGCGGTGGCAACAGCGACATTTTTCCCACTGTTTTCTTTGTTGCCACAACCGTTTCAAAGTAGTGTGTGGTCTTTCATTTTAATCCCGTTATACAAAAGAAGAATTAAGGATGCTTGGGGTATTGTTTTTGATGCTCAAACAAAAGTTCCAGTGGTGGGAGCTGTAGTGAAGCTTGTTAACAAAAGAGGGTTGGTTGTGGATAGAGTTGTCACGGATAAGCAAGGGAGATATGGATTTTTGATTTCCAATGATGATGAATATACTATCGCGATAGACAAAGGAGAATATTCAGTGCTTTCTGGTTTTACTCATGATAAGCTGTATGGAAAGATTTATGATGGGAAAGCATTTAATGTAAATAAAGATGAAATTATTAGATTTAATATTGCGATTAAGATACATGATTTCGATTGGGATGATTTTTCAGAAAAATTCTACAAAAAATATAATTCAGCGCCTTCATTGGCGAAAAAATATTTTCTCAATTCAGTTGCATTGATCGGATTGATTTTTTCTGTAGGAGTTTTATATTTCAATCCAAGTATTTTGAATTATATTATTATGGCTTTATATGTCATCATTTTTATTGTTCAGGTGACATATAAAGTGAAGAAGCCATACGGACATGTTGTAGGGTTGGAAAGCAAGAAACCGCTCCCATTTGCAATGATAAGCCTACTTAACGCGAATAACGATCAAAGAGAAAGTTTTACTGTTTCTGATGTTGCAGGAAGATATTATCTTTTAGCTCAGGATGGGGAATATAAGTTAAAGATTAATGCAAGGAAGGAAGGAGGAAAATATTTATCTAGAGAAATGATGGAAAAAATTAAAAATGGAATTTTGAAAAAAGATTATGAATTGTAATTCGAGTCAGGTTAGTTAGTCAATATGTTTCTTTTGTGATATAATTTTAGTGTATTAATTTTTTAAAGTTTTAAGACTATGAGTGAAACAGTAAAATATTCTGTAGTTATTCCTACTTATAATGAGGAGGTTAGAAAAGAAGAAATGGAAAAGCACTTGTCTTCAATAGAAAAGTATTTTGGCGATTTAGGTGAAAGTTATGAAATTCTGATTGTACTTGATGGTCCGACTGACAAAACTCCTGAATTAGTAGCGCAACATAAAAACAACTTTAAAAACGTTCGAGTTATTGATAGAAAAGAAAACAAAGGAAAAGGATATTCAGTGAGAGAAGGTTTATTGGAGGCAAGAGGTGAGTTTCGCCTTTTTACTGATATGGATGGTGCAACTCCAATTAATATGCTAGATAGGTTTATTCCAAAATTCAAAGAGGGTGCTGATATTGTCATTGGATCGAGAGACTTGAGTGAGTCTGAAGTTGCCAAACACCAACCAAAATGGAAAGAAATTTTGGGAGACACAGGTAATCTTATGATTCAATTTGTAGGAGGTCTTTGGGGGATGAAAGATACGCAATGTGGATTCAAAGCTTTCAGAGCCACTGCTGTAAAGGATATCCTTCCAAGAACAACAGTTGAAAGATGGGGTCTTGATTTTGAAATTTTGATTATTGGAAAAAAATTAGGATATAAAATGGCGGAAGTTCCAGTTACCTGGATTGATAGCGGAGACAGTCTTGTTGGAATAAGTGGATATATCAGCACGTTTAGAGATTTATTTAATGTTAGATGGAATTTGATTAAAGGTGTGTATAAGTTGAAAGAAAAAGTTTCTGAAGAAAAATAAGCAACTTTGCAAAAATCAACAAAGAAAATAAAAAATGGTTTGCTAATCACAAAGAAAGCAAATTGAAAAAATGAAAATAGAAATAAAAAAAGAAAATCAAAAACAAAAAGAAATCACAGACGAAAAACAATCTGAAAACAAAAAGGAAGAAGAAAAACCGCAGGTCTTGGTTGATGAAAGCGGTTCTCAGAAAAAAAAGGTGAAGGTGACGGATTCAGAATTGAGACAAGATATTGTCACAGGAGATTGGGTTGTGATTGCAACAGGAAGAGCAAAGCGCCCTGAGGATTTTGCGAGTCCTGAAAAACAAAACTTGAACGACGATGTTTCTAAGTGCTTATTTTGTGATCCAGAAGCTACTGGTCAAGAAAAGGATGTCTTGATATACCTTGATGATAGAAATGAGTGGAGTCTTCGAGTTTTTCCAAATAAATATCCAGCACTTTCTAGGGGGCGAGTTCCGTGCGAGTTGGGAGAAGGACCATATTTTTCAATGACAGGAACGGGATATCATGAAGTTTTTGTAACACGTGATCATTACAAGCACTTGCCTGATTTGGAAATATTTGAAGTTGCAGAAGTATTCGATGCTTTTAGCGATAGATATATTTCTTTGATGAACAAAAAAAGTGTTAATTTTGTCAGTATTTTTCATAATTATGGTAAAACTGCAGGAGCTTCCATTTCTCATCCACATTCTCAATTAGTAGCAATTCCTGTTGTTTCGCCATACATTAAACTTGAGTTAGAAGGTGCAGAGAGATATTACAAGAGCAATAAAAAATGTGTTTATTGTGTGATGGCTGAATATGAAAGCAATGAAAAAACAAGAATGATTTTTGAAAACGATGAATTTATTGCTTTCTGTCCTTTTTCAAGTAGAGCTGCCTTTGAAGTGTGGGTTGTTCCAAAAAAACATAATCCATTTTTTGAAAGAACGAATAATGAGGATAAATTGAAGTTAGCAGAGGCAATGAAGAAATCACTGCATGCAATAAAAGAAGCGCTAGGAGATCCAGCTTACAATTTCTATATCCACACATCTCCTTGTGATGGGAAATATTACACTCACTATCATTGGCATATTGAAATCCTTCCACATACTGCAACTTGGGCAGGATTTGAGTTGGAAACCGGAATAGAAATTTCCACTATTCAACCTGAAGTAGCTGCAAATCATTTGAAAAAATTTATATAAAATAATCAAATAGAAACTCTTGAAGTTCACCTGAAAAGGTGAATTTTTTGTAAATAAAGTTAATAAGATAAAATAATCAAAATAGCATTGAATTATTCGCCTTTACTTTTGAAAGAAATGAAAGTAGTATTGAAGTGAAGATAAAATAAGTCTATGCTTAAATAAAGTCTCTTTAAAAAAAATAAATATGCGTATTTTAATTATCGAAGACAACGAGGACATAACTAGTTTTTTAAAATCGAGCTTAGCCTCAGAGTGCTTTGCTGTGGATACTGCTAGTGATGGAATAACAGGAGAATTTTTAGCACTAACCAATGAATATGATTTAGTTATTTTAGACAACACTCTTCCAAAGAAAAATGGAAAAAAGGTTTGCATTTCAATTAGGGAGAAAAAAAAGAATATGCCCATCATCATGCTTTCAGTGAAATCAGACATAGCAACGAAGGTGGAATTATTAGAAGCTGGAGCGGATGATTATCTTACTAAGCCATTTTCTTTCGAAGAATTACTGGCCAGAATTCATGCATTGTTACGAAGGCCGGGAAGTGTTAAAAATGAAAAACTAGAAATTAAAGATATATGTCTAGACATCAGGAGACATGATGTTACCAAAGGAGGAAAAAGTATTCATTTCACACGAAAAGAATTTATGTTACTAGAGCTTCTTTTGAAACATAAGGGAGATGTTGTTTCCAGGGGTTTGATTTGGGAACATGTTTGGGATGTTAACGCGGATCCATTTTCCAATACAATTGAATCACACATTAGAAGCATAAGAAGAAAATTAAATCTAAAAGGAAAAGATAATTTCATCAAAACAGTCTCAGGAAGAGGATATAGGATAGTGGAGGAGGAATAATTTGGAAATTTTATGAAAAATTTAAATAAATTTCATGTTATTTTTATTATAATATAATCAGAGTTACAAATTAATTTTTTGGTCGAGAAATTAAAATTAGTAATTCTTAATTAAAACCTATTTTAAAACAAAAAATGAAAAAGAAAATTATCAAAAAAATCTTGACTGATAAAAAAATGAGAAAAGCTGCTACTTTAAGCTCTTTTGCCTTAGTTGTAGTTCCTGGAAGTCCTTGGGCTTAGTGGTTTAATTGTTTTATGAAAATGGATACCCTAGAGGAAATAAGAAAGAGATTCAATGACACGAGGCTGACCCTGCAAAGGGTTATCCGTTTTTTTTATGCAAACTTAATAGAGCCAAAATCAGAAGATGATAATTCGAGGCGTCAAGAATTTGTGCTGAACAGTATATTGATGATGTCCATAGGTTTGCTGGTGATACTTACTGCCAGTGCATTTTTTAAGTTTATAAGTAGAGGAAATGAATATGACGGAGTAATGCCCGAAATTCCTTTTATAATACTGTTAGTATTCATGTTTTTGCATGTCTTGTCTAGATCTTTATTTTTTAAGCTATCTTCTTATTTGCTTGTGTTAATTTATTTTACTGCAACGACACTTACAGCATTTTTTTGGGGAGCTGATGTTCCACAAGCACTTATAGCATATGCACTTATTATTGTTGTGTCAGGGATTTTACTAGGAGTGCGTTTTTCATTTTTTATTACTTTTGCTATTTTTTGTATTTTGAGCTTATTGGCTTATTTGCAAATAAATAAAATTATCCATGTTGATGTAGAATGGAAAAAGAAATCATTGGAATTAATCGATATACTTGAATTCTCTGTCACACTAAGTGTTATTTCTGTTGTTTCCTGGCTTTCTAATCGAGAAATTAAAAATTCTCTTGAGAGAGCTAGAAAATCTGAATCTGAATTGAAAATAGAAAGAGACATGCTAGAAGAAAGGGTGAGAACACGTACAAAAGAACTTCAAAGAATTCAATATGAAAAAGCAAGACAACTTTGTCGGTTGGCGGAATTTGGAAGACTTTCTTCCGGGTTGTTTCATGATCTTTCTAACTATATCAATGCTCTTTTATTGAACATTAGAAAAATTGATCCTAATATGAACAATGCTTTTTCTGATGCGAAAAATGATTTAGAGAGAGTAACGGTGACAATGAATAAGGTGGGCGAATTTGTTTGTGCGATTAATAAACAACTAAGTTGGCAAGATAGCTCAGAGGTATTTTCTGTTTCAGGCGAAATAAAGACAGCTATTCAAGTTGTTTCATATAGAGCTATAAAAAATGAAATTGAAATATATACAGACATGGGAGACGAAGATGTATATATTTATGGAAATTCTATTAAGTTTAATCAAATTATTATAAACATGTTAATTAATTCTATTGATGCATATGGGCGCATTTTAGATAAAAGAGAAAAGAAAATAGAGGTGTCAGTTCGAAAAACTGGCGGAAGCGTACATGTCTTTATTGAAGATTGGGCGTGTGGAATTCCCAAGAACATAGAAAATGAAATTTTTAATCCTTTTTTTACTACAAAAAAATCCAAAGGCAATATGGGAATCGGACTTTCAAATGTGAAAGAGATGATCGAAAAGAGTTTCGGTGGAAGTATTGTATTTAATAGTCAAAAGGGAAAAGGAACCAGATTTGTTATTGAGCTTAAGGATGAGCATTGTTCATTGAGTGAAAATAAGTAATTCAGTGTATTGGATGAATGAAGAAAAAATAAAAAAACAATTAAAGAGAGGAATTGATTTCATTTTTTCAACTCAACAAAAAGATGGGAGTTTTTCTGGTTTCACTTCTAGTGATTCGCGAAATTTTCATGGTGCAAAAAAACAAAATACCATATTTCCTACGTGCTTTATCTTATCTAATTTGAATGAAGTAAGAGATTTTTTTGATATACATAATCAAAAAAAGAGAATAGTTAATTTTCTATTGAAACAAAAGAGTCCTCAATGGTCTTTTAATTATTGGAAGAGAAATTCAGTGCAAGCAAAAAAAACGCCATATCCAGAAGATTTGGATGACACTTTTTGTGTACTTGCTGCGGTTTTTGAGTTTAATCCGGAAATCATAAGTGACGAGGTGGTTGTTTGTGCTGTTTCACTGTTAACTTTTGTTGAAGAAAAAGAAGGCGGTCCATATCGAACATGGCTAGTGGGTCAGGAAGCTAAGCGGGAATGGAAAGACATTGACTTGGCAGTGAATAGTAATATTGCATATTTTCTATCTCTGCAAGATGTTTTTTTGGAGAATATGATTGATTTTGTGGAAAAAGCCATTGATAGAAAAAAGTTTTCATCCCCATATTATTCGTCGATTTATTCTGTGCTATATTTTATTTCCAGATTTTACAGAGGGAAAAAGAAAAAAGAATTGATCGGATTTATTTTAAGTAAAAAAGAAGAAAATTTTACTTGGGGAAATGCATTGGATACGAGTTTGGCATGCGGGACGTTGATGAATTTGGGTGTATCTCTTGAGGAAGTGAAATTGAGTATTTTGAAATTGATTTCTCTTCAAAATAAGGACGGATCTTGGGATGCAGCTCCTTTTGTGATTGAGAGAGTGCAAAATAAAATAAAATATCATTCAGGTTCCAGTGCTCTCACAACATCTTTTTGCGTAAGTGCGATTGATAAGTTTTTGAGTAAAAACCAAAAAACAAAAGTTAAATTAAAAAAGAACAGAGACTCAAAAACCGCAGAGATTCAAAAAACACATCAGCGAATCATTAAAAAAGCGCAAAAAATAATAGATTATCTGGACGAAAATACTAAAAGAGGGATGGAGGATCAAATTAAAAAAGTGATTCAAAGTGAAGAATCCATTGATCGAGTCATTCTTTTGCCATTTTATTTTAAAAAAGCATTAAAAGTGGATAATGAGCGCGTTAATAGTAAGATTATTGCTAATCTTGGGGTGATAAGTCTTTTCGGTTGGGCTGCCTATGATATTTATGATGATTTTTTGGATGGGGAAGGAGATGCCAAGAAAATCTCTTTAGCCAATGTTTTTTTGAGAGAATTGTCCATTATTTATTCGGAGATATCGAGAAATGATGCGTCTATGAAAAAATTATTCAGAGATATGATGAATATGGTTGAATGTGCAAATTTTTGGGAAGTTGAGAATTGCAGAGCAAAGATTGTTGAAAATGAATTGATTATTCCAAAATATCTTCCTAATTATGGCAATCTTGAAAAACTTTTCGAACGCTCTGCTGGACATGTTTTGGGTGTGGCAACAATTTTATTGTTAACTGGAAAGAAAAGAAATTCAAAATATTTTCAAAAAACTTTTTTGTTATTTCAACATTATATAATCGCACGTCAATTAAATGATGATATGCATGATTGGGAGGATGATATTAGGTCGGGAAATATGACATGGGTGGTTACTTTGATTATTAAAAGAATGATGAAGTTGAAAAGAATTAATCTTGATGATGATTTAGAAAAGATGCGAGAAATTTTTTGGCATGAAGTTGTTATTGAAATTTGTAATGAGATAATTTTCCATACCTCAAAAGCTAAGAAATACTTGCAGAATTTGAAGCTTGAAAGAGACGGAGAGTTTTTTGAAAAAATGATTAAATCAATTGAAAATGCTAGCAAGAAAACGATTGATGAACAAAAACAAGTTTCTGAATTTTTGAGACACTTTCATCAAAAACAATAAAGAGTGTTATTTCATATTTATTTCAGCATTCCTTTATATTTTTTTTATGTAGATATGGGATACTTGTAGGCATAGAATAATGTTCGATTAGAAACATAAAAAATTTAAGCATATAAAAAAAATGGAAAACAAAGCTCAGAAACAATATAGATGTAAGTATTGCGGTAAACTTTTTTTTAAGGGCGATTTAGTTAAAGGAGTTGTAGAAGTGAAATGCAAAAATTGTAAGAACTTTAATGTTTTTGAAGGAGGGGAAGGTGAGCTAGTGCATGTTAGCGAAGGGGCCTAATAAAGATGTTTTTTTTAAAACATAAAATAATCGATAAAAAATGAAAATAAGAGAATCTTATGGCTTGTTTTCGGGTTTAAATATGAGTTTATATGTCTGAATAGGGTGGATTTTGAAGATTTTTCATGATTATACTTGCATTATTTTTAAAAGTGTGTATAATGGGTGTTAATAGCGTAATGAACTGCTTATACGTAAAAAAAAGTTAAATACAATCTTAATTAAATCTCATTAAGCGATCCTTTGTTCTCTTTGAAAGAGGGAAAATAGGGAGTTTGTGGTGAGATGTGTTTTTATGCTTAAAAAAAAGGACTTAAAAATCAAAGAAGATTTTAGCTCAGCGTCATCGTTGTCTAAAAGAAAGTTTTTCAAGAAAAGATTCATGGTTTCACTGCCGAATTTGATCGAGGCACAAACTAATACATATAAGTGGTTTTTAGAAAAAGGTTTTCAGGAGCTGTTGGATGAGATAAATCCAATTACAGATGCTACTGGAAGAGAAATGGAGGTTTCTATTGATAATTATTATCTAGATGAACCTAAATACGACGAAATAACTTCAAATAATAAAAATATTTCATACGAGGCTCCACTAAGAGCTAAGGCTTCTTTGTTGATCAAAAAAACCGGAGAAGTTAGAGAGCAAGAAGTGTATCTTGGTGATCTTCCTTTGATGACCGACAGAGGAACATTTATTGTAAACGGAGTAGAAAGAGTAGTTGTTAATCAGCTAATCAGAAGCCCCGGCGTATTCTTTACAGTAAATTATCAAAAAGGAAAGAAACTCTTTGGAGCAAAAATTATTCCAAATAGAGGAGCATGGTTGGAAATCGATACTGACCTTGATGGTGTAATTTCAGTTAAAATTGACAGAAAAAGAAAAATAGCGGTGACTGCACTTCTTCGTGCTTTTGGATATGCAAACGATAATAAAATCAAAAAAGAATTTTCTGATGTAGATACAGGTGATGTTAAATTCATTGAAGAAACTATTGCTAAAGATATCACTAAAACTCAAGGAGAAGGATATAAAGAGGTTTACAAAAGAATTAGACCAGGAGATTTTGCAACTGAAGACAATGCAAGACAAATGATTGATTCAATGTTTTTTGATTTCAATAGATATGATTTTGGAAAAGTTGGACGATATCGATTAAATCAAAGATTGAGTGTTAATCTTTCAAATGATGAAGAAAATAGAGTTTTGAGAGTTGAAGACTTGGTGATGGTAATCAAAGAAATCATTAAGCTTAACAATGATCCACAAGCTCAAGCTGATGATATTGATCACTTGGGAAATAGACGAGTGAGAGGTGTTGGAGAATTACTTCAAAACAAACTTAGAGTTGGAATGGCAAGAATGTCAAAAAACATTCGAGACAGAATGAGTACTTGTGATGTTGAATATGTTGTTCCTGGACAAATTATTAACTCACGTCCAGTTGCAGCTGCGATTAAGGAATTTTTCTCAAGCTCACAACTTTCTCAATTCATGGATCAAGTTAATCCATTGGCTGAGTTGGAGCACAAAAGAAGATTCAGTGCTATGGGTCCTGGAGGTTTGACCAGAGAAAGGGCTGGTTTTGAAGTGCGCGATGTTCATCATTCGCATTATGGAAGAATTTGTCCAGTACAAACTCCTGAAGGTCCAAATATCGGTTTGGTTGGTCAAATGGCAACATATGCTCGAATTAATGAATATGGATTTCTTGAAACCCCTTATCTGAAGGTGGTTAAGGAGATTGAAAACGGAAGCGAAGGAGATTTTGTTAATAGAATTCTAGGAGAAGATGTTTCAGAAGTTGGAAAGAAGGGGGATATGTTGGATGAGAAATTAGCGAAAAAGGCAGCAAAAGCTTCGAAGGATAAGGCAATAAAACTGTCTCCTTTCATGACGAGAGAAATTGAATATGTTAATGCAACAGTTGAAGACAGAATGATTATTGCGCATGCTGGAATTAATACTGATGAGTTTGGGAATATTAGGGGTGGTTCAGTTGAGGCTCGAGTAAAAGGTCACCCTGAAATGATTGAAGCAGATAGACTTGATTTTGTAGATGTTTCAGCAAAACAATGTATTTCAGTTGCAACTTCTATGATTCCTTTCTTGGAACATGATGATGCTAACCGTGCGTTGATGGGTTCAAACATGCAACGTCAAGCTGTTTCTTGTGTTGTTCCACAGGCTCCACTTGTTGGAACAGGAATTGAAGACAAGGCCGCTTCTGACTCAGGTCAGGTTGTTATTGCACAAGAAGATGGAGAAGTTATCGAAGTAGATGCTGCTCACATCATTGTAAAAGAAGCTGCTCCTAAGGGATCAAAGAACAAATATTTCAAGAGAAATTATTTGCTTCAAAGTTTTGTTAGATCAAATGCGTTTACTAGTATGAACCAGATCCCTCGTGTAATGAAGGGAGATAAGGTTAAAAAGGGTCAAATGCTTGCTGATGGTGCTTCTACTGATAATGGAGAATTGGCATTGGGTCAAAATGTGGTGGTTGCTTTCATGCCATGGGAGGGATATAACTTTGAAGACGCGATTATTATTTCAGAAAGAGTTCTTCAGGATGATAGATATAGTTCAATTCATATTGAAGATTTCTCAATTGACGTTAGAGACACAAAGCTTGGTCCAGAAGTGGTCACAAGAGACATTCCAAACATCGGAGAGGAAAGACTGAAGAATCTGGATGAAACAGGTATCATTAGAATTGGTGCCGAGGTTTCATCAGGAGACATCATGGTTGGAAAGATTACTCCTAAAGGAGAAGGTGATTTGACCGCTGAGGAAAGATTGCTCAGAGCTATTTTTGGTGAAAAATCTAGAGATGTTAAGGATTCTTCACTATATCTTCCTCATGGAGAGCATGGAAAAGTTGTTGATATTAGAATTTTCTCAAGAGAACAAGGTGATAAATTGCCAACAGGTGTGATCCAAAAGATTCAAATTTCTGTGGCTCAAATGAGAAAGATTTCTGTTGGAGACAAACTAGCTGGAAGACATGGAAATAAGGGTGTAATCTCAAGAATTGCTCCTATTGAAGACATGCCATATCTTGATGATGGAACTCCAGTGGACATTATTTTGAATCCTCTTGGTGTTGCAAGTCGTATGAATATTGGTCAGATCTTGGAAACTCATCTTGGATGGGCAGCTCTTAAGCTTGGGTATAAGGTTGCAACTCCTGCACTAGACGGAGTTACTGAAGATGATATCAAGGGAGAGTTGAGAAAAGCTGGTCTTCCTGAAAATGGAAAAGTTAGACTAGTTAATGGTAAAACTGGTGAGAAATTTGATAATGAATCTACTGTTGGAGTTATGTATGTGATGAAATTGAACCATCTAGTTGATGACAAATTACACATGCGTTCCATAGGTCCATACTCACTTATTACTCAGCAACCACTTGGTGGTAAAGCTCAGTTTGGTGGACAGAGATTTGGAGAAATGGAAGTATGGGCACTAGAAGGTTATGGTGCTGCACACACACTTCAAGAAATGTTGACTATCAAGTCTGATGATATTAAGGGTCGTAGCGGAGCATATGAATCCATCATTAAGGGAGAGCCAATAAGTAGTCCAAATATCCCTGCTTCTTTCCATGTGCTTGTTAATGAATTGAAAGGTTTGTGCTTAGATATTGATTTGACTGGTATGAAAAGAATTAAATCAGAAGAAGAATCTGAAAAATAAATCTAAGATATTTTAATTCAAACTTTTTAACTTTAACTATAAAAATATGGAAAATAATAATACTAGGGTAAGTGATTTCAATAGCGTTCGTCTTAAGCTGGCTAGTCCAGAAAATATCTTAGAATGGTCAAGTGGAGAAATAACAAAACCTGAAACTATCAATTATAGAACTCAGCGTTATGAAAAAGATGGTTTGTTTTGTGAAAAAATATTCGGACCTTCAAAAGATTGGGAATGTTACTGTGGAAAATATAAAAGAATTAGATACAAAGGAATAGTTTGTGATAAGTGTGGAGTTGAAGTGACACGCTCAAATGTTAGAAGAGAAAGAATGGGACACATTCAATTGGCTGTCCCAGTTTCTCACATTTGGTTTTTGAGAGGTGTTCCTTCAAAGGTTGGTTTAGCTTTGGGGCTTTCTTATCAAGACATTGAAAAAGTTATCTATTTTTCTGCATATTTGGTAACAAGTATTGACGAATCAGCTAGAGAAAGAGTGCTGGAACAACTTGAAAATGAGCACAAGAACAAGAAAAAAGAAATAAAGAAAACTAACAAAAGCAATGAAGAAAAAGAAGAATTGCTAAAAGAGTTGCAACAAAGTTTCAAATCGAATGTTGATGAAGTGAAAAATCTTAGACTTTTCAAGATTTTATCTGAAATTGAATATTTCAATCTTTCAACAAAATTTGGACAGGTGTTTTCTGCGGGAATCGGAGCTGAAGCTGTGAGAAATGTTTTGGTAAATTTGGATATGAAAGAAGAAGTTAGAAAGCTTCAAGAAGATCTGCAATCAGAAAAGAAGGTTGATGAAAAAAAGACAATGAGAAGAATTAAACTTCTTCAAGGATTTGATCTTGCTAATTTGAGACCTGAATGGATGTTTCCTGTGGTGATCCCAGTGATCCCACCTGATCTTCGACCCATGGTAGCATTGGATGGAGGAAGATATGCGACTTCTGACCTTAATGATTTGTACAGAAGAATCATCAACAGAAATAATCGTTTGAAAAAATTGATTAGTCTGGGTGCTCCAGAAGTGATCACAAGAAATGAGAAAAGAATGCTTCAAGAAGCTGTGGATTCACTTTTTGACAATAGTATGAGAAGAGGACAAGCTTCCGTTGCAGCTTCAACAGGTCAAAAGAGACCACTGAGATCACTTGCTGATTCACTAAAAGGAAAACAAGGTAGATTTAGACAAAACCTTCTTGGAAAGCGTGTAGACTATTCAGGACGTAGCGTTATCGTTGTAGGTCCTCAATTGAAATTGCACCAAGTAGGACTTCCAAAGAAAATGGCTTTGGAATTATTCAAGCCGTTCATCATTAACAAATTAATTAATGATGAATATGCTCACAATGTTCGAACAGCTGGAAGGATGGTTGATGCTGAAGCGGAAGAAGCATATGAAATTTTGGATAGAATCATTGAACATCACTATGTTCTTTTGAATCGTGCACCAACTCTTCATAGACTTTCAATCCAAGCTTTTCAACCTGTGTTGATTGAAGGTAAGGCTATTCAGGTTCATCCAATGGTTTGTGCGGCGTTTAATGCTGACTTCGATGGAGATCAGATGGCTGTTCACGTTCCATTGACAAAGAAGGCTCATGAAGAAAGTGCGAACATGATGCTTTCATCAAAAAACCTTCTAAAACCTGCTAGTGGTGAGCCGATTACTACTCCTTCTCTTGATATTGTGCTTGGAGTTTATTACTTGACACACATCAAAGGAGATAAGGCCGAAAAACTAAGAATATTTTGTTCAGAAGAAGAAGCAATCTTGGCATATCAAAATGAAATCGTAAAGATTAACGAGCACATCAAGCTATACTTCAATGGAGAAATAATCGAAACTTCTGTTGGGAGAGTTCTTTTCAATGATGTTTTGCCAGAGGAAATGAAATTTATCAATGAGGAAATGACCAAGGGTGAATTGAAAAAAATTGTTTCTGAAATTTTGGAGACTATGGGTCAAGAAAAAGCAGCTAATTTTGTGGATGACATCAAAAATCTTGGATTTAGAGCTGCTTCAAAATCAGGAATCAGTTGGGGAATGGATGACTTGAAGGTTCCTGAAGAGAAAAAGCAAATCATGAAAGACTCAGAGGAAAAAATTGAGACTATCAAGGGTCAATACAACATGGGTCTCTTGACTGCTGAAGAAAAGAAGAACAAATCTATTGAGATTTGGAACGAAGCAAAGAATAATATTACTGAAATCGTGAGAAACTCTTTGGATAAAGAAGGTCCTGTATATACTATGGTATATTCCAAGGCTAGAGGTAGTGAGTCTGTTATCGTGCAGATGATGGGTATGAAAGGTCTTATGGCTGGAGCAAGTGGTGAAACAATCGAGCTTCCAGTTAAGAGTTCTTTCAAAGAAGGTTTGAACGTTCTTGAATATTTCATGTCTACCCATGGTGCTCGTAAAGGTATGGCGGATACAGCGCTTAGAACTGCAACTGCTGGATATCTAACCAGAAGATTGGTGGATGTTTCTCAAGATATTATTGTTAGAGAAGAAGATTGTGGTGATACTGAAGGAGCTTATTTGTATAGAGCTGATTCTGATAGTATTGGACAAGATTTCTCTACTCGTGTTGCGGGGCGTGTTCTTTTGGAAAGAGTGGTTGATCCTGAAACAAATAAAGTTGTGGTCAAGAAGGGTGAACTTGTGACAAAAGAGCAAGCAATTGAAATTGAAAGATTGAAAATTGACAAAATCAAGATCAGAAGTGTTGTTTCATGTAAGTCAAAGAGCGGAATTTGTAGGCAATGTTACGGAGTTGATCTTGGTAGAAGTGGTCTTGTGAAAATCGGAGAAGCTGTTGGAGTTGTTGCTGCTCAAGCGATTGGAGAGCCAGGAACACAGTTGACTATGCGTACTTTCCATATTGGAGGTGTTGCAGGATCCGACATCACACAAGGTCTTCCTCGTGTTGAAGAAATCTTTGAAGTTCGTCCTCCTAAGGGAGAGGCAGCAATAACTGAAGTGGATGGAAAAGTGATAAAAATTTCTAGCGAAGGAAAAAAGACAATTACAATCACAATCAAAGATCAAGAGAAAAATGAAGTTGAATATCAAGTTCCTGCAAATGCAACACTCAGAGTTGCAAAAGGCGACTTGGTCAGCAAAGGTTCTCAACTTGTGGAAGGACATGTTGATCTTAGAAAACTTCAAAAAGTTATGGGGAAAGAAGAGCTTCACAGATATATTGTTAGAGAAATTCAAGAAATCTATGCTTCTCAAGGTGAAGGAATTAACGATAAGCACATTGAAGTTATCATTAGACAAATGCTAAGTAGAATCGTGATTGAGGAGACAGGAGATACTGGATTCCTAATAGGTGATATCGTTGAGCGAATCAAATTTGATGAAATGAATGAGAAAATGAAAGAAGCAGGAAAAGCAGAGGCCAAAGGAACAACTATGCTTTTGGGAATCACTAAAGTTGCACTTTCAACCGAATCATTCCTGAGTGCTGCATCATTCATTGAAACTGCAAGAGTTTTGATCAACGCAGCAGTTGAAGGAAAAGAAGATAAGCTTAGAGGACTCAAAGAAAATGTGATCATCGGACGACTAATTCCAGCTGGAAGCGGTTTTCGAAAATAATCAGTTTTCTTCTTGAATAACAAAAAGCATCCCGAGAGATCGGGATGCTTTTTAGTTATCCACAATTTCATCTTTATTTCATTTTTATTTATGATATAATTATGAAGTCTAGAAAAAGGGGGCTTTGTTTTAGATGATTATAATTAATAAAAAAAAATGAAACAAAAACAAAAAGTGTCGTTGGGCGTTGTTCTGGGTCTTGCGTTAGCTTTTGCAATGTGTGTTCCTGGAAATGCTCAAGCAAAGAGTGATTGGAAAAACTATTTCTCAACAGAAGAGTCAAAAGCAATCAAAAAAATGGTGAAAAAAAGTATTTTGAATGAGTTAGATAATCCTGATGATGATTGGAAAGGTGCGATTAGTAAGAAAGCAGTGGGAAGCAGTATTGCAAAGAGGAAGGTGTATACCGGAACCTATGTGGCTAATTCAGCAGCAAACGCTACATATTATGATTCAGAAGAGGATGTGACATATTATTATCAGAGAATTGATTCTCCTGAAATTGAGATAAGCGAGATGCCACTTGTTTTTCTCATGACTAGAGATTCAAGTATGGATAGTACATTTGGAGCGCAGACGTGGATCAATTCTGGGGATGCTCTTCGTTTAACTGATGGAGCTATTTGGCTACATTTGGGATATCTTGATCATACAGACTCATCTACGGCTAACTCAGAAGGAGAGAGTTACAAGCTTTCTGTGAGCTATTAATCTTAGAATGTTTTTTAAAAGACTGTGGATTGCTTTTGTGATTCACAGTCTTTGTTGTTAATAAAAAATAAGGGGAAAAATATGAAGAATAAGAATGTGATAATTAGTGTGATTTTGTTGTCAATTGCTTTGATTGCAGTGATTGGTATTTTTTACTCCAACAAGAATAGTGATGAAAATCAGGCTACTTTTTCTAATGAGGAAATGCACGGTGATTTTTCTTTTGAAAATAATGAACAAGAAAATAGTAATCTTGTTGAAAATGAATCCGAGAATGTTTCTGAAGAATCTGAGGAGAATGTTGTCACTGAATATATCAATGAAAGATATGGGTATTCAATGAGATTTCCAGGTGGGTGGTACATGAACAATGATTATTCTGAAGCAAAAATCAAGGAAGAAGAAGCGGATGACGATTTGTACATGAAAGTAGGAGGACAAACTTTTTGGTCGAATTACAGTAATATGAATGATTATTCTCCAAGTGACAAGCCGGATGATTTTCACATTATTGCTTTGTCGGTGTATGAAGATGAAAGTGAAACAATAGAGAAATTTGCAGAAAAATTGGAGTTTGATGAAGACTCAAAGAAGAATGAATTTGAAGCGGAGGGGATTAATGGAATGGAGTTTGTTGCCCCGGGACTTATTTCTGGAAATCCCAGGGTGGCAGTAATTTTCAAAAAAGATAATTTGTTCTATGTTTTCAATCTCGCCTTTATCGGAGGTGATGCTGAAGTAGGAGGAGTCATGGAGGGAATTGTTGCAACCTTTAGTTTGAGATAAAATGTTACTTCAATATATAGAAAAACATCCCGATTTCTCGGGATGTTTTTTGGTTATCCACAGGTGTGATTTGGCAGGGATATTAAAGGGTGATATAATAACACTGTAATAAGATTTTGATAAAAAAGTTTTTATATTTTGTCATTTTGAGAAAACATATTTTTCTCCGCTCTGAGCGGAAGAAGAATAGTTTATCTGGAATCTGCATCCACTTAGGTGTAGCAAATGAATATCATCTGAAGTTGTATTGAAAATGGATTCCGGATAAGTTAATTTCTTTGAACTCGTCCTGTCGTTCGCGAACGACGGGACTCATCCCTCGTTCAAGAAATTATACTTTCCGGAATGACATAATGAGGGGGAATAAATTAATTATAAGCTAATAAATCTTTTAATATAAAAAATATGCAAAAGCTAACTTCAAAACAAGAAAATATTCTTGACGCAATCAGGGTTTTTGTGGAACAAAGCAAGGAAAATCCAACCAGCTACAGACTTCAAAAGCATCTTGAAGGACAAGGACAAAGGGACAGTCTGAAATCAGTTACTCAAGTTGTGGATGCTCTTGAGAAAAAAGAACTCATCAAAAGAGATGAAAACCGGAGAATCTATATTGTGAAAAACGATTCATACAATAACCTGGGAAACATTTTTTCAATTCCACTGTATGGTTTGGCATCTTGTGGAGAGGCGCTTGCATATGCTCAAGACAATGTTGATGGATATCTTCAAATTTCAAAAAGCCTTTTCAGGCAATCAGAGCCAGCTAATCTTTTTGCTGTGAAAGCTCTTGGGGATTCCATGGACAAAGAAAACATCGGAGATGGTGATTATGTTGTTTTTGAAAAATATGAAAGCCAAGATGATTTGGAGGGAAAAATTGTTGTGGCTGTCATCAATGGAATGGCAACAATCAAAAGATTCAAAAAAGTGAGCAAAGGAGTGATTGGACTTTTTCCAAATTCAAAAAACAAAACTCATCAGCCAATTTTCATTCATGAGACAGACACCTTTGTGATCGCAGGAGTTTTCAAAAGAGTGCTTCCAGTGAAATATGTCAGCTTGTAAGACGAGATCAAAATAGATAAAAAAGCTTGAAAAATAATGATAATTTATATTTTTAGTAAGTATTTGAAATAATTCATTTTTTTGGTATAATGAAAATGTAACCTGGATAGGGTTGTGAGTAAGAAAAAAAATAATCAACATAAATAACAAAAAGTTATGGGAATGTTCAAAAAAATGCTTTGCAAGATGGGGATTGGAAACTGCGGAGAACATGAAGGTGATGCTCCAATGGAAGATCAATCAATGCAGGGTCCAAGTCAAACAATGGAAGAACCAACTCCAGCACCATCTCCAGCACCGGAAGCAGGAATGGGAGAGGCTCAAGTTGGAGGAAATGAAGGACCAAGTCCATTCACAGGAGAAGGAGAAGAAGCTCCAAAGGAATAGAAATTCTTTCGAAACACAAAAAAACCACTTCGTTGAATCGAGGTGGTTTTTTGTGTTGACTTCTGGGTGGTTGTTCTGCTAGTATATTAAGTCGTTAGTGGATAGTTGTTATTGAAACCTAAGTAAGGAGGGCAGAAGAATGAAACTTACGCTAAAAGACAAGAGATTTTTGCAGATTATCCTCAATAAGATAGAGGGGGGTAGTGTGCATCCGCTCGGTATCAGTGTCGTCGCAGAGATTGTTCGGCGAGTGATAGCTCTGGATTCTCGGTGTATTCCCGAGGATGTATGTGAAATCGAGCAGAGAGCATCGGAATTTCTGGAATATGTCTGTTCGGAGTTTGGACAGGCCGGCAACGCGGAAAAGCCATCCTGGCTCACGGGAGTCGAAGGTGAAGAAGTTGAAGAGGAGGGCGGAGAAGATCACAGTTTCTTCACGGGAGATAACGATGAAGGTCGCATCATCCCGTTTCCTGAAAGTAGTCAAATCGATAACAGGGATGGAGATGAGGCAGAAGTGCCCCATCTGAGATCTTTAGGGGATGGTGATTTGTAAATCATCCTAGCCAAATCGACAGTATATCGTCGGGGGCCATAGCAATGGTTCCCGACTTTTTTATTTTTATTTGCGAATATTTTATTGAAAGTTTATTAAAAATTTATCTTTATTTCATCTAATATAGTGTAGGATAGTGCTAAGGAGGAAAAGATAATTATTGACAGAAAACAGAATGAAAAACAAGATAACAAGCATTTTTTTGGCAGTGTCATTTCTTTTGACACCTGTTTTTGTTTGGGCTGACACGGAAACCTATCCATGGCAAATAAAATATCACCTGAGAGATGATTCAACAGGAGGAGAGTGCACTGAAATCGGAACTTGGAATCAAGACACAAAAACTTGCACAGTGACTCAAGATTTTCACAGGGGAGTTGAGATTGAAAGTGATGGAATCACCTTGGACGGAAATGATCACAAAATTTCCAGTGACATTTTTGGAAAGGAATATCTGATTCTTGTTCATGAAAAAAGTGGTGTGACAATAAAGAATTTGAATCTTGAAAAGGTGGGAATTCAGCTATATCGTTCTAGTAACAATGTGATTGAAAACATAACACTGTATGACAGTAATTATGGAATATATGTGGTGAGTGGTTGTGAAAACAATATCATCAAAAACAACAAAATAACAAAAACTCAATCCGGAATTGTTCTCATTTTTTCTTCCAATAATCAAATCATTGGAAATGAAATTAATCAAAATAAGGATTATTTCACTTCGGCATTTGGAAATTCGGGAATGTACATAGCATATTCCCATGGAAACTTAATCAAAAGAAATGTCATTCAAGACATCAAAAATAGAGGAATTTGGCTCAACACTTCAAATTCAAACATCATCAAAGAAAACACAATCAAGAATACCCAATCAGGAGTGGGGGTGTATGAGATAAGTGGATTGTATAATGAGGTTTTCAATAATGATTTCATTGATAACAAGCCATATCAAATGATGTCAAATGGTGCTTTGCATCTTGCTCAACCTCTCCCAATTGGAGGGAATTATTGGGATGATTATGACAGTGAAGAAGAGGGGTGTTTTGATGTTAACGGCAATGGAATTTGTGATGAACCCTACAAGGATTGGGCTGGACGAAACATGGATCAGTATCCTCACAAAAAACCTTTCAATTGGGAAAAGTCAGGAAATTCCAATATTCTTTTCATCCCTGGGATTCAAGCCAGCAGGTTGTACAAAATGCATAGCCATGACGAAGATCAGCTGTGGGAACCAACGAACCACAATGAGGATGTGAAAGATTTGTATCTCGATGAAAACGGAAACAGCATCAAAACCGGGATCTATACAAGAGATGTCATTGATGAAGCATATGGGTTTAATATTTACAAAGGATTCATGAGTTTTCTTGATGACATGAAAGAGGAAAAAACCATCAACAACTGGGAAGCACTGCCATATGACTGGAGATATTCTCCAGAAAGAGTCATTCGAGATGGAATTGCCATGGATGACGGAACACTGGTGAATCCAGTTTCAAAACTGGAAAGCTTGGCAGCAAGTGCTGACAATGGAAAGGTGACCATCATTTCTCACAGCAATGGAGGAATTTTTGCAAAACTTTTGGTGAGTGAGCTTGAAGAAAGAGGAAGAGAGGACTTGGTGGAAAGAATCATTTTCGTCGCCACCCCACAAGCAGGAACCCCAAAGGCCTTGGCAGGACTTTTGCATGGAGACAAGCTT
>JAOUHN010000068.1 GCA_029865125.1 Candidatus Moraniibacteriota bacterium
AGGATTGATTTCTGGTTTTTCAACCTCCATCTTTGCATCTTCTTGCTCTTTCGATGCATTCAGCTCAGGAAGATCATCCGCTTTGATGACAATAAACCTCAAAACATCATTATTAAGATTCATTTTTGTTGTAATTTCTGAAATAATATCCTTTTCAGGGTATTGATCCTCTTCTCTTTCATCTTTGTCCACAACAGTAAATCTTTTTGCGATGTAAGTTCCGCGAATTTCTTTCTTGATTTCATACGCCATCTTTCTTTTTTCCAAGAATTCGGAATCCAACAAAACTCCTCCTTCATGAGTTATAATTTCTTCAACCCCTTTTTTGATTGAATCTAACTCAGTCTCTTTTGATTCTCCGATCAAATAACAAATTTCATATTCCATGATTTTTTGTTCATTACAAATTAAAAACCCATCAAAAAAGCCCCGGCCTTGATAGGTTTGGTTTTGCATCTTGGTCCTAATATAAAAATTAGGCGAGACACAACAGGGACTTTTTTCACTTGTATGAGCAAATATATCACAGTAATTCTGTTTTGGCAAGAGCTAACTAGAGCGCGACATGAAGCCCGTTGAAATCACAAATCTTTCTTAATTTCAGCATCCACTAATCATTGCTTTCCTCAATGTATATTTTCACTCTTTCTTTGTTCTTAGGAATCTTATTCACCAAAATCTTTGGCCACAAAACAACATTCACTTTCCTGATGTCAGGATATCCACTCACAATTGTTCCCAAATCATTCACTTTCGCTCCCAAAAATCCTTCCAATATTTTATCCTTGTCGATATTTTTTTTCAAAGCAGTGGTTGCATGAACACTAATGTCCAAAAATTCTTCCTCGAAATCAGGAGTGATTTGACCATATTCCAATTCAATGGATTCTAGAATGAAATTATTCTCGCTTTTTCCTATTTTATTTTCCGCTGTTTTTTGAATCAAGCTAATCAAATCATTTTCAGAAAAAACTAAAGCATAAATCTTCATTTCAAGTTGATATTCAAAAGATTGTGCAACAGAATTTTCTACTGGAAACGAACTTTCTGAAATAATTTCCAATTTTATTGAATCTTCATCCAGGATATATCCCTCTTTCATGTTGCTGTGAATTTTTTCAACAATCACATCTTTCAATTTTTGTTGAGCTTCTTGACTGGCTGATTTGATGTCATCTGAAGAAACAACCTTCACTATTCCTCCTTGAGAACCTCCTCCTAGCATCTTGGCTTCTGAACGTGCATAAAACTTTTCATATTTAGAACTGGACTTAAAACCAGGAATCTTAAATTCACTTGGACCAATATTATATTCATCTCCCACCTGATCCGCTACGACATCAGCTTCAATGCTTCCTGGAATAATATTCCCATTTTCCTTTTTCATTCCTGGAACTATCACACCTTTAATTATTCTGAATATTTTTCCATCCGCACTCTCAAGTCTTGTCGTTGCAACCAACTGCTGACTCTCTTCACTAAACTCATTATATATCGTAACTCTTCCTCTGGACTTTTGGTTTGATGCTGATTCTTCGCCTGTTGATTCTTTGTTGATAATCAAAGAATCAACAACCTCCACTGCCTCTGCTTTTATTATTCTATTCTCAACATCAATAGTACTAATGTCAGTTTGCGCTCTTGCAGAAATGTCCACCTTTTCAGAAATCATCTGGGGATACACATGGATATCCGCCTTAGGCAAAAACATATACGCAAAAACACCTGCAATCAAAAGTATGATGATCACAAAAAATGACCAAAAAATAAGCTTCAATTTTAATGACATTTTTTTATTTCCTATGCTTTTTTCTTTGATCAATGCAACGCTTTCAGAAATCGCATCGACTTGATTTTCATGAAATACCTTTCTTTCTTTTTTCAAATCTCTGTTTTGGATATTGTCTCGATCTAAGTCAATATGAATTTCTTGAGGCATTTGAGGTAATTGATTTTCTTCCTCCTGCTTCACACTCACATTTTCAAATGGTCTTTTTTGATTCACACTAACTGAGCTTCTTTGGGGCATGCGATTTCCTGGATTAATCCCACTCATATTTCTTCTTGGACTCATGTCACTCATCACTGCTCTATCTTGACGCCTCTCATCTTCTGATTCCACCTCTAGATGCACCGTTTCATCAGCTCTTCCGATGTGTCTATTCATATCCTCTTCCACATCAAATACTCCACCTACATTTTCTGGGTGAATATCAATTCCTTCAAGAGAATCTCTGGTTTCAAATCCAGCCTTGCTAGCCAAAACTCTTCC
>JAOUHN010000004.1 GCA_029865125.1 Candidatus Moraniibacteriota bacterium
AAAACTTTTGGTGAGTGAGCTTGAAGAAAGAGGAAGAGAGGACTTGGTGGAAAGAATCATTTTCGTCGCCACCCCACAAGCAGGAACCCCAAAGGCCTTGGCAGGACTTTTGCATGGAGACAAGCTTAATATAGCTTCAGGAATAATCCTAGACAAAGACACTGCTCGAGGTTTTGCGGAAAACATGAGTGGAGCGTATAACCTTCTTCCTTCAAAAAAATATTTTGAAAAAGTGGAAACTCCAGTGATTGAGTTTTCTGATGAAGTGGATGACATTTATGATTTTCAAAAACTATATGGCAAAGACATTGATAGTTTTGATGAAATGAAAAGTTTTCTTTTGGGAGATGATGGACAAAGAAGTGACCCAAGCTTTTCTGACACGGATTCGCCCAATGTTCTTTCAAATAGTTTGTTTTCAAAAGCAACAAACTTGCACAGTGAAATTGATGACTGGGAAGCACCAGAAGGAATGAAAATCATTCAAATTGCTGGATGGGGATTGGACACAATTTCCGGAATCAAATATGACAATTGCGACCTATATTTCTGCAATGGACTTAGTAATTTGGATCGAAAATTAGCTATTGTTCAAGACGGGGATGGCACAGTAGTGACTGCCAGTGCTGTTGTAATGAGTGATGTGGACTATTATGTTGATTTGAAAAAGTATAATCGTCTCGGTGGTTTTCAGGTTAACAGGGAGCATGCAGATATCCTTGAGATTGACTCACTTCAAGATTTTATTTCAAATCTTATTGAGAATAAGGATGAATTGACTAGTTATATTAAGGATGATAAGCCGGAAGTTAAAAATGAGGATAAAAGATTGCGTCTTAGAATGCATTCTCCAGTGGACGTTCATCTTTTTGACGAGGAAGGGAGCCACACAGGAGTCACTCAAAACCCAAATCCTGATTCTGATTTGAGGATGTTTGAAGAGGAAATTCCAAATTCGTACTATTGGGAATTCGGAGAAACAAAATATTTGGGGTCTGATGGTGATGGTGTGACCAATGTTGATTTGATTGGAACGGGAATGGGAACATTCACATTTGAAATTGATGAGGTTCTGGGAGAAGAAACTGAGAACACAACCGTTTTTTCTGACATTCCCGTGTTTGAAGGGATGGAGGCGGAGCTTGAAATCAATGAAGGGGAAGTGAGCGCAATGGAAATTGATTTGGAAGGAGATGGAATCGTTGATTTTTCATTGAGTCCAGGAGATGATACAATGAATGCGCAAGCTTCACTTCTCATTTTGGAAAAGATTTTGAATGATCTCACTTGTCACAAAAGTGTGAAACAACCACTTGTCCAAAGAATGATTCAGGTGAAAAGGTTGCTTGAAGATGAAAAAACACAACCTGCAAAAAACATCCTGGAAAGCATGGTCAATCATTTGGAAGCTGTGAATAAAAGAAATGACATTGAGAAGCTGGGGATTTCTGAAGAAGAGATTGATGTTTTGATTAATATAATTTCAAAAATAAATAATTAAAAATAAAAATATGAGTTATAAGAAGAAAATAAGAAATGTGGTGGTTGCATGTTTAATTGCGATTGTTGCTAGCTTGATTTTAGCATTGCCAGAAAATTTTGGATTGTGCTCCAAGAACGATGACGGATGTATTTATTGGTATATCGATACCTTTGATAATTTAGTGCAGTTTATATTTTATTTTGCACTTGCTATTATTTTTTCTTTGACTGGAGCATACTTTACAGGAGAGAAAGCTTTTAACGCATGGAAGAAATTTGCAATGATATATTTGTCAATTGCGATTATCCTGGTTTTGATTTCACCAACAACTAACATGAACTTTGTTGGTTTTGACAAGGAGCTAACCACAATGTGGCTTGCTGGGATATTTTTTGTGGTGAGTTTGGGGATTATTTTGGGAAAGAGAGAAAAACAAAGTTCGATTTAAAAGGATAAATAAAAAAGTATGAAATCTAAAAAGAAAGAAAGTATTATATTGATGACATCTATTATTCTGTTCCTTATTGGATATGCGATAGTCTATCCTGAAAACATGGGTATATGTGATAGAAATAATGATGCATGTATTTATAGTATGCCAACTTTTACTATTGGTGAGCCACTTTTATTTGGGTCAATTTCTTTAGTGGTCGTTTCAATATTTTTATTTTTTACAAATAAAAAATCTTTTGACATTTGGAAGAAATTTTCAATAATTTATCTTCCAATTGCAATCATATTGATTTTGATTACCCCAGTTACATCCGGAGGTCTTATAAATATAAACAAAGAACTAACCACAATGTGGCTTGCTGGGATATTTTTTGTGGTGAGTTTGGGGATTATTTTCGGAAAAAGAGATCATCACAGCCCGCTTGATTTGGATGAATGCTAGAACGAGATTTGAGTCCGTCAGTTGACGGAGAGATTTGAGATAGAGAAACCAGATTGAGATCATGAAACAGCAATTTAAAAAAAAGAAAAAACATGACACCAGATGACGGCCGTCGGCTCGCGTCCTGTTTGAAGAAATAATTATTTAAGTGAAAAAAAGAAAAGACATTGAGAAACTGGGGATTTCTGAAGAAGAAATTGAGAATCTAATGAAAATTATTAACAAAATTAATTTAAATATTTAAAAATATATGAAAAATAAAAAGATTTTATTAAGTGCAGCAATAATTTTGAGTATTATTGCTGGAACGATTTATAAAAATAGGTATTTTAATGATCTAGGGACATTTTTATTTTTGTTTTCCTTGGCGTTAATTATAATTTTTATTGTATTATATTTTGTGAAAAATGAAGGGGTATTTAAGATTTGGAGGAATTTTGCAGGGGTGTATTTATCGATTGCTATTATCTTGGCAGTGATTACTCCTGACACGCCTGGGTTTCTTCGTCCGGATAGTGAAATTATATCACTTTGGCTTGCTGGAATATTTTTTGTGGTGAGTTTGGGGATTATTCTTGGAAAGAGAGATCATCACAGCCCGCTTGATTTGGATGAATGCTAGAACGAGAATTGAGTCCGTCAGTTGACGGAGAGATTTGAGATAGAGAAACCAGATTGAGATCAGAAAATAGTAATTTAAAAAAAAGAAAAAACATGACACCAGATGACGGCCGTCGGCTCGTGTCCTGTTTGAAAGGATATGTATAGAATTGGACCAGTTCAAAAAAAGATCATAGTTACTCTTGTGGGAGGTGTGGTGTTAGGATCGACTTCATCTCCAAGGCAATATTTCAAGGTATTGCGTGAAATAAAAAGAGAGTGGAAAAACATTAATTCTAGAAGTTTTTCTCGTTCTATGCAAAGGCTTTCTCGTGAAAAACTAATTGAAAAGAAAATGCTTCCAAATGGAAATTTTAAGCTGGAGTTAACTAAAAAAGGAAAAAATGAAGCAAGAAAGCTGAGTTTATTGGGGAGTAGTGTTGCGTGCAAGAAGCCAAAAAAGTGGGATGGGAAATGGAGAATTGTTATTTTTGATATTCCTGAAAAAGATCGAATATTCAGAGGTATTTTGAGAGAACATTTGTATGAATTAAAATTTGCTAAATTGCAACAAAGTGTTTTTGTTTCTCCGCACCCCTTTGAGAGAGCTATTCTTGAATTGACGAGGCTATATTCTGCTGAGCGCTATGTGCGAGTAATTACAGCTTTGAAAATTGACAACGAACAAGAAATTAAAAAGAAATTTCAAGGAATAATAAAGTAGGACACCAGATGACGGCCGTCGGCTCATGTCCTGTTTTGAGAAGTAATAAAATTTATTAAACAATAAGGAATATGAATTATAAGAAAAAGATATTAATAATGTTGCTAATATCTGTAATTACTGGAATTTTTTCTTTTGGTACCTGTTTATCTTTATCGACAAGACATTATTGCAGTCCAGGTGAATTTGAAGCAATATTTAATTTTTTGGCCCTTTTCTCGATCGCTTTTGGCACTATTTCCATAGTATTATTATTTACTAAAGGAGCATTTGATAGTTGGAAGTTATTCGCAATTATTTATTTGATTGTGTCCATATTTCTTGTATCTGTAACATCAAACATGGGTGGAATGTTGGGAATTGATAAAGAATTTGTTACAATGTGGCTTGCTGGGATATTTTTTGTGGTGAGTTTGGGGATTATTCTGGGAAAGAGAGAAAAACAAAGTTCGCTTTAAAAGGATAAATAAAAAATATGAGTTATAAGAAGAAAATCAGAAATATAATAATTGCATGTTTAATTGCGATTGTTGCTAGCTTGGTTTTAGCATTGCCAGAAAATTTTGGATTATGTTCAAAGGGCGATACTGCTTGTGTTAGGAAATTCATTCACCGTTTTGATAATATAATACAGACAACGTTTTATTTTGCACTTGCTATTATTTTTTCTTTGACTGGAGCATACTTTACAGGAGAGAAAGCTTTTAACGCATGGAAGAAATTTGCAAGGATATATTTGCCAATTGCGATTGTTCTGGTTTTGATTTCACCAACAACTAACATGAACTTTGTTGGTTTTGACAAAGAACTAACCACAATGTGGCTTGCTGGGATATTTTTTGTGGTGAGTTTGGGGATTATTTTCGGAAAAAAAGATCATCACAGCCCGCTTGATTTGGATGAATGCTAGGGAGGCTAATGAATAATTAAGAATGAATAATTAATAATGAATCAGAAACTCATAAATTCCTAAAATCCTAAATTCCTAAATTCCTAAAATCCTAAATTCCTAACAACAATATGGCATATCCGCACACACATGAACTGGGGCTTCCTTTGAAAGATTATAGAGTGAATGGTTCTCCGTTTGGAAAAGACTGCACCTATGAAGGGGTGAATTGGGGGATTCATCTTGGAGAAGATGTCATCTGTGAAGGTGGAACAAAGATTTTTTCAATTGGAAGAGGAAGGGTCGTGCATTGTCAGCTTCACGCAGGAACGAAAGAAAAAGGAAATTGGGGATGGGTTGCAATCATTGCGCACAAGAATCCAAAAACAAAAAAAGTTTTCTTCTCGATCTGTGGTCACATGGGACGAGTTTTTGTTTCAAAAGGGGACACGGTTGAATTGGGTCAAAAAATTGGAACCATCGGCGCCTCAAACACCCCAGAAAACGGTTTCTGGGAAACACCCCATCTTCACTTCGCAATTTTCACCGGACCCTGGCAAAGAAAAATCCTCCCCGGATATTTCAAACCAGAACACAAAAGAACCAAGCTGGAATGGTGGGTGAGTCCGAAGGAGTTTATTGAGAGATATTAATTTTCAAACTGAATGGAGAATCAGGTATATAAAAAATTAAAAGAGAGCATTTCTGATATAAGAAGAGATGAGCTTCCGAAAATGGTAGATCAGCTAATTCGCTTAGGCGCTTTTGAGGTGACTTTTCCAGTTTTTAAAAAAGGCTTGATTTTAAAAAATCCTGGTTTTAATACTAAAAAAGGTTGCTCTATAAAGTCGGGTTGTCATGGTGATTCTGAAACAAAAGATGGGAAGATAAGAATTGAGTATAGCGTTCAAGAAGACTGGAGAGGAAAAGTTAAAGCAGAGATAAAAAGATTTAATGAATCAAATGAAAAGGATAAGGTTGAAACTTTTGTATTTGCCACAAATCAATACTTGGACAATAAGGAGATTGAGTATCAAGAGAATGGAAAAAAAATAAAAAAAAGTATTGAAGAATATATTAAAGATAAAACAGGGGTTGGTAATGTTATTGTTTTAGGATTGGATGATTTACTTTCACCGCTAAGTGATCCAGAATTCTCTGGTGTGAGAAGGGATTTTTTAAAAATCGAAAATGAATTTTTTATAAATAGTCAACAATATTTAGATGGACTTGAAAAGTATAGGCGATATAGAATAAGTGATGGTGAAAAAAAGTCTGTCAGCGGTGCAAGTAAATTATTGCAGCAAGTAAGTAGTTTATCATGGAAAATTAAAAATGCAGAATGTAAGATAATTTTTATTAATGGTACAAGCGAGAATTTTAAAGAATTGTTGCGCTTAGTGGGCAATGCTGCCAATGTCATTAAGTGTGAAGATGATCAAGAGATGGTTTTTATAAGATATCCTAGAAAAGATTTCACTATAAGGCAAGAGCACATTGATGAGATTACGGGGAATGGTATTAAATATATTACAATATGGGATCCTGAGAAAATTAATAATCTAAATGATTATTCTCAGTTTGAGCAAGGGCAAAATAAAATGGTTTTTGTTTGTGCAAACAATAAGGAGTCTAGCAAAATTATTAATGAAATGAATTTAGAAGAGGGTGAATATGAAATTATAGAAGCTTTTATGGGTGATACCGAAAGCACCTTTGATATTGATAATTATGAAAAGGGATTAGATATAAAAAAGGATTATTCAGGAAATGCTGTAAAATATCAAGCGATGACTTATTTGTATGGGCCAATCAATATTAATGATAGTGAGATAAGAGTTAAAATTCGTAAATTAGTGGGGATAAATAAAAAAGAGGAGGAATTTATATTAAAAAACCTAATACAAAAAGATGCTTTGAATAGAGTTGGAAACTTGGTTAGTGTTAGCGATTTTAAACTGGGTAAGAATATTCTAGAAAAATTAGTGAGTAGTGGTGAAATAGATATAAATAATTTAATGGTTTAACCATATGAGAGATAATTACAATAAAAAGTTTTTGAGTAAATTGGCTGCACTAAATAATGAAGTTGCAAATAAGCAATTAGTCGTTGTTGCGGTTGAATTTAGGAAAATTGTTTCGAAGCTTAGAGATAATGATAAAATTTATGACACCCTGGATTTATTAGAGGAATTTGTACATAGGGCAACGAAGCAAGCTTTTGAAATAATTGATTTGGTTATGGAAAATAAATATCCTACTAAGAAATATAAGTCTAAATTTGGGGAATATTCAGGGAAGAGTTATGAGGATTTAGTCTTGAAATGTGTGGGAATATTGGAAATAATTCGATATTATGATAAGGATATTTTTATGAAGCTGATTGATATTCAAGAAAGAGTTAAAAAATATGAATCTGTTCAGAAGAAAATCAAGGAAGTTTTGGAGAAGTATTCTAAATATAACTACCATGCGATTAGCAATCCAAAAATAGGATATGGAGTGCAAAGGAAAATTCTTGATGAAATTTTGAAATGGACTCCTCAGCAAAAAAAGAAAATATTTGATTTGATTGAAATTGTAACTCGTGAGTTTTTGAAGAGTTCTTTTGAGGGAACTTCAATGAAGGATTATAATACCATGGTTTTTCAGAGAGGGTCTCTTGGCGTGAATAAGTTTTTGAAAAATATTCGAAGAGAAACGATTGATATGCTTGTGGAGATGTTTGAAGGTACTAGAAGTGAAAATGTAAAATTGAGAATATTGAATATTTTGAATGAGGCGACAAGAAAGCCTATGGAGGGATATGATGACAAAATGGTTGAAATGGTTGAAGGTGATGTTGAATATCTTGTGAAAATTTATGATCAATTTGCGTTTGGAAAAAATGGTAAGATTTCAAGTTTTCCGATTGTTAAGGAGATAGAAGATAAGCTATATTTTTTGAAAAAGGCTTATGGAGAAAATATTCCCGAGATTGAATTACTGAAAAAAAGAATTAATGAAAGTGAAGAATATCAATTTTTGAAATTACTTGTTAAGGATCATAATGATTTGGCCATTAGTGAAAAAGACTTAAATGATGAGATAAAAGAGTTGGTTAATTCTATTGATGAGGATGATTTGGGTAGATATTGTGATGCACTGGAGAAGTTATCCAGTTATGTCAAAAGGAGATTGATTGATGAATGGGAATTAAGTCATGCAAGGAAATTTTGTTTTGAATTAGCAAAGAATAAACCAGATTTAGCAGGTAAGATTTTGTCTGAAATTATTTTTAATGGAAAGGAATTGAATCATTTTGTGTCACAGTTTTTGTGTGGTTTTCGTGCTGAAAATCATACAAGAGAATGGGATAAATTCATTGGGCCAATTGTTGATAAAAAAAACATTGAGATGCTAAAAGTTATTCCTTGGTCAGTTTCTTGTATCGTGGAACATGTTGATAGGTATGTAAGAGAGAATGATATAAGGCTGTTGAATGATATCGTGAAGGGGAATAATAAATTTTCTTTCTTGAGGGATGTTAAGAATGATGTGAGTAAGACAAATTTCCATGTAATCTTAATTGAAGCGTTGGCTGTTATTTGGAAGAAGGATAAGAAGAGAATTGAGAAAATAATTATTGAAGAATTGAAGCAGAATAGTGAGGATCAAGGTTGTATTTCTGCATTATTGAATAATTTGGATTTTTCTTCTTATAGGAAAGTTCTTGATCTTTTAGAATTTAGTGATGGAAATATAAAGTTTATTATTGGTTTATTGGTTGAAATAGATAAGTTGGATCATCGAATGCAGGAGTTGATGGTTATTCTTAGTGAAAAATATTATGAGAATGTCATGAATGTTTTCATGAAACGGATTAATAATCGACAAAATATGAAAGAAAAGGGCAATTATGAAGCAGTTCCATATCATTTCAATCAAGAGCTGAAAGAGGCTATTGTGAATGGAGAAGAATATGAAAAGTTTATGTTGGAGTGGATTGAGTTGGCAAAGAAAGGAAGTTATATTTTTTGCATGGATACTGGAAGACTTTTGAGAAGAGTTGATGGAGTGAAAAAGGAATATATTTTGAAAGTTTTGGATAAGAATAGCACAGAAAAGGAAATTGAAAATATTTTGAAAATGTTTACTTTTGATGTTCCTGATTATGAAATTTTGATTGGGATTATAAAGATGACTGACAAGAAGGAGATCTGGGGAAACATTGAAGGTGTGTTGGCTCAAACAGGGGTTGTGTCTGGTGAGCATGGAATTTCAGATAGCTATAAGCGGAAGGTAAAAGATTTTGAGAAATATAAAAAGGATAAGGATGAGAATGTCAAAAAGTTTGCTGAAGGATTTGTTGATAATATGAATCAAAGAGCTAAGGAGGAAAGAAAAAGAGAGGATGAAGAAATTGCGCTTCGAAAAATTGAATTTGAAGGGTGATTTCAAGTAGTGCAGTGGTGGCAAAATCAAATCAAAAAAGTTCTCATTCCCAGGTTTTGGGTGGGGACTTTTTGTTTTTTGTGGGGGGGGTGCAGTGCAAACCCTTCTTTAATTCCTCCCCTTGACCCGTCTTCATTGAGTGTTTCGCCGAGGCAAGATGGAAAGAGGAGGAGATACACGAGTTTCAACGGCTCATACGAAAGTGGAGCGTTGTTTTGGCTTGAATCTTGACTTTTTTGTGGTTTTTAGATACTATTATGAGTCCTGAAGAAGAGGTGGAATTTAACAAAAATTTGTTTCCAAGGAGAGATCGAAATGGCTCAAGACAGTGATAACGCAATGTACCGAATGATCATTGACTACATCAATGGAATTCGCATGGTGCAAGATGAGCAACTCAACTCTTTCATTGAGGTGTTTGACAAGAGTGTTAATTGGTCAACAGAAGATGCTATTGTTGGCTCGGAGGGAGTGAAAGCAGCTCTTTCGCGTCCCATGACATTGAAAGAAATTGAAGAATTTTTTCGGAAGCAGACTAGTGCCGTGTGTGCCATCGTTGATCCGGAATTTGCCGGCACCAAAAATCAGTGCCTTGGAATTTTTATCAGGGCTCTAAATAAAGAGGATTTATTTTCTGAGCCAGTGCTGTTCTAGGATATTTTCAGGATTAGGAGACCTTTTGTAGCCCGAGTGTTGCAATGGGTCCCTTTTTATTTCTAGCTTCGAATGGTTTTGAGTGAAATAAAAAGGATTAGGTATCTTTTTGATTTTTGCGACATAATCTCTCATACATAGAATTATGATGCAAATCGTTCGTGATTCCTTGACAGTCTATTTGAAAAATGAGAGCATTTAGGAAGAACTTTTTGAATTTAATTTTGCAGATTACTGATCATAAAACATAAGGGGAGGTAGTTTATGTCCAATGCGGATTGCTTGGGAGGCATGTGTCGGCATTATGAAGGAATAGGATGTGCGATAATCAATCCAACTAAGGGCTTTCAGCTCTCCTTGAAAGAAGGAAAGGTTTTCGAGTATTGCTCTGGGAGAGATTCTTGTGGAAGATCTTTGGATTTCGGGACTGGCCGCACTTATTTGGTAGACAAATATAGTGGGAGATTACACAACTCCAGTGATTGGGATTCTGGTTGGATTGATTTCCTTGAAGAATCAACCGGAAAAAATCTTTCGGAAACTGACAGGGGGTTTATTGATGCTCTCAGAAAGGAGTATGCAACGCCCGGAACTGAAATGCCAAGGTTTATGGTGATTGTAGAGAAATTTTCAAAAGAGCTGAAAGAATCCTCTTTTTCTGGCATTGAAGAAGTGCTCAAATGGGCAGGTCTTCCAGGTGTGTCTGGTGGCGGTTGAAGAGGTGTGTCTATAGTTCGCGAGGTTAGTGAATAGGAGCTGCCGGAGGAGAATACTTCTTCGGCAGTTTTTTTATTTCCTAAATAAAAAGTGTTCAGGTACCTTTTTGATCCACAGTGAAAAAATCAAAATCAAAAAAGTTCTCATTCAGGTTTTGGGTGGGGACTTTTTGTTTTTTGTGAAAGCTTAACTTTTGTTTCTTGGGGTGGTATGATTTAATTAGTTTGAGGTTTATTAAATTGTTAAATGAAAATGAATTATGAAATTTGAAGATAAGATAGTTTTGGTTACTGGGGGTGGCAGAGGAATTGGAGCAGAGACAGCAAAGAACTTTGCGCGAGAAGGTGCTACTGTGATTATTAATTACGTTTCCGATGAAGATTCAGCAAAGAAAGTGCTTGATGATATTGACGGGAAGGGTGAGATTGTGAAAGCTGATGTTAGTGATGAAGCGCAAGTGGATGAAATGTTTGAAAAAATTGAAAAGTCTTATAGTAAGATTGACATTCTAGTGAATAGCGCAGGAATTGTTTCTCCTAAATCATTTGCAGAGCTTTCAGTGGGTGACTGGCGAAAAACTCATGCCGTTAATTTGGATTCTGTGTTTTTATGTTGCAAAAAAGCTGTACCTTTGATGAATAGTGGAGGATCTATAGTGAATGTCGCGTCAATAAGAGGGTTGTTTGATCAAGGGAGACCAGGAGTGATTGATTATTCAAGTTCAAAGGCAGCAGTGATCAGCTTCACAAAGACACTAGCAAAAGAAGTGGCTCCTGATATTAGGGTGAACTCAGTTTCTCCAGGGGTGACAAATACGGATATTGCTAAGGGATTTTCAAAGGAATTACTTGAAAAGTTTGTTGATGACATTTATTTGAGAAGGATCATTGAGCCTCAAGAAGTTGCAGATGCAATATTGTTTTTATCTTCCAAGGAAGCCAGTGCTATAACAGGTGTCAATTTAATGGTGGATGGTGGGCAAAGTCTGGGTAAGTAGTATGTTGCTAGTAATAGATAAAAAAAGTCAGGCATCTTTTTGATTAACTTGTGGTTATAGACAGGGATCCTGAATCAAGTTCAGGATGACAAGGTAGTGGCGGATGGTGGCAAAACCAAAATCAAAAAAGTTCTCATTCCCATGTTTGGGGTGGGGACTTTTGTTTGCAACATTTCTTTTGAAAGGGGTATAATGAAGGAAAGGTAAATTAAATTCAAGGAATATGAAAGCAGAAGAATTGGTTTTGATTGAAAAAGGAAATTTGGAGGTGGTGTTGGATGACAATAAAATTGTTTTGCCTGATTCAATTCAAAAGGATATCGATGAGCATTGGGAGGGGTTGTTGAGAGATGGCAACAATTTCAAAAGAGGAGAGGTTTTCACAATCAAAAGTGTTGAAAAGAAAGACAGAGGTACAGTTGTTGAATTGAGTGTTTCGGATTATGCTCACTATTTGTACACTCAAAGAGTTGGATTGGAAAACAAATATGCTTGCAAAAATTTGCACACTTCATGCTTGATCGAAACATGCGATGAAAAACTTGTTTTTGGGAGAATGGGAAGACACACTGCCATGTCTGGAGTCATTCAATGTGCTGGAGGAGGTTTGGACAATGATGACATCAAGGGGAAGAATGTTGATTTGGAGAACAACATCAAAAGAGAATTGATGGAGGAGGTTGGAATTGAAGCAAAAAACAAAGAAATCGTTGATGAGCTCAGAATCAAATATTTGAAATATAGTCTGGACACCAATAAGGTGGCAGCTATTTTTGTTTTGAAGTTGAAAATTG
Organism: Candidatus Moraniibacteriota bacterium; assembly: GCA_029865125.1. Lineage (GTDB taxonomy): Bacteria > Patescibacteriota > Minisyncoccia > Moranbacterales > UBA9337 > JAOUHN01. Next base: position 12,188 of record JAOUHN010000004.1, read on the forward strand.
ATTCGCAAGAATTTATGCGCTTGTACGACAGTTTTGAAAGTGATTGCAAAAAGAAAGGTGAGTTGCCTGAATTTGAAGAAATTGTGTGTTTGCCAAAAAACAGATCAGAAGTTGAGGAATTTGTTCAAAAAGAAAGGGATCATCTGAATCATTACATGGAAGTTTTGCTGAAAAGCGAGGCTTCAGAATGAAACCAATGGGTTAGTTATCTTTTTGTTTAGCAGTGAAAAAATCAAACCAAAAAAGTCCTCATTTCAGTTTTTGGATGGGGCTTTTTGTTTTCTAGTCTTTAACTTTTATCCCTAAGGATGGTATAATTGAATTAGTTTAGGGTAATTATTGATTAGGGGGAACATGAAGATGATTAATGAAATCACAAGAAAAAACGTGGCAATCTGGGTGATTTTTGTTTTGATTTCTTTTGCTGTGAGCGGGGGAGTGTATTTTTTGGTTCAGAAAAACTCAAAAAACATTATTGAAGAATATGAACTTCGGATTAGTGAAGAAAAAGAAAGAGCGGAAAAGCTTGAGTTTGAGTTGGCTGTGAAAAAAGAGCAGGAGAGGGTGGCGGCACTGGAGAAGCAAAAACCGAAACTTGATCTTTTGCCACCTGACATTGAAAGAATGAAAAGACAAGGGTGCATCACAGACGGACTCTTGAATGGATATAGTAAAGGAACGGAAGATGCAACTGAGTTGGTGAACAGATCTAGTTGCTATTATCTTCATCGAGCTGTTGAAACATGGTTAAAACCGCCTGATTTTAAGGATATTGAAGAGACAATGGGAAAGATAAAGAAGGATAGGAAAAATTTGGTGTATGGAATGTTTATTGCAGAGGCAATTGACACAAAGGCAGATTATTTCTATGAAGCTGAGAACAGAGAGTTGGATTTTGGTGATATGTGCAGACCGGGAAGCAAAAATGTTTGGGGGGAACACACTTGTAAGCCATCATTCAAAGAGAAGGAATATCGTTTGTATGTTTTGGACATCACAAAAAAAGCAATAGACTTGGGAGTTCAAAGTTTCATGTTTGGTCAGGTTTTCTATCAAGACTATATCAATGATTCGCATATTGGAGAGGTGCTCAAAGAAATGCGGGCATATGCAAAGGCTAGAGAAGTTGAGATTGTGATCGGCGCTCAAACAAATGACATTGAAAATGAGGAATATTTGCGACAATTTGATTTCATTGAGGGGGGAGTGGGAATAGACGCTGGAGGAAAAATTGAGAAGGGTCCATGTTTTTCTCGTTGGTGGAAAAAAGAAGGGGATTGGTGTTGGGCACTTCTTTGGAATGAAAAGTTTTCCAAAAAGGCGAACAATGTTTTGGTTCATTTGGACTGGAGTGGAGTGAAGGGTGACGACATGGGAATTTTTGCTGAAATGAGCCGAGAAAAAAGAGCTGAGACTTTGAGGTATCTGGATGAATATTTCACAAAAAGAGACGTGGGATTTCTTTTTCCAATGGTCACCCCGCTATACAAGGAAAACGGAGGGTGTCACGGAAAATCAAGGAAATATTATTCAGCAAGCAACGAACATTCTTGCAAAGACGAGGACGTGATTAATGAATTGTTGGTGAAATAGTATTTTGAGAACAAAAAAAGCACCTGTAAAAGGTGCTTTTTGTTACATGTTCTATATTCCATGCTTCATGCTTTATGTACAATGTTGGGTCGGAGGGATTCCTTTTCACCCATTACTCCTCGCTCTCCTGTCACTTGAGAGTGACAGGATCGCAGACTTGTAATTCCTTCAAAGCCGGGGTTTTCAAAAAAGCAAAATCGTTTGCTTTTTTGAAATACCCTTCGAATCCCAGATCTCTAAAAAATAAAATCAAAAAACACCCCAAAGGGCGTTTCTTGATTTCACTTGTTGGGTCGGAGGGATTCGAACCCCCGGATGCTAGGACCAAAACCTAGTGCCTTACCGCTTGGCGACGACCCAATGTTATAAATTTTCAAATATTTTTTAGCTTCTTCTTTTTTGTTATTAATGTGCCTTATCCGCCTCGGTGAGCCTCGGGCGAGACGGGCCGCTTGGCGACGACCCAATATTAAAACAAGCTCGTAACTTGTTTTATTGCTCAACCACTTTTCCTCCAAAGATGTTTAGAGCGCTACTCATGATGTCTCCTGAGGTATCCTCTTTATCCTTGTCTAATGAGGCATAATAATCCTCAATATTTGTGTTAGCTGTTTTTTCAACAATCACATTGATTCGTGTGGTTGACTTTAGAATTCTATCTAAATTTTCTTCAATTGTCAATCGATTGTTTCTTTCTTGTAATTTTTCTTTGTGAAAGTCATATTTGGCGCAAATAACGACAATGTTTCCATCAGATACGCTACTTGGCCTGCAGGTGGAAAGAAAAGATGACAAAGACATGTTTTTTTTGCCTATTTCTGAGCGTAATTTTTCCCAATTTCCAATAACATCATCAATATTAATTGGTGTCGCATTAGTAATCTTTTCTGGTTTTTCTTCTTGAATTTTGTCTTGTTCATTCTCAATTGGCTCAATAACTTCATGTTTCATTGGAACCTCTTTTTTTTCGGGTGAATTTTGAGTGATATTTTTTTGAGATTTTTTAGTTGCTTGTGTGATAGTATCGTTTTTTGGAAATGAAGAAGCTGGAGTGATAACATTGTTTTGAGTGGTTAATTCGATTGATTTTGCAAAAGCAATTTCAAGAGGAAGTTGTGGAATGAAAGAAGAACGAATTTTTTGCTGTGCTTCCAAAAGATTGTCTATTGTTTTGATGAGAGCAACAGAGGATATTTGTTCGCTAAGGGATTTTACTTTTTCAAATTGTTCTTTTGTCATTTCCAAAGTTTTGCAGTCGCTGTCACTGAGCTTTGCAATGAGTAATTTTCTCAAATAATTCAAAAAAGATTTGGAAAAAACTTCCAAGTCATAACCTTCTTTAGAAAGAGAGTTGATGGAACTGAATATGGCGGAGATATTTTTTTCACAGAGGCTTTGCGTGATTTCTTCTATTTGAGATTGCTTGGAAACACCCAATAATTCTTCCACTTCTTTTTTGGTGATGTCTTTGTCCTCAAGTGACATGATTTGAGCAAGGATAGACTCAGCATCTCTCATTCCTCCTTCAGCTGTAATTGCGATTAATTCTAGAGATTCTCTGGATATCTTTACTTTTTCATTATGAGCGATTGCTGAGAGTTTTTCAATGATGTTTTCGATAGACATTTTTGAGAAATCAAATCTTTGGCAACGAGATAAAATCGTTTCTGGTATTTTGTGCACTTCAGTAGTAGCAAGTATGAAAATAGCGTGAGCTGGTGGCTCCTCAAGAGTTTTTAAAAGTGCATTGAATGCTCCTTGTGAAAGCATATGAACTTCATCAATGATATACACCTTATATTTTCCATGAGTAGGGGGGATGTTGATGGTTTCTTTCAATTCTCGAATATTATCAACTCCAGTGTGTGATGCCGCGTCAATTTCAAAAATATCAAGAGAAGTTGAGTGAGAAATCTCTTCGCAGTTGTTACATTTGAGACATGGCTCACCTTTCTTGTTTTTTTTGCAGTTCACTGCACTCGCCAAAATTCTTGCAATGGTTGTCTTTCCTGTTCCTCGAGGACCAGTGAAAAGATATGCATGTGCAACATGATCGTTTTTAATGGCGTTTAGAAGGGTTTTGGTGATGTGTTTCTGGCCAATGATGTCAGAGAATTTCTGAGGTCTGTATTTTCTATATAAGGTCTGAGACATAGTTATTATGATTTTACTGCTTTTACTGATTGCTTAGCTATTTTAGCACACTTTTGAAAAAAATAATAAAACAGACCATGCATAATTAGCGGGTCTGCTTTATTATTCAAAAAGAAGATTATTTTTTGAAAACCCAAAGCTTATATCCAACGAAATTCCAAAGCAGAGAAATGATTGTTGCAGTGGCTGCAGCAATGTTGGCAAGTCTTTTTTGAGCCAAAAGATCATCTGATGCGAATATTGTGACAATCAAAGAGGCTAGTCCTACATTGATGACAACTCCAATAGTACTGATTACAATAAATTGAGTAACTTCTTTTGCGCTAGTTTCTTTTTTTGACTCAAAAGTCCAATATTTGTTCCAGAAATAGCTACTAACAGTGGCAAATGAGAATGAAATCGCTTTGAAAATTGCAAACCCTATTCCTCCTGCAACTCCTGTTGCAGCAATTAAGAGATTAAGAATTCCCCAATCAAAAAAAGTGTTAAAAGCTCCTGATGCACCGAATTTAGCAAATTGAAACACTACAGGCACTTTTCTTCCAATAATGGAAGCTATCCATAATGCAAAATTAGCAAAGAATGCAAAAAACACAACAAGAGTTATTGCAAATCCCACACTCAGTTTCACAAATGAAAGTTCAAGATTTTTTAATATTGGTATTGAAAACAGAGCAAAAGAGACACCTATTAGTGTTACTAGGAGATAATCTTTTTGGGTTAATTTTAATGTTGACTCAGTATCGTTTTGTACTTGTTCCATGGAAGTTTTTTTAAGTATTATTTGTGTTATTCGTTATTTAATTTTTCTTCTCTCATTTCTTTTTTGATATCCTCAATATCAGAAACCCATGTATCCATAATCGATTCGGATTCTCCTTTCTCAGTAAATGTTTTTTCAGATGTTATGACAGGCAAAGAGCTGCTTTGTGGGGCCAATTGAGAAGTGGCCGGAGACCCTCCCTTTCTCAGAACATTTTCAATGGCTGCCCAAGAAGAATCTTTATTTTTAGAAGTAATAATCACAACTTCATCGCCTGGCTCAACCTTGAAATAGGTTATGGATGCAAGAAGAACTTTATACGGCTTTCCTTCTGAAATTACATAGAAGTTGCCGCTTTCATCTTGATTTACTGATCCAATAATAGTCTTTCTTTCAGCTGGTCCGATTTGCTTATATATAAAGGATCCATCGGGAGTGATAGTTAATTTCAATTGATCACCCTCAATTAGTTTTGATTTGGATGCATAATTTGCAGGGATGGGATATTGTTTTCCATCTTCTCCAATCATAATTTGTCCATCAAATTCTCCGTGTATGATGTTGCCACTTTCTTTGGAGGAATGATCTTCTCCTAATTTAAGAAGTGCTGATTTTGCGTCTCTGATTGTTTTTTCAGCAGCAGCTATTTGTTCCCTTAATGAATTAATATCATTTGGATTTTTATTTTCGTCTGTCATTTTTGTTTTTGAGTCAAGTAAGTTTCAATGTTATTGAAAAATACTCGTTTTTTATTTTTGTTTTTTCATAATTATTCTACAATATTTTTGCTATTCGGGCAAATTTTTTGTTACAATTATGATTTTGTTGTATAATTCACGCTACCAGTTGATTTTTTATAATAAATATTTGCAATCTATCCAGAACTTAAATTGTTAATTGTGAAAGATAAATTGCAAACAAACTCCTAATAGAAAAACAGATTATGATGAAAATTAAGGAAAAATATTTTGATGGAAATGTTTCTCATGGGTTCATCTCATTATATAGTAGCAAATCTATCATGAGAATTGCAGGTGGTTTTTTTGGATTATTTCTGCCAATCTTTATATATGAGATTCTTGAAAAGGATTTTAGAAATGTAGTAATTTATTTTTTATCTATAAATGTCCTATATGCCATTTTTCTTGGATTGGCAGCAGGATTCATTAGTAGGTTTGGATTTCGAAAATCTCTCAAAGCTAGTGTTTTTTTTGGAGCACTGTTTTATTTCATTTTATTTTTTGCCAATCAAGAGAATTGGATTGTGGTGTTGCCGTTGTCAGTTGTGGCGATGGTTTTATTTCGTCTTTCTCATTGGATTCCATATCATGTTGATTTTGCTAAATTTACGGATATTAAAAATAGGGGAAGAGAAGTGGGGCTTTTGGATGCTACTACGAACGTGATTGGAGTGGTTGCTCCTCTTGCTGCAGGTGTTATTTTGAGCGTTTTTAATTTCAAGGTTTTATTTGTGATTGCTGTTGTAGTGTACCTCATGTCATTTATTCCGTTGGTAACAATACCAAAAACACATGAAAAATTCAGTTGGACTTATGCGCAAACATGGAAAGAGTTTTTTTCCAAAGAGAGAAGAGAAACAATTTTGGCATATGTGGCAGATGGAGTAGAATGTTCAATTGGAGCAGTGGTGTGGCCAATTTTTATTTTTGAATTATTGAAAGGAAATTATGCTGAAATCGGTGGAGTGGCAGCGATTATTACAGGATCAATCATTGTATTGCAATTGTTTGTAGGAAAATATGCAGACAAGAATTTTTCCAAAAAAAGTTTCATCAAATGGGGAAGTTTACTGTATTCTTTGGGATGGATTCTTAAGGTTTTTATTGCAACAGCTTTTCAAATTTTTGTCATAGACGCATATCACAAGCTCATGAAAATATTTCTTCGTATTCCTTTTGATGCGCTCACATATGAAATTGCAGCAGATCAAGGTCATTATGTTGATGAATTCACAGTTCTTCATGAAATGGCAGTAGGCGTTGGAAGAGCTATTTCTTATGCGATAATAATTATTTTAACAGCATTTGTTGATCTGCACTGGATGTTTATTTTAGCAGCTGTTGCTGCAATTTTATTCAATATGATTCGTGCAAAGAGAGTTGCGAGAATTTAGATTTGTGTGCAATTAAATATTTTGAAATGCTATCAAAATATGGTATAGTGAATGTGAAATCTTCGAGTGAAATTAGTTGTTTGAAACCGGTACTTTTTGTTGCTTGGCAAGTTGATTGCGATTTATAATGAGAATGTAAAATTTTCTAATTAAATTAATCATAAAATAATGTCTAAAACTTTAGTCTTTTTTATTGCATTTGCACTGGTTTCATTTGTTGTGATGATCTCGTTATCTTTTTTCTATGTGAGCTCTACGGAAGAGAGCGTTTTGAAGGAGAATCAATTTAAATATTTAAAAGGCGTCGTGGATTCAAAATCAAATCGAATAGACGCCTTTTTGAATACTCAAATTGCAGATGCTCTTTTCTTAGCTGACTCTTACGAGATACAGGATTCTTTTGATTCCGAGTTGATTTCTGACACAGCTCAGGTTACTGAAATGGTAAAAAAAGTTGCCAAAGAAACTTCTAAAGAGGTCGAAAAGTATATGAAAGAAAATCCATCTGCAACAGTTCAAGATATGGTAAATAATCCAGAGTTTCGAAAAATTGCCACTAGAAGAGTTGGAGAAACAGGGTATACCGTTTTTCATGGACCTGATACCATCATAAACTATCTTCACTGGGATCCAGAAGAGCAAGGAGATGATCATAGTGATGTTTTTGAAAGAGATCCAAAAGGACAACAAGCGCAACTTCTTTTAGCTGCTAAGAATAACACGGAAGATGTGTCCGGATTCTATACAAAAAAGCAATCTGACGGGACGCTGAAAGAGAAGTTTATGTATATGTCAATGTTGCCGCAAAGATCAGCAGATGGAATAAGATTGGCTGTGCAAGCCACTGTATATCTAGATGATTTTGGAAAAACATTGAAAATTGCGAAGGATCTAGATGAAGAGTTTCGTAATTTCAAAAATTCAAAAGAATATAGTGATATGTTCTTGATTAATGCAGACGGAGATATTGTGTGGACAGCTGAAAAAAGAAATGACCTTGGAAGTAATTTGAATAGAGGAGTATATAAAAATACGCAACTCGCAAAAGCCTATCTTGAAGTGAAAGATAATCTAGTTACAACAATATCTGATCCGGGATATTATGAAGCATCCAATGAAATATCCATTTTTGTGGCCACTCCTGTTTTTGAAAATAAAGATTCTCAAAATCCAGAATTCAAAGGAGTTGTTGCTCTTCAAATTAGTAATGAAAAAATGAATAATATTGTAACAGATGTTATTGGAAGTAATGGAACAGGAGAGGTGTATGCGGTTAACAAAGGAGGAATTCATATAACCTCAGTAAAGAGTGATATAGCAAAACATTCTGCAGATGAATTGGGTCATGTTGTTAAATCTAGTCAAATTGACAAATGTTTTGAAGGCTTGAGATATGGTGAGAAAAACGCGGTTTTGAGCTTGAGTGACTTTAAAAAATATGATAACTATGCGGGAAATCCGGTTTATGGAGTATATCAATATGTTGTTAATCCAGGATGGTGTGTGCTTGCAGAAGTGAATGCTGCTGATGTGGAAAATGGAGACTTGTTTGCTTTGAGTAAAAAAATGATAATAAATATTTTTCTGACAGTTTTAGTTATTAGTATTTCTTTAGGTTTAATTATTGACAAATTTTTCTTAAAGAAAAAGATTGAGGAGAAAACAATATGAAAAAAAATACAGCCTTTCTTATAGCTTATGTTACCCCAATTATTGTAATCGGAGCTTTGTTGACATTTGGCAATTTGTTTTTGACAGAAAAAACGTTTGAAAATCAAATCAAAGATCAACTACGCAATGCTTCCAAATCAAGAGCGGCAAGTGTGACGGATTTTTTAGATGAAAAAGAACGAAGCATTGAATCTTTGTTGAATTTTGATGAGATAAAAGAATTATCCAGTAGCAATATTAGCTGGAATCAAGAAATAGCGAAGAACGACATTAAAAATAACGTTAACATTGCCATTAAAGAGGTTGAAAAATATGCACTTTTAAAGGGCGAGTTAACATTCAGAGATTTTCTTGATTCAGATGCATTCAAAGAAATTGCCATGAGAAGATTTTCAAATAATGGTGGTATGTTTGTTTTCAGAGCCAATGATTTTGATGGAGAGTTGCATGAAGATAAACATAGAATACGCATCAGTGAAGAGGATCGGTTACTTGTCAATAATGTGATTACTGAGATTAATTCGGAATATCAGGATGGTGAAATTAATTTTGGTGAATTTATAGATGAAAAAAAAGAAATCAATAGAAATTATGGTTATTTCAAGGCAACTTCAGTGAAAACTTCTGATGGCGTGGTTTTGGGTATTGGAGCGATTGGGGACATCAGTGACTACGGTGTTTTAGGCGAAATCCCTGAAGATTTGATGCGTAAAATAGATGATTTTTCAGACGGTTTTGATTATGAGAATGTTCTTATAATTTCTTCTGATAGGAAGATTGTTTTTGCAAAAAATAAGATAGACGATTTGGGAAAAGGCATTGATTGGGTCGAAAGAGTAGACATAAAAAATGCGTATATAAGAGCCATTCAGAATAATAAATTTGCAATTGGAGACCCATATTTTGGAAGAACAAAAGAATCATTTGAAATTTCCATGGCTGCGCCGATTATTGATGAAGGTGAGATTAAGGGTGCCATTGTTTTGATTGATGATTTTGACAAGTTGTCTAGCGTTGTTTCAGATATAGTGGGATTGGGAATTAAAGGTGAAAATTACTTGGTCAATTCAGAGGGGCTTCTCATGACTCCATTGAGATTTAGACATGTGAATTTATTGATTCAGAAGATGGAGAATGAAGTTACTAGAGAATGTATTAGAAGATTGGATTTAAATGCGCAAGCAGGTATTTCAAACGGATCAGTGAGTCAAACCGATGTATATGATATTAAAAATTATCTCGGAACAGGATCACTAACAATAGGTGTTCCAATAAATAGAACCGGATGGTGTCAAATAACAGAATTCGACAAGCAAGAATATTTTGACGCATTAAGAAAAGAACGAATAGTGAATCAGATTTCAATTCTCATATTTTCAGTCACAAGTATTTTGATATATTTTTTAATAAGAAGAATATTGTTAAAAAAAGAAAAAGCAGAATCAGTGACAGCGATTAGAGAGGATAAAAAATAAATTTAGCACAACAATTCTATGCAATTTTTAAGTAAGCAAAAAAGTATAATCAGTTTCTTGGCATTCTTTCTGTTTTGTGGAGGAGTTAGTTTTGCAGAGGCATTAGAGTTTAATGTGCGCATACCAGAAAATTATACGGATATTAGAGCGGGTGAGGAGGTTGGATTTGATGTGGATATTAAATATCCCGAAAACACAATCAGAAAAGCAATCGATTTTGAATATAAAATAAGAAAAGGAGATCAAGTTATTGTTAATGTGAGTGATTCTAAGTTGATTGAAAACAGTGCGCTGTTTGTGAAATTCATAACGATTCCTGCGAGTGCTGATACAGGAATGTATGTCTTAGATGTGAGCATCAAGGATTTTGATACAGTACTGAAAACGGATTTAGATAATTTTCATATTACTGGCAACAAAGAGGATAAAATCAAGGTTTATTTTTTGATTACTTTTGGGATAATAGTTTCATTGATTTTTATCCTTATTGTAGTTAGGGATTTTTTGAAGAAGGATGATAAGAAAAAAGAGGAGAAATAAGAGAGATTGATTTTTGATTAAAAACAGCCTCGTTTGGGCTGTTTTTTTATTTTTTTTAAAAGTGTTGACGAGTTGATGGTAGTGGGGTAAAATAATAGTGAAGTGTTTCGAAGTGGGGGAAAGTGGTGAATTTGAAAAATTGAAAAAGATATGTTTATCGGAGAATACCAACATTCAATAGATCCCAAAAAAAGGATGGCAATCCCATCTCGATTTCGTGGTGAACTCGGAGGAACAGTTGTGATTACTCGCGGTTTGGATAAATGTCTTTTCGTATATCCCTTAAAAGTGTGGGAAGAGTTAGCTGAAAAACTAGGAAATCTTCCAATGGGAGAAGCGAACACAAGAAGTTTTGTGCGATTGATGTTGGCAGGTGCAACTGATGTGGAGATTGACAAACAAGGAAGAATATTAATCCCGGATTATTTGAAAGAATATGCTGGATTTGATAAGAATATTATTGTTGTCGGATTGTTCAATCGAATTGAAGTGTGGAGTGAAGATAAATGGAGCAAATATAAGAATGAAGCAGAAGAAAATAATGATGAGATAGCAGAGCAATTAGGAAAGTTGGGAATTTACTAGTAAGAATTAGAATCGATTTATCTAGATGAGTATTCATAAAACAGTTTTATTAGAAGAGGCGGTTAAAGGCTTGAATCTCAAAAAAGGTTTGGTGGTCGTAGACGCTACTTTGGGTGGCGGCGGACATAGCTTAAGAATTTTAGAAAAGATATTACCCGGAGGAAAATTAATTTCAATTGATAGGGATGAAAATGCCATAAAAGGATTCAGAAATAAGATTGATGAATTGAATTTGAAAATAGAGCCGCAAGAATTAATTTTGATAAATGATAATTTTTCAAATATTGGAGAAGCGTTGGATGAATTGGGAATTGAAAAAGTGGATGCTATTTTAGCGGATTTTGGCCTGTCATCAGATCAATTGGATAGCAATGAAAGAGGCTTCAGCTTTCAGAGTGACAGCAAATTGGACATGAGAATGGATCAAAAACAAGCTCTAGATGCGTATCAGGTTATTAATGAATATTCATTTGAAGAATTGGAAAGAATCATTAGAATTTTCGGTGATGAGAAATTTTCAAAAAAGATTGCAAGAGAAATAGAGAGTCGAAGAGAAAAGGCGCCTATTGAAACAACGAAAGAATTGGTTGAAATAGTTGAAAAAGCCATTCCAAATAGTCAAAAGAAAAGAGGAATAAATCCAGCTACTAAAACATTTCAGGCAATCCGAATGGAAGTGAATCAGGAAATTGAAAGTATTGAGAAGTTTTTGCAAGAATCTATTAATAGATTGAATTCAGAAGGACGATTATCAGTAATTTCATTTCATTCTGGTGAAGACAGAGTGGTAAAAAATATTTTCAAGGAAAGTGCAAATGATTGTATATGCCCAAAAGAATTTCCTGTATGTGTTTGTGACAAAAAAGCAGAGATAGAAATCATTACCAAAAAACCGATTGTGCCTAGTGATGTTGAAATAGAAGAAAATCCTAGATCAAGAAGTGCAAAATTAAGAATAGTGCAAAAAAAATAAAAATAAAAATAAAAAAGTGAAATCAAAGGGGGCTAAAGTTTCGATGAATGTAATATCAAACAGTAGCTATCATCGCTGGAAGACAAAAAAATCTAGCGTTTATAAAAAAGAAAAGATAAGTAGCGAGACCAATATCGGCACAATCCATTTGGATGGATTTGTTAACCTGAATGGAGTGTTATTGGTTTTTGTTTTTGCTGTTGGTTTTCTATATCTGTATTCAATGAATGGAAGTGCCGTTCAAGGATATGAGATAAAGAAGATAGAAAATGAAATAAATGAATTGCGCGAGGAATCAGATAATCTCAAAATACGTGAGGCTGAATTAAATTCTTTGTATAGGCTTGAGGAGGAAAAGGGAAATTCAGACATGGAAGAGGTTGATGATATTGTGTATGTCCATGATTCAAACTCAATGGCTTTAAAATAAGATTTTGAAGTGATATACTCTATACGACTTTTAAGGATGATATTGAACAGGAAAAATTTATGAAGAAAGGTGTTAAATATATTCAAGATTTGAGAGTATATCTTTTATTCTTTTTTGTTTTGGCGGTTTCTTTTTTTGTTTTGGCTCGTTTATATTTTCTGCAGATTGCGGCTCATGAAAAATATAAGATGATTGCTGATGGACAATATAAAGTTTTCAAAGAATTGGAATCAGAAAGAGGTAGTGTTTTCATGAATGACAAAAAAAAGAGCTATCCATTGGCGATTAATCGTGATTTGCAAATGGCATATGCGGTTCCAAGAGAAATTGATGATGTAAATGTTTTTGCAAATGAGATCGGATCTATATTGGGAATGGAGAAGAATGTGATTTTGGATAAAATTGCTGATAAGGATGATGTTTTTGAAGTTTTGAAGCGAAAACTTACTGATGAAGAAGTTGATAAAATAAATGAATTGAAATTTACTGGAATACATTTAGCTCCAGAAAGTTATCGCTATTATCCAGCGGGACGCTTAGCTTCTCAGATAGTTGGTTTTGTTGGTTGGGATAATAATTCTTTTTCTGGAAGATATGGGGTGGAGTCTTTTTGGGATAGTGAACTCAAAGGAAAATCAGGTATGATTAGTCAAGAAAAAGATGCGGGAGGAAGGTGGATTTCGCTTGTAGAGAGAGATTTTCAACCTGCTGTTGATGGAGTGGATTTGTTCCTTACAATAGATTATGCAGTGCAATATGAAACAGAAAAAATATTAGAGAGTGCAATTAAAAGACACCAGGCCGATAACGGATCTATTCTTGTTATGGAGCCAAAAACCGGTAGAATATTATCTATGGCGAGTTATCCTAATTTTGATCCGAATGAGTATTGGAATGTGGAGGATATGAAGCATTATATCAACCCTGTTGTTAGTGGGACATATGAATCCGGATCGGTTTTGAAGCCTATTACGATGGCGATTGGAATTGATGAGGGAAAAGTGGAGCCAGATTCAACATATGTGGATACTGGAGTTGTTTATGAGGCTGGATATGAAATCAAGAATTCAGACGAAAAGGCATATGGACTTCAAACAATGACTCAAGTTTTGGAAGAGTCATTAAATACCGGAGTAATTCATGTTGAGAAATTAGTGGGAAACAAAAAATTTGCTAATTACATCAAAAGGTTTGGATTTGGAGAAGAAAGTGGCATTGAACTCCCGGGTGAATCAGCTGGAAACATCAGCAATTTAGAGCATCTAAATAGAAATATTGAGTTTTTCACTGCTTCTTATGGTCAAGGACTTACAATGACACCACTTCAATTAACTAACGCATATGCTACTATTGCTAATGGAGGGAAGTTTATGAAGCCTCAGATTATTGATAAAATAGTGTATTCCAATGGTGAGACAAAAGAGATTCGACCTCAGGAGATTCGAAGAGTTATTCGTGAAGATACAGCTAAGAAGGTTTCCAAAATGCTTCGGTCAGTGGTTGTCAATGGACATGGAAAAAAGGCGGATGTGCCTGGATATTTGGTTGGAGGAAAGACCGGAACTGCTCAGGTTGCCAAGAAAAATGAGAAGGGATATGAGGAGGGAGTGGCAATCGGTTCTTTCGTGGGTTTTGCGCCTATCAATGACCCGCAATTTGTTGTGTGTGTTAAGATTTCAAATCCAAAAGATGTTTTGTGGGCTGAGTCTAGTGCAGCACCTACTTTTGGAGAGGTGATGGAATTTCTTCTTGAATATTATGGCATTGAGCCGACCGAGCCAATTAATGCGAGTGAATAAGTGCATAAAAATATGAAATCAAAAAAAATAATTTATCTTGAGAAAATTTTGCGTTTTATGGCGCAAGTGGTGATCAAGAAATACAAGCCAAAGATAATCGGGATTACCGGATCCGTTGGAAAAACTTCTGCCAAGGAAGCTGTTTCTTTGGTGCTTTCTGATAAATTTAACATCAGAAGTGGACAAAAAAATTATAATAATGAAATTGGGATACCTTTGACAATTATTGGCGCCAAAAGTGGAGAGGGTTCAATATTGGGATGGATCAGAGTGTTTTTCAAATGGATGCTCGTGGTTATTTTTCCAGTGAGATATCCTGAAATTGTTGTTTTGGAATTAGGAATTGATAGACCAGGAGATATGGATTATTTGCTTGGATTTATTCCTGTGAATGTAGCAATTTTGACAGATATTTCAGGGAGTCACTTGGAATATTTTGGAAATATCAACAGAATTGCGAAGGAAAAATATAAGATTGTTGAGGCTGTTGCAAAAGAAGGGGTTGCAATTATTAATATTGATAATGAAAAAATAAAAGAACAGCTAGAAAAACACAAAAAGGATAATGAGATAAATGGAATGACGTTTGGATTCGATGAAGACGCGATGGTGAGGGCGACGGATACTCATTTTAATTATCGTAATAACGAGGTTTCAGGAATTAGCTTTAAATTGAATTATGAAGGAAAGATTATCCCAATCAGACTTGATAATGTTATTGCAAAACATCATTTATATGCTGTTTTGGCAGGAATTTCTTCCGGAATATATTTCAAAGTGAATCCTATTGAGATTGCCAATTCTTTGAAAGATTATTTTCCTCCTCAAGGAAGAATGACGCTTATTGAAGGCGTTAACGGGAGCATGGTAATTGACGACACCTATAATGCATCAAAAGTTTCAACTCTTGCAGCACTTAATATTTTGAGTGAAATAGAGGCGCGAAGAAAGCTGATTGCATTGGGAGACATGTTGGAATTGGGACCAACTTCACATTCTGATCACATTGAAGTTGCAAGGAGAGCGTTGGAAGTGGGGGACAAGATTTTTGTAGCTGGAAAAAGGATGGAAGAGGCTATCTCGGAGATGATAAAAACGGATAATATTTCAAAAGATGATCAGAAAAAAATGCAAATACTTTCCAATCCGGTAGCAGTGGCACAAAGTGTGAAAAATGTGATAGAGCCGGGTGACATCATTTTAGTCAAAGGTTCGCAATCCATGAGAATGGAGAAAGTTGTTGAAGAAGTAATTGCAAGGACAGTTGATGTGGAGAAAAAACTGTGCAGACAATCAAGAGAATGGAAGAATAAACCATTTATCCAACCATAACTTATGTGTTTCACCCCTCTAGTTTCAATTGGAACTGCTACTGCTGAGTTTTTAATCGCCGCTCATTTGAAAAGAAAGATCAAGGATCCAAAATTAAAATTGGCTCCCGTTTTTATTTTTCTTTTGGGATTATATCAATTCACGGAGTTCATGCTGTGCAAAACAAATAATCCCGAGATTTGGTCTAGGATTGGATTTGTTTCATATACTTTTTTGCCAATAGTTTTCATGCATTTTACTTTGAACATATCTCAAAAGAGAATGGAAAAAGCACTATATATTCTCCCAGTGGGTATTTCACTCCTGGCATTGCTGCATCCAAATTTTTTGATTTACAGTAGCTGCAATCTTTTGCATGTTAGTGTCATGAATGTAATTTTTGATCAGTATTATTCTTTGACAGTCATTTACTCTGTTTTATATTTTGTTTTCCCGGCATATGGACTTTTTTGTTTTGTGAAAACATTTAAAAATAAATTTATGGATAAAACCAGCAGTAAAATGGTTGCAGTGTTGATTCCTTTGACAGTTATTGTTTCTCAGGCGACGATTATCCTTCTTGCAATAAAAAATATAAATCCTACATTACTATGGATTGTTATAAGTATTTTTTTATTCATATTATCACTCGCGTTAATACTCCTCGGAATAATTCCATTTTGGAAAAAAAGTTACTATTTTAGATTTGTAGCGTTATTTGCTTTTGCTAGCTCGGGGTTGACGGTGCCTATTTTGTATGTGATTTTGCCGTTGATGAGCTATGATTTTCCATCAATTTTTTGTCAGTTTGCGTTCTTTTATAGCATCGCAATTCTGGTTTTTGTGAATGCTTTTGAACGTCAAAAAGGAGAAGGCAGAGAGGTTGCAAAAAATTGAAAATACAACGTTGTGTATGACAACCCAAGTTGTTATAATTGGCTTAAAAAAGGCATTTTTTGAAATTAAATTTGCTTAAAGTGCTGTGTTATCCGGCTCATATCCAAGCCCTTGATTTTTGTGTCATTATATGATAATATGAGCTTGCACTGTACTTCGCATGTGTTTTTTGTGGTTAGCCTAATCAGGCTACTGCTATTTGAATAAGAAAATGATAAATGGATGACAAGAAGGTTTTGCTAAATGAAAAAGAATATCAAGGTGTTGGTGGTTTCTTGGTGGAGATCATCAAGGTTTTTGCATTGGCTTTGATTATCATTATTCCTATTAGAGTATTTCTATTCCAACCTTTTTTTGTTCAAGGTGCCAGTATGGAGCCAAATTTCAATGATGGAGAATATCTAATTGTGAATGAATTGGGATATAAGAAAACCAAAATTTCTTTTGGAAATCTAAATATTTTCACAATGAAAAATTTTCGTGATTTGAAAAGAGGTGATGTGATTGTTTTTCGTTATCCAAAAAGTCCGAGTCATTTTTTCATCAAAAGAGTGATTGCCGTTGCTGGAGAGAGAGTAGAGATTATGGATGGAGAAGTAATTGTGTATAACGAAGAAAATCCGAAAGGAATTATTTTGGATGAAGAAAAATATTTGCCAAAAAAAATCAAAACGGAAGGAAACACCAGTTTTAATGTTGAAGAAGGTGAAATATTTGTTCTGGGAGACAACAGAGGTGCCAGCTCTGATTCAAGAGTGTGGGGCCTTGTCGGAGAAGATGATGTCATTGGAAAAGTGGCGTTGAGAGCATGGCCGATTAATAAGTTTAGTTTGTCATTTTAGTGATTTTGATTATAAATTTAAAGAATAATACATATGCCTAGAAAAAATGTGAAGGTTGAGGCAAGTCAAAAATCAGCTTCAAAAGAGGCTTTACCAAAAAAGAAGTTAAAAAATCCTATTGTACTTCAAAATCCAAGAGGAATGAAGGATATTCTTCCTGGTGACCAAGGATATTGGACTCAAGTTAGAAGAGTTTTGGAAAGTTCTTATCAAAAATATGGATTTCAAAGGATTGATATCCCAGTTTTGGAGTACGCAAACCTATTTTCCAGATCTATTGGTGAGGATACTGATATTATGGATAAAGAAGTGTATTCTTTCAAAACTAAGGGTGGTGACGAAGTGGCTCTTAGGCCGGAATTTACTGCAGGAATTGCAAGATCATACATTCAACATGGAATGAATGTTCTTCCAAAGCCAGTAAAGCTTTTTTCAATAGGGCAAGCATATCGATATGATCGTCCTCAAGAAGGGCGTTATAGAGAGTTTTGGCAAGCAAATTTTGATATCTTTGGAGAAGAGGATTCAATTCTTGATGCAGAAGTAATGCAGTTGGCGTATCGTGTTTTGGGAAATTTGAAGTTGAAGGACATTCAATTTCAAGTGAATAGTATTGGATGTACGGATTGTCGAAAATCATATTTGAGTTTATTGGTAAGCTATTTTAAATCAAAAAACAAAAAACTTTGTAAGGATTGCAAAAGAAGACTCGGAACAAATCCATTGAGAATCTTAGACTGCAAGGAGGATAAATGCATCCAGGTTTCTTCAGGAGCACCTCAAACAGTGGATCACTTGTGCGAAGATTGTCATGAACACTTTAAGAGCTTGTTGGAATATTTGGATGAATTGGAAATTCCATATTCAATCAATCCTAGCTTAGTTAGAGGTTTGGATTATTATTCTAGAACTGTTTTTGAAATCTGGTCTCTTGCAGAAGGAAAGAGATTGTCTTTGGGAGGAGGAGGAAGATATGATAAACTCATTGAAAATCTTGGAGGAGAACCAACTCCGTCAATTGGATTCGGGTTGGGATTGGATAGGATTGTGATGGAAATGAAAAGAACAAATGCAAAACAGTATGAAGCTCCGAAACCTAGAATATTTTTGGCACAATTGGGAAAACTAGCCAAGAGAAAAAGTTTGAAGCTGTTTGCTGATTTAGAAAAAAATGGAATTCTGGTGGCTGAAAGTTTTGGAAGAGGAGGATTGAAATCACAGCTAAGAACAGCAAACAAGTTGGGAGTGGACATCACTCTTATTGTTGGACAAAAAGAGGCTCTAGATGAAACTGTTATTGTCAAGAACATGGTGAGTGGAACACAGGAAACAGTTGCGAAAGAAAAACTCTTGCCTTTGATAAAAAAGATTATGAAAAGTAAATTAGTAGTTTTGAAGTATAATAATAAATAAAGGATATAAAGTATCAATTCAAACACGCATTTGTGTGTGTTGCAATATGTGTATTGTTAGTACATAAATGCGTGTTTGTTAATAGGTATTAAAAATACTCTTAAGAAAGGAGGTCGTAAAAATGATACAAGTAAAAAAGAAGGATAAAGAAACAACTGACAGTTTGATTAGAAGATTTTCACGTCGAGTACAACAAAGCGGCGTTTTAATGCGTGCTCGAAAATCAAGATTTAACTTTGAAGAAAAGAATAAGGCCAAAAAAAGAAAAGAAGCCCTATATAAGGTTAAAATAAGAAAAGAAATTGAGCTATTGAAGAAAATGGACAAATTTGATGATGAAGCTTTGAAAAACATCAAAAAGAAAATGGGGAATAAATAAATCTAAATATTTTTTAGTGAGTTTTCTTTTTGTGTGATCACAGTGATTGCCTGAAAGTTAACGAAACCCAAAAAAATGTCAATTAAAGAAAAAATACGATCAGACTTGAAAGATGCCATGAAGGCAAGAGAGACAGAAAAAAGAGATGTTCTCCGAATGCTCGATAGTAGCATTAAAAATGCAGAGATTGAAAAAGGAAAAAGAGAAGAAGGACTAAATGACGAAGAAGTTATTGAGTTGGTTTCTCGTGCAATCAAGCAAAGAAAAGAAAGCTCTGAGCAATACAAGAAAGGTGGAAGAGAAGATTTGGCTGAAAAAGAAGGATCTGAGATTGAATTTCTTTCTGAATATCTTCCTGAACAGTTGAGCGAGGATGAACTGAGAAAAATTATTTCTGATGTTATTAGTGAAGTTGGAGCAACTTCAAAGGCTGACATGGGAAAGGTTATGGGAGCAACAATGGGAAGAGTGAAAGGACAGGCTGATGGTAATTTAGTCAAAAAGTTATTAGAAGAAATATTATAATTTTTTTGACTTTTTAATTCATTCATGAACATTATTTTAGAGATAAATAATAAATCCGATTGCTTTTTTGAAAGCATTGATCTGGATAGAGTTATCAAAAGCACTATTAAAGAAGGTGAGTTTGATTTTCTAGACGAAAGAGATGTTGAAATTAGCATCGGATTTATCTCTGAAGTTGAGATTGAAAAAATTAATGAAGAATACAGAAAAGTCAAAAAACCCACAGATGTTTTGTCGTTTCCAAATTATGATAGTTTGAGTGAACTCAAAAAAAGCAAAGAACAGAGCGTTTTTTTGGGAGAAATTCTGATCTGCTGTGAAGATATCAAGAAGTATGCTAAAATTAAAGGCAGTTTTTTTGAAGAAGAGTTGATTTATGTTATTTCTCACGGAACACTTCATTTACTTGGAATGGAACACGGAAAAAAGATGTTTTCTATTCAAGACAAGGTGGTGAACATGTGTAGTCTCAATAAAAAATAAAAAACAATTTAATATGAACGATAATAACAATGAAAGAATGGGATCATTCCAAAAAAGTGTGAGAAATGCTTTTCGTGGATTGATATATGTCACAAAGACCGAAAAGAATTTTCAAATGGAATTGTTAGCTGCGTTGGTTGTTGTTGTGCTCACTATTTTTTTGAATGTTGAAAGTTGGGAGGCTGTAATTCTTATTTTTTTGGTGATGTGGATTTTAGTTGCGGAATTGATTAATACTGTTTTGGAAAAAGTTGTTGATATAATGAAACCAAGAATTCATCCATATGCTAGAATTATCAAAGATATTATGGCAGCTACAGTGTTAATTTCTTCAATTTTTTCTTTGGCAGTCGGGGTCATTATCTTTTGGCCGTATATTGAAAAATTATTGTAAGGTAGTTATAGTGTGTTGTTCAAAAAATCAAAAACAAAATTTTATTTTATGTCTAAAAAAAGTAACATTATTGCCGTAGACCTCGGGTCTTCTAATATAAGAATTGCTGTTTCTCAGTATTTTCCAGAGGAAGATGATTTGAGAATTATTGGTATTGAAACTGTTCCTGCTGATGGAATGAGAAGGGGTGCTGTAATTGATTTAGAAGAGGCTTCAAAATCAATAGCATCAGCCATTAATTTTGCAGAGAAAAAGACGGGGGCTAATTTTGAAAGTGTCACAGCTAGCATTAGCGGAAGTGACATTGTTTTGCAAAATTCAAAAGGCGTTGTCGCAGTAGGAAGAGCAGATGGTGAAGTTGCAGAAGATGACATTAAAAGAGTTCTTGAGGCAGCGCAAACAATTTCTATGCCACTTAACAGAGAGATAGTTCACATTTCCCCAAGAAGTTATAGGTTGGATGATCAAGATAGCATTAGAGACCCATTGGGAATGAATGGAGTGAGACTTGAGGCAGATGTCATGATTATTGAAGACTCTGTGAACCACATAAAAAATATTAGCAAAAGTATTTATAATGCTGGAGTTGAGATTGATAATCTTGTTTTCTCGCCACTAGCAGCTGCAGAAAGTGTTCTTACGAGAAAGCAAAAGGAATTGGGAGTTGCTGTTGTGGATATTGGTGCTGGAGTGACATCGATAGCTGTTTTTGAGGAGGGCGATCTTATTCATGCCGCAGTGTTACCTGTGGGCGCAGGACATATTACAAATGATATCGCAATTGGACTCAGAACATCCATTGATGTGGCTGAAAAGATAAAGCTTGAATTTGGAACCGCTAGCATGGAAGGTGTGGATTATGATGAAGAAATTGATTTGTCTCTTATTGATTCTAATGAAACTGAAAGTGTTTCACGCTATCATGTCATGGAAATTATTGATGCTAGAATGGAAGAAATATTCAATATGGTTAATGATGAATTGAGAGCAATTAGAAAAGATGGTCTTTTGCCTGCAGGAGTTGTGTTGGTTGGAGGAGGATCTGAATTGCCTGGAGTGGTAGAATTTTCAAAAAAATCATTAGGCCTTCCTGCTCAAATAGGAATTCCAAGAGGTGTTGGTGGGTTGATAGATAAGATTGATTCTCCTTCATTTGCTACGGTGACAGGATTATTGTTATGGGAAAAAAATCATGGTTCATTCAAAAAGTCAGGAAGATTTATGAAAGATTTCGGTGGCGTCAAGGGGAATGTTTCAGATGCTACTGAAAAGGCAAAGAAGTGGATTGGAAAATTTCTCCCATAGGGTCTATTTAAAATCTTTATAATCCCTAAAAAAAGACGAATAGATTCTTGAAAGGTATTATGTAAAAAATATCAAATAGGGGTTTTTGAGGCCAAATCTTTGGTTTTTTTGCCTTAAAAATAGCATTTCTTGACAAGAAAGAATGAAACATGTTAATTTTATAAACCAAGGGGGAATATCAAAAAAATAAACCAAAATTTTTAAATAAATAATTACTTAAAGAAATATTATGGCTGAAATTAAACCTGATGTTGAGACTTTTGCTAGAATAAAGGTTGTTGGAGTTGGAGGATCTGGAAGCAATGCAGTGACTAGAATGATTGAATCTAAGATTCAGGGCGTTGAATTTGTGACGATAAATACTGATTCACAAGCTCTGCATCATTCAAAAGCCAGTGAAAAAGTACATATTGGAAAAAATCTTACCAAAGGTCTTGGTGCTGGAATGAATCCAGAAGTAGGTCGTCAAGCAGCAGAAGAAAATAGAGATGAAATTCAAGAAGTTTTGAAAGGAGCGGATATGGTTTTTGTTACTTGTGGACTTGGTGGTGGAACCGGATCAGGAGCTGCTCCAATTGTTGCTGAAACTGCAAAGGAATTAGGTGCGTTGACTGTTTCTGTTGTGACAAAACCATTTACTTTTGAAGGAGCTCAAAGAAGAGCAATCGCTGAAGAAGCTCTGGCTAATTTGAAAGAAAGAGTGGATACATTCATTACAATTCCAAATGACAGACTTCTTTCTATTATTGATAAGAAAACAACTTTGATAAATTCATTCAAGATTGTGGATGATGTTTTAAGACAAGGAGTTCAAGGTATTTCAGATTTGATCACAAAGCCAGGAATTGTTAATGTCGACTTTGCAGACGTCAAGGCAATTATGTCAGACAGTGGAAGTGCACTTATGGGAATTGGAATTGCTAGTGGAGAAAGTAGAGCGCTAGAAGCTGCTCAAGCTGCGATTAATAGTCCATTGCTGGAACTTTCAATTGACGGAGCTCGAGGAGTACTTTTTAATGTTTCAGGTTCATCTGATTTAACTATGCTTGAAATCAATGAAGCTGCAAATATAATCACTGAAAATGTTGATCCTAATGCCAAGGTGATTTTTGGTGCTGTTTGTGATGATCAAATTAGAAAAGGAGATATTCACATTACCGTTGTCGCAACAGGATTTAATGGGGAAGGAGAATCACTTATTACGCCTGGCTTCATTTCTAGAGTTGTTCACAGAGGAAATAATGAAAGCATTATTAAAGTTAGAGATGAAAGATCAATGCCAGTTCAAAAAGAAGAAGTGATTGAGCCTGAAATTGAAGAAGATAAGATGGTTTTCCCATCAAGAAAGGTTGAAACAGAAATGATTCTTGATGAAAAAATTCAACCTCGAACTCCAGCTTCAAAAGAAGAATTGGAGGATGATGATGAGCTTGAAATCCCAGCTTTCATCAGAAAAAAAATGAATAAATAGGAATATTGATACTTTTGAAAATATAAAATCCGCCGAAGACCGTTAGGTCCGGCGGATTTTTTGATATGAGAATAGACTTAAAGCATTATTTCGTTTGCAATTTCTCTGAGATCAATGTATTCGTCACAAGTCTGAATAAGTGATTCAGATGCATCTTCGCTAATAGAGACTGCTACAACATGTTTACCTTTATTTTGCAATAATTGTATTGCATATACATAATCCTTGTCTCCACTAAATATGATTAATATGTCGTAATCATCCATTCTATCAAACATATCAGCTACTATTACAGCGTCTACATCACAACGCATAATGGTAATACCACCAATAGTCACATGTTTTGGTTGTTTTTTGTATATCGTAACACCTAGTCTTTTTAGTAGAGATATGAGTGATTTTTTGCCTGGACTTTCAAATTCGTCCTTGTCCATATAACACTTCGCAAAAACTACTTTACCAAATCTTTTTTTGATATAGCGAAGTGTTTTCGAGAAATTTAGCTGTATTCTAAGATTTTGCAGAGAACTCAAGAGATTGGCATTATCAAAGAGAATTAAAACTCTTGCAGATGAAGTGTTTATTGTCACAATAGGGCCTCCTGTATTTTTCAAAGATCAGTCTTTTTGTTTTCACATTAGATTAACATGCTTAGTGACTTTGGGTCAAGAAAAACCCCTCCTCAGTCCTCCCCTTGACCCGTCTGCATCAATATTACGCCGAGGTGAAAGGGAAAGGGGAGGAGGAAATACGGGATGCGTAGCCCATCTCTTGATGGAAAGGGGAAGAGATTTGCGTTATTGAGCGCATGTTTTTTTGATTTTCTTTCGACTTTATAGACTTTTAACTTTTATCTCTCTGTGGATAACTTCAATTTTTGGCTTGAAATCAAATGGTTTGCATGAGATGTAACTTGTGGTATAATTATCGCGTAACACACTACATGTAGTGTAAAAAAGTAATTTATAGCTAATAAGCAGAAATTCTTCACTGAATTTTTTTGTTTCTGTCAAGGGTTTTTGTTCATTAGTTTTCAAATATATATGATTTGTCCATTTTGCAGCCATAGTGAAACAAAAGTTGTTGATTCAAGAGATACTAATGATGGGAAAGCCATTAGGAGAAGACGAGAATGTGAGAAATGCAATGCGCGTTTCAGCACATATGAGGAGATGGAAATAATGCGTTTGTCAGTCATCAAAAGAAACGGAGAAAAAGTTGAATATAATCAAGAAAAGGTTGTTTCAGGTCTTAGAAAGGCCCTGGAAAAAAGACCCATTACGGAAGAGAAGTTTGAAAAAATAGTGAGTGATATTGAGCATAAGATTTATTCCAAGGGGAAAAATGAGATAAAAAGTAAGGAAATTGGAAGAATAATTCTGGAAAAACTGAAGGAAGTTGACGATGTTGCCTATTTGAGGTTTGCGAGTGTATACAAGTCATTTGGCAGTGCAACAAGCTTTCGAAAAGAATTGAGTAAACTGGAGGAAAAATAAATTTTTTTAAATATAATAAATAAAAAACACAAATTTACCAGAAGGTAAAGTAATTCTAGAAAAATATAAAAATGAAAGAGGGCAAAAAAACTAAAAAGAAAGAAGTGAAAAAAAACACAAAAAGCAACAAAACTGTAAGTAAAGTCAAAAAGATTATCAAAAGAAGCGGAAGAGTTGTTCCATTCAAGCAAGAAAAAGTTGTGGCAGCTGTTTTGAAAGCTTTCAAGGAAACCGGAGAGGGTGCTGAAAAGGAAGCAGAAAAAGTGGGAGCAAAGGTTGTTCAAATGCTTAATAAACAATATAGAGATGGTTCTGTTCCTGAAATTGAGGAGGTGCAGGATGTTGTTGAAAAGGTTTTGATGGTTCTTGATTTCGATGAGACTGCAAAGGCGTACATTTTGTATCGTGATCAGCACAGAAAGGTGAGAGAGACAAAAGACGCTTTGAAGGATGCTATTGATTTGGTGGAAGGGTATATCAGTGAATCTGATTGGAGAGTGAAAGAAAATTCAAACATGGGATTTTCTCTTCAAGGTCTCAATAATCACATTTCTTCTGCAGTGAGTTCAAAATATTGGATGAACAGGGTGTATACCAAAAACATTCGTGATGCTCATGAAAATGGTGATTTGCACGTTCATGATCTTCAAATGGTGGCAGCATATTGTTGTGGTTGGGATTTGCGCGAACTTTTGGTGCAAGGATTTGGTGGAGTGATGGGAAAGGTTGTGAGTGCCCCTCCAAAGCATTTTAGAAGTGCTTTGGGTCAAGTGGTGAACTTCATCTATACTCTTCAGGGAGAGGCAAATGGTGCGCAAGCTTTTGCAAATTTCGACACACTACTTGCTCCATTCGTGCACTATGACAAGTTGAGTCAAAAGGAAGTGAAGCAGGCCATTCAGGAATTTGTTTTCAACATGAATGTTCCAACCAGAGTTGGATTTCAGACACCTTTTTCAAACATCACAATGGATCTTCAAGTTCCATCAAATTTCAAAGATGAACCGGTGGTTATTGGAGGAAAGCTTCAGAAGAAGAAATACGGAGCTTTTCAGAAGGAAATGAACATGATCAACAAGGCTTTTGCAGAAGTGATGACTGAGGGAGATGCACAAAACAGAGTTTTCACTTTTCCGATTCCGACATATAACATCTCAAAGGAATTTGATTGGGAGGATCCAGCATTGAAACCGATTTGGGAAATGACAGCAAAATATGGAATGCCATATTTCGCAAATTTCGTGAATTCTGACATGAGTCCTGATGACGCAAGAAGCATGTGTTGCAGACTTCGACTGGATAACAGAGAGCTTAGAAAAAGAGGAGGAGGACTTTTTGGAGCAAATCCAATGACTGGATCAATCGGAGTGGTCACAATCAACATGCCAAGAATTGGATATCTTGCAAAAGACAAAAAAGAATTCTTCCAAAAACTTGATGAATTGATGGATATTGCCAAGGAGAGCCTAGAAGCAAAAAGAATTTTCATTGAAAGATTGACTGAAATTGGACTATATCCATATTCAAGACACTACTTAAAGTCAATCAAGATGAGAAGAGGAAAATATTGGTCAAATCACTTTTCAACAATTGGGCTTGTGGGGATGAATGAAGCACTTTTGAACCTCATTGGAAAAGACATCACGACGTACCAAGGAAACAGACTTGCTCAAAAGATTTTGAATCACATGAGAGACAAGATGGTGAAATATCAGAAAGAAACTGATAGTATGTATAACCTGGAAGCAACTCCAGCGGAAGGAACAACATATCGTTTGGCAAAGGCAGACCAAAAGAGATTCCCAGACATGATTTTTGCCAATGACAATGCTGTGAAAAATGAAGGAGCGGAGCCATATTACACAAACTCATCTCAACTTCCAGTAGGACACACCAGTGATATTTTCGAGGCTCTCGATCTTCAAGATGGTCTTCAAACGAAATACACCGGAGGAACAGTGCTTCATGGATTCTTGGGAGAAAAAATCAATGATCTTGAAACCGTGAAGAATTTGGTGCGAACAATTGCAAGCAAATATTCACTGCCATATTTCACATTCACTCCAACATTCAGCATTTGCCCTGTGCATGGATACATCGCGGGAGAGCATCAAACATGTCCGAAGTGTGCAATTGAAATCAAGAAAAAGGATGTGAAATTTGAGAAGGTGAAATAGCAAACAATTGCTCGAATGAGCGTTGAATATATAAAAAATAAAATAACAAAAAATATGGAAAAACAAAAATTGATTTGCCATGATTGCAAAAAAGAGTTGAAGAAGGGGGATGAGTATGTGAATTATACTCAAGATGGAGAAGCATATTTAATAAAATGTCGAGAATGCTATGAAAAAGATCCTGTAATAAAGAACTTTAAAGAATGTGATGTATATTCAAGAGTGGTCGGATTTCACACTCCGATTGGAAGATGGAACAAAGGAAAAAGTGCTGAATGGAAAGACCGAAAGACATTTGAAATAGGGGAAATGAAAGATGATGAAAAAGATTCTGATGATAAGGATAGCTGCAAATAATTAGGGCGCAGAATTGAAAAAGATAGTCAGGGCGATTTCACTCACGAGATCGCCCTGAAAAATGATTAAGATTTGAGATGGGAGAGTTTAGAATAAGGTGTTTCTTGTCATTCCGGAAAACATATTTTTCCAGGTGAGGAACGAACCTGTGAAAAATAGTTTATCCGGTCTGTCTCGTAGCCAAGGCGGAAATCCATTCTTAATATAATCTCAAGTGTTATTAAGTCATCGCAATCAATGAAGTGTGGATCCCGGATAAGTTAATTTCTAAGGGCTTTCCCGACTCGTCGGGATCGCCCAAGAAATTATACTTTCCGGGATGACAAAAGTATGATCGTGTGAAAAACTTTTAGTTTTGAATTATAATTTCATATTCCTAAATTCCTAAATTCGTATAATCACATATTCCTAAACAATAATGAATTTAGTTAGCTTTCAAAAATTTACATTGGTGGATTATCCAGGGAAAATTGCAACTACCGTTTTCACGGCTGGGTGCAACTTTCGCTGTCCTTTTTGCTATAATCCAGAATTGGTTTTTTCTGCACAACCCGTGACAAACGGAAACAAGATTGAAAAAGATTTTTTCAAATTTCTTGAGAGCAGAAAGGGAAAGCTTGATGGAGTGTGCATCACCGGAGGAGAACCAACTCTTCAAAGTGATCTCATTGAATTTATGGGTAAGGTGAAAGACATGGGATATTTCGTGAAGCTGGACACCAACGGAATGAGGCCAGACGCAGTGAGACGTGCAATTGAAGCAGGTGTGGTGGACTATTTCGCAATGGACATCAAAAACAGTCTGGAAAGATATTCCGAAACCGTGGGAATCAACGTGGACACAGAAAGAATCAAGCTCTCTGTGGAACTCATCAAAAACAGTGGAGTGGATTATGACTTTCGAACCACAGTGGTCCCCGGAATTCACACCTATGATGATTTCAAAAGCATTGCCACCTGGATCGGAGGCGCCAAAAAATATGCCCTCCAAGGTTACCGCGACCAAAATATCCTCGACCCAAAACTCCGAGACAAAAAAGGAGAAGTTTTAGATTTGGAGAAAATTAAGGAGATGATCGAAGGAGAGTTTGGGGAAGTTGTCATTAGAGATTAGCTTAAGTATTTTTGCTGTTTTGTATTAAAGATGTTTTTATGAAAGTTATAGATAAAATTCAGATTAGATATTTTAGATCAATAAAAGATGAGAAAGTTCATAATATAAATGAAGTAAATGTTTTTTCTGGGTCTAATGATTCTGGAAAATCAAATATATTACGAGCACTAAATTTATTTTTTAACGGTGAAACAAGTTTTCAAAATAGATTGTATTTTGAAAATGATTTTTCTAAAGAAAGACTAGAAGAGGTAAGAAAGGAGTCCATAAAGGGAAGACAGTTTATCGCTGTTAAAATTTTCTTTATTGCTCCATCTGGACATAAAAATTTACCAAATAAATTTTATGTTGAAAAAATGTGGGATAGAAAAGGCAATTTACTAAATACTGCAGACAATGTGATTTATCAGTTTAAGAAAGGTAAAACAAAAGCTAAAACTGAAGTAACAGCGAAGACTGCATTGTCAAGGTTCATCAATAGTATTTATTATCAATATATACCAGCAGTAAGATCTCCAGTTATATTTGATAATCTTTTGGGTATTTTGCAGGAATTAATAGTTAAAAAAAATAAAAATAATACAAAGGTTGCTGGGTTGCTAAGTGATATTGAGAAAGAATTTAATAGTTTTACAGGCAAGATTGGTAGTGAATTTCAAAAAGTTTCTGGGGTTCAATCTAGTGTAAGGATTCCTTCCGAGTTTCAGGATATATTCAAGGCTTTTTTTATTGATACAAATACAGGTAATTTTAGCATCCCTCTAAATTTTCGTGGTGATGGTATTCAGATGCGTTATATTCCCGTTATTATGGATTACATAGCTAGAAATTCAAGAGGTATTCATATTTGGGGATTTGATGAACCTGAAAATTCAACCGAGTATAAGCTTTGTTCACAGATGGCAGAGGATTTTAAGAACAGATTTTCAAAAAATGCGCAAATATTTATTGCAACGCATTCTTTTCATTTTACAACGCTGAAAGGTGAGAATGTCTCAAGATATAGAGTCTTTAAGGATGCACAAGGTATAAATTCATCAGTGTTGTTTGTTAATAAGGATGATCAAGTTGATATATTTAATCAAGGTATATCAGAAAAAATAAATGAGGAATTGGGAATATTAGATTTACATAAGGATATTGCTAATGAATACAAAGAATGGCAAGAAAATAAGAATGTTTGGTTGAATGAGTTTAAGAGAATAGAAAAGCAATTGTGTGACGATGATAAATTACCAATCATATTTGTTGAAGGTAAGACAG
>JAOUHN010000003.1 GCA_029865125.1 Candidatus Moraniibacteriota bacterium
CAGATAAGATTATATTAGAAAATGCCTGGAAGAAAAGGAGAGATAAAAAAAATATGCCGTTCAAAATAGTTGATGCGTTTGATTGTTATTTTTTATGCAATACTTTCTCAAGAGGAGATATTTTTAAGAATTATCCTGCTAGGAAATTTATAGGGATGCTTGATTTTGATGATGCATATGATAAGTGGGAAGAATTAAGAAGAGGAAAAAAGAAATCAAAATTTATCGATTATGAGACGAACAAGAAAAAAGGTTTAACTATAAAATATCAAAATGAGAGTGGATATATTTTTTTATTGCCCGTTCCTGATATTAGGGATAAATATGCTGATGTTGATTTTGGTAAATCGTATTTAAGTATTGAGTTATTATTTTCAGATGAATTACTTAAGGATTATGTTGAAGAAATTCCTGTGGCGGGGGGAGTTACCTTGAAAAAGATGAAGGATTCGAAGAAAAATGATTTTTCAATGAAAGTGAAAAATTTTAAGAGAGAAGATTTTGATAACTTTGAAAATATGCTTAATATTATTGAAAAAATACTTAATGAATGACCTATCGCACTTTATTTTTCAAAGAATGAAAATGGTTTTCATGTGAGGATTCAGGATGACAAGTTTTTGTGGGGTTGAGATCTCTCGACTCATCCCTCGCTCGAGATGACATTTAAATACACCCTTTATTATTCGACTGAGTGTAGTAGAATATATTTAGCATGAAAAAGCACATCATCTTATACATAATAGTTTTTTTGGTCACAGCTCTTGTTGTTTTTCTGGTGGCTGTTTTTGATGTTTCTGGGGATGAGAACGGTTTTCATGTGAGGATTCAGGAGGACAAGAAGGTTCTTTTGAAAAAGATTGTGAGAAAGGTGAGCGGAGTGGTGTATCGTGAGGCGACGGAGCACAATCCGGAGGGAGACATGCTCCCGGATGAGATTGATGATATGATCAAAGGAGAGATAAAAGAAAGATTCTAAATTGAAAAACAAATGAGAATATATGTGAAAGTGAACCCCAGGTCTTCGAAAAACGAAGTGACGAAAACCGGAGAAGGGGAGTATAAGGTGAAATTGACAGCGCCTCCCGTTGACGGGAAGGCCAATATTATGTTATTAAAGGTACTGTCAGAGCACTTTGGTGTTTCAAGGAGTTCTTTGAAGATTGTTGGCGGAAAGTCCGCCAGAATTAAAATGGTGGACATCGATGAATAAACGAGAATTTCAAATTGGGGGATGAAATTATGAGCGGGATAAAAGTTTTTGCTAATCTTGATCTAGAAACAAGATATATTCTGTTGGTTGAGTCCGAAAGCCTTGCGATGGTGCAAGACAGAATCAATGAAGAAGTTGCTAATATTTTCAATGTAGCATCAAAGGTAGAAAATCCGTGTGACCTTGGAAAATATTGCATCGTGATCGATTTCAATAAAACCTATGCCGTTTGGCATGTGCGAGATAAGTTTGAAAATACTATAAAGGTTAAAATCCCTGAGATATTATTGAACATAGATGTGCAATTTTATCTTCCAAAGATCTTCAAGCAAGGTCTTATGATTTTTTCTGATAAAATAGAAAATTTCCCTGAGAGCGTAGAGGATTTTCAAAAACTTCTCAAGGAAAAGGTGGAGTCTTTCTCTGAGAGACAAGCGGTTATAAATCGATGCCTTAGAAAAAGCGTTGGGTTGGATGACATTGAGGTCGTCAAAAAACCCGTCAGCGTTTGGTATTCTCGCCCGTTTAGAATTCTGGAAGCGGTTCAGGATCCAAACTCTAGCGAGTTTCGTTTTTGGGGAATTTCGCAGAAGAATGATCGTGATAAGATGATACAATTTCTGAGGGCGGTGCATGCTCTTGAGATTAAAGTTCCTGACGGGATAAATTTAGCTTTTACCTTCTATCATGCGGAATGCTACTGCGATTTTAAGGCGGGTTGCTTTGACGTAAGAGATTCTGGAATTGAAAAGCTGAGAATACATCTTGGTGAGTTTGAGGCAAATCAAGATAATTTCGAGAAATGGTTGACTCAGATGCTTCGGATTAGATTTCAAAGAATCGCATCAACAGCTTCTGCTATAGTTTTGGCGCTAAAAAACTGAACTACGATTTTAGGTATTAATAAAGCTCATCATGAAAGAGGGAGGTGGACATGAAAGTCTTTATGAATCCAGATAGTAACCCATGGTTTTTTGTGAGAGTCTTGCTAGGTCAGATGAATATGAGTTTCTGGGGATTGGTGTCCCGAGATCGCCATGATATGAGCAAGTTTTTGAAAATGATGCTTGATCTTGAATTACTTGCTCCTAGGGGAAAGGAATATCTGGCCATATTCGGTGTTTCACTTGATTTTTGTGAAATCTGGTTGTGCAATGCCAGAGAGATTCCAGATGAAGATGTTTATTCGCGTGGTCAAATAATCTCATCTGGCCCGAACGAGGTTGTGGGTGCCACATATGACGTAAATGTGGCACAAATATCCTTGGAATTCTTTCGAAACAATGAGTGTGAATTCAAGGCAAAACTCATTGAGCATTTGAAAAATAATCTCGGAATCGCTGGAGGAAAACTGTCAGAGGCGGCAGCTCTTTTATGAATTTCAAACCGTATTTAATTACACAGGCCATCTGGATTTAGGAGGAATCCGGATAGCCTGTTTTTTTATTTGCTATAATACACTCATGAACATCACAAAATCAAAAATATTTTTGGTTCTTTTCCTGAGTTTTATCGGAGGCGTCTTTTGGGCGTCTTTTTTTGATGCAGGAATTATTTTTGTTTTGGTGCTTTTGATTTTTGCAATCATTGTTTTTTCTCTCAGTCACAGGAACAAAATTGTTTTGACTGCAGCTTTTGCAGTTCTGTTTTTTGCTTTGGGAATTTGGAAGATGAATGACAGTGTGAGTGTGTTGGATGAATTGGAGTGGAATGAGCGTGACATTTCCTCAAGGGCAATCATCATCAAGGAGCCTGAGATGAAAGAGAAATATCAAAAAGTGATTGTGAGATTTGAAAACGAGGATGAGTTGGGAATTGGAAAAGTTCTTCTCAGGGCGGATTTGTTTGATGAATTGGAATATGGTGATGTGCTCGATTTGAATTGCAAACTGGAAGTGCCAAAAAACTTTTCTGACGATTTTGATTATCGGATGTATCTCGCCAAAGACAAGATTCACTATTTGTGTCAAAATCCCAGCTTCAAAAAGACAGGAGAAAATTCGGGAAACATTTTGTATCACTGGATTTTGAAAGGGAGAAAAAAATGTGAAGAAAAAATTGACACACTCATTCCAGCGCCTGGAGCAGCACTTGCAAATGGACTTTTGTTTGGAGGTGACGACAGACTCTCAAAGAGTATGCAGGAAAAATTTTCAAAAACAGGAATGACTCACATTGTGGCTGTGTCGGGATACAACGTCACAATCATTGCAGAATATTTGATTTTTTTGGGAATATTCTTGGGACTTTGGAGAAAGCAAGCTTTCTATGCAGCTGTGGCGGGAATCCTTCTTTTTGTGGTCATGATTGGACTTCCCAGTTCAGGGATTCGAGCAGGAATCATGGGAACACTTCTTCTGTGGGCGGCGAAAAACGGTCGGATTGCCAGCGCCTACAACGCGATCATTTGCGCAGGGGGAATCATGGTTTTTGCAAATCCGCTTCTTCTCAGGTGGGACATCGGCTTTCAGCTTTCTTTTTTGGCAGCTCTTGGAATCATTGCCACAGGATCTTTTTGGGAAGAATTTTTCATCAAAAAATTTCGCGCTTTCGGATTCACTGAAGTGGTGTGCATGACAGTGAGCGCTCAAATTTTTGTGCTTCCAATCATTCTTTTCAATTTCAAAATTTTTTCAGTCGTGTCACTTTTTGCCAATTTGCTCATTCTCACAATCATCCCAATCACAATGCTTTTGGTTTTTCTCACTGTTGTTTTTGGATTCATTTTCCCTCCACTTGCGGTCATTTTTTCTTGGATCGCGCATATTTTTTTGAGATATGAAGTGGGAGTGATTGACTGGCTTTCAGGTTTTTCTTGGGCAAGCACGGAGGTGAGCAGTTTCAGTTGGCCATGGATTGTTGTGTGGTATGCAGTGTTGACTTATGCCGTGGTCAAGATGAACAAATATCTGAAAGAAAGAGAAGAGGAATAGTGGTATAATTTACGAGTGGTGCTAACCATCCTGTCATTCCGGAAAGTATAATTTCTTGGGTGAGGTGCGAGTCCTGTCGTTCGCGAACGACAGGACGAATCCAAAGAAATTAACTTATCCGGAATCCATCCTCAATTAAGTGCAGTAAATATATATTTACAGTAAATGAAAAACTAACAAGTATTGTCATTAAATGAAACCATGAAAAACAGAAAAATAATTTATTGGTCACTGGGCTTTCTTTTTGTCACAAGCATAATTCTGGGAAGCATTTTGTTGTTTTTGGGAAGTGATTCAAAAACAAAAGTAACTTTCTTGGATGTGGGACAAGGAGACAGCATTTTGATTTCAAATGGAAGTGCGCAAATACTCGTTGACGGCGGAGAAAGCAGAAAGGTTCTTTTGGAAAAATTGGGAAGACTCATTCCGTTTTGGGACAGGAAAATTGAGGTGCTTGTTCTGACTCATCCGGATGCTGATCATGTCAGTGGTCTTTTGGGAGTGCTTCAGAGCTATGAAGTGAAATTAATTGTTGTGACAGGATATGATTCTCAAACCAAGGTTCAACAAGCCTGGGAGAAATTGATTGAGCAGGAAAATGCAGATGTGGTTGATGCGGTTCAAGGAACAAAAATTGTGGCAGGGAGCAATTTGACGGCTGAAATTTTGTTTCCTTTCTATTCTGTTGATGTGAGTGGAAAAGGAAAATCAAATAACTCAAGTGTGGTCATGAAAATTCAATCAGGGCAAAAAAGTTTTCTGCTCACAGGAGACATTGCCAAGCGAGAGGAAAACGAAATGATTGAGAGAGGAATTGATTTGAGCGCAGATGTTTTGAAGGTGGCTCATCACGGATCCAAAAATTCCACAGGTGAAAAATTCTTGAGTGCAGTTGACCCAAGTGAAGCGATAATCTCAGTTGGGGCGGACAACAAATATGGTCATCCGCACGAGAATACTTTGAGTGCTCTTGGAAATGGTGAGATAGAGGTTTTGAGAACTGACAAAGAAGGGGATGTTGCGTATGAGTGTGATGATAAAAAATGTGAATTGATTGAATAAGTTTATTTTTAGGATTTTTCTTTTGACTTTTCAACCCCGGGTTGATCCGCCTTGGGTGGATGAATTTGAACTTTTGACTCTATTGTGGATAACTCTCTTGACAGAAAGAGAAAAAGTGGGATAATCGGGGTACAGATCAAAAAAACAAAAATCACTATTAAAAACAGAATATCATAGATTAATGCATTGTAGCTTTGAAAACAAAAGACAGTTTCTTTTAGGGGAGTTGTCTTTTGTTATTTTCAAAAGAGGCAAAAAACAAAAAATCTTTTCCGTGCATAGGAGGGAAAGTCATGTTAATCATCATCAAGGTATCATGGACAGAGACGTTTGAAATCATGAAAGAAAGCCCTATGTTCTACGAGCGTATGGAAATGGGCGAAAACGAAAAAGACATTATTGATCAATGCTACCGTTCCATGAATGGAATATAAGGAGCATAGCTTGAGATGTATGCCTCTTAGTAGCCACCGGTTCGCAACATTGCGAAAGTGAAAGAAGAGTGACAATCACTCATTCTTTTCACAGCCGGCGGCTTTGTTTTTGTACTTGATATTTTTTTTGAAATTTGTTATTATCTTCTAAGTTAAGGCCCGTTCGTCTAGTGGCTAGGACGCCAGGTTCTCATCCTGGTAACAGGAGTTCGATTCTCCTACGGGCTACAAGAAAAATAAAAACTGCTTTTCAAAAAGCAGTTTTT
This sequence comes from Candidatus Moraniibacteriota bacterium, assembly GCA_029865125.1. Classification (GTDB taxonomy): domain Bacteria; phylum Patescibacteriota; class Minisyncoccia; order Moranbacterales; family UBA9337; genus JAOUHN01. The sequence continues at coordinate 5,909 of JAOUHN010000003.1, forward strand.
ATTTTAGTTAAGTAGTTGATTAGTAAATTAGAAGTTTTTGTTGCATTTCTCATGTTATGTGTTTTATGTTTTATGCTTCATGTTCCATGCTACATGACAACAGGTTGACATACTTTCTCTTTCTGGTAGTATTATTTTGAAACATTACATATCAAAAGATTACCGTATGGTTAATCTTTTTAATTTTTAAGCTAAAAACAAAATGACTAAACTTGTTACTCAAGAAGGATATAAAAAACTCAAAGATGAGTTGGAGCACAGAAAAACGACTGTTCGCCAGGAAATTGCACAAGCTATCAAAGAGGCCAAAGAACAAGGAGATTTGAGTGAAAATGCTGAATATAGCGAAGCTAAGAGACAACAAACTGAGAATGAAACCAGAGTTGCTCAGCTTGAAGTTATGATCAAAGAAGCTCAAATTGTTGAACACGATGAAGCTTCAGACACAATTGAAATCGGTTCCAGTGTTGATGTTGAGTTTGGTGGAAACAAAATGACTTTTCATATTGTTGGATCAAACGAGGCTGACCCAGGGGAAAACAAGATTTCAAACGAGTCTCCAATTGGAAAAGCTTTCATGGGAAAGAAAAAAGGAGACAGTGTGAATGTTGAAGTTCCAAGCGGAATTGTGAAATATTCAATCCTTGATGTGAAATAGTTTTTATCCTTTCAAAAAACAGTCCTGATTTCTTCAGGACTGTTTTTGTTTTGAAAAATCCTGCACAATCGTGTCATTCTGAACTTGTTTCAGAATCCCTAGCAACTATCACTGACTCTATAAAATGGTCGTGCTACACATTTAATGCAATTACTGATTTATAATATTTACAGTGCTTGATTATGAGATCCTGAAACCCGCCCAAGGCGAGGCAAAGCAAGTTCAGGATGACAAATAGTATTAAGGTATTTTATTTCTCAACTCTCATTCCAATTGCATTTATTGCTTAAATAGGGTAAATTAGAATAGTTAATACGAGCAATAACTAGATCAAAAAAATGCGAGAAGATATTAGGAAAATCAAGTTAGAAAAAATGGAAAACCTGAAAAATGCTGGGATGGAGGTGTATCCTGAGAAGTGCGAGCGTTCTTTTGAGAATGCTGAGGCTTTGGAAAAATTTGATGAGATCAAAAAAGAAATCTTTTTGGTGGGGAGAATAACTTCAATGCGTCCGATGGGAGGATCTGCTTTTTGTCACATTGAAGACGGATCAGGAAAAATCCAATTGTTTTTCAACAAGAAAAACATGGATCAAGACAAATTCAAGCTTTTTGTGAAAAGCATTGAACTCGGAGATTTTGTTCAAGTGAAAGGGGAGCTTTTTTTGACAAAAACAGAAGAAAAATCTTTGAAGGTTGTTGATTGGAAAGTTCTGAGTAAATCATTAGCACCATTTCCAACTGAGCATTTTGGATTCAAAAATGAAGAAGAGAAATTCAGAAAAAGATATTTGGATTTGTTTTTCAACAAAGATGAACGTGAAATGTTTGTTCGGCGCGCTGCTTTTTGGAGAGCAATGAGAAATTTCATGATTGAAAAAGATTTCATGGAAGTTGAAACTCCATATATTGAAACGACTACTGGTGGAGCAGAAGCGAGACCTTTCAAAACACATCACAATGATTTTGACATGGATGTTTTCATGAGAATTTCAATTGGAGAGCTTTGGCAAAAAAGACTGATGGCAGCTGGATTTGAAAAAACTTTTGAAATCGGAAGAGCTTTTCGAAATGAAGGAACAAGCCCGAATCATCTTCAAGAATTCACCAACATGGAATTCTATTGGGCATATGCGAATTATGATGATGGAATGGAGCTCACAAAAGAAATGTACCGGCACATTGCAAAGGAAGTGTATGGAAAAACCAAGTTTGAAACTCGTGGTCACACTTTTGATTTTGCCGACGACTGGAAAAAAATTGATTATGTTGAAGAAATCAAAAAGCAAACAGGCGTTGATGTTGTGAGCGCTTCTGAAGATGAAATGAAGAAGAAATTGAAAGAGCTTGGAGTGAAATATGAAGGAGACAACAAAGAGAGACTTACGGATTCTCTTTGGAAATATTGCAGAAAAAATATCGGAGGACCTGCATTTCTCATCAATCATCCTTTGTTTGTTTCTCCTCTTGCAAAAGAAAAAGTTGAATCTCCAGGGCAAGTGAGTCGTTTTCAGGTGATCATTGGAGGGGCTGAAGTTGGAAATGGATACAGCGAGCTCAATGACCCACTTGATCAAAGGGAGAGATTTGAAGAGCAGCAAAAACTTTTGGACAAAGGAGATGAAGAGGCCATGATGCCGGACTGGGAATTTGTTGAGATGCTTGAACACGGAATGCCACCAACATGTGGATTTGGAGTGGGTGAAAGACTGTTCGCATTCCTTGAAGACAAGACCTTGAGAGAAGTGACCTTGTTTCCTTTGGTGAAACCGAAAGTCGAAGTTTTTGCTCGTAGAATCGAAGATGATGGAAGTTGTATGAGTTATTTTGAAGCAGAAGCAGAAGCAAAAAATGATTTAGGGGTTACTTTAAAACAGGCTCAATCTTTGATTAAAAAGCATATCAAAGACCCTGTGACAAAACTACACTCTTTGGAGAGTGAGGCGATCATGAGAGGACTTGCCAAGCATTTTGGTGAAGATGAAGAAAAATGGGGAATCATTGGGCTGTTGCATGACATTGACTGGGACGCAACAAAAGAGGACTCAAAAGAGCACTGTATCAAGGCTGCAGAGATATTGAAGAAAGCCGGGGCTAGTGATTTCTTGATTGAAACGATTCAGTCTCACAATTATGGATATGAACCATGTGAATTTTTGAAAGACAAGAATAGGGAAACCCGACTTCAGCACTCATTGGCAGCAGCAGAGACACTGACAGGGTTGATTATGGCATCCGTCATGATTCGTCCGGACAAAAAAATTGATGGACTGGAATTGAAGTCTTTGAAGAAGAAATTCAAAAACAAGAAGTTTGCCGAAAAATGCAACAGGGACATTATATGTGAATGTGAGAAAATCGGATTGAGCTTGGATGAATTCCTGGAGATCGGACTAAATTCCTTGAAAGAAATTTCTGATGAGTTGGGAGTGTAATTTTTTTGAAACATGAAGATATTAATCGCTACAGGAAATCAAGATAAGCTGAGTCAGTTCAAAAGAATTTTTGAGAATCTTGGAAGTGACATTGAACTTCTTTCACTGAAAGACGTTGGGATTTTTGATGATGTGGAGGAAGATCAAGAAACTCTTTTGGAAAATGCAAAGAAAAAAGCAAAGTTCTATGCTGAGAAATCAGGACTCCCTTCGCTTTCAGATGACTTTGGAATTTTTGTGAACGCACTGGATGGTTTTCCTGGCGTGAGTTCCAAAAGATGGATGAAGGGAAGTGACAAGGATCGATGCGCGGCACTTATTGAAAAATTGAAAAAGTTTCCAAAAGAAAAATGGACTGCAAAATACATTGGGGCTGTTGCGTTATATGACCCAGAAAAGAAAAAGTTTTGGGAAAATGTAAATGAAGCGGAAGGTGTTGTTGTGGATGAGTTTAGAGGAGATCAGTTTTTTGGATATGATTCTATTTTTGAGTCAAAAAAATTTGGAAAAACTTTTGCAGAGCTCGGTGATGAAGAAAAGATGTTTGTGGGGCATAGAAGCTTGGGGATAAAAGAATTATTGAGACACTTGAGTAGAGAAAATTAAAGTTAACTCTATTTGTCATTCTGTCCGCCAACTGGCAGACAGAATCCCAAAATAATACCGCATGTTCTAGTATTCGGGGATCCTGAATCCCGCCCGAGGCGAGGCATAGCAAGTTCAGGATGACATGTCTTAGAGAGTTTTTTTATTCCTAGTTACTAATTACGAATTACTGGTTACTAATTTTATGAAAAAAGTAATGATATTTGGGACCTTTGATATTTTTCATGAGGGACACAAGAATTTGATTGCGCAAGCGAGAGATTTCGGTGATCACATGATTGTTGTGGTTGGGAGAGATGAGACTGTGAAGAATGTGAAGGGGGATTATCCTCTGAACAACGAAGAAAAAAGAAAGGCTGTGATTGAGAAGAGTGGCTTGGCGGAAGAAGTTGTTTTGGGAGAGTTGGATGACAAATATGCTATCATAGAAAAAAAGAGGCCGGATGTGATTTGTTTGGGATATGATCAGAATTTTTTTGTGGATGAGTTGAGAGTCAGACTTCAAAAAATGGGACTAGAAAAAACTAAGATTGTGAATCTCAAAGCACATAAGCCGGAAATTTATAAGTCATCGAAATTGAAAAACAAAAAATGAGAAACGTGTCTGCAGGAATTATAATCTTTATTGTTGTTATTTCTCTTGGAGTAATAATTTTTTTTGAATTTTTCGATACTCCAAAGAAAGACGTTTCTTTTGAATATGGTGAAAGCTCTTCACAAGAGCTCATTTTCAGCAACAACTGTGTGATCGAGAGCCTGGATGGAATCTTGGAAAAAAAGGAAAAGGATGATTTGGGTTGGACTTTGGCAAAAGAAAAAGAAGTTATTTCTGATGATGTTCAGTTTCGAACAAAAGAAAAGTCTCGAGCATTCATCTTATTTGAAAATGGAGTAGTCTTAAGACTTGATGAGCAAACACAGGCAGAAGTGGAATTTTCCAAGAAAAAAATAGAAGTAAAGTTGATTCAAGGAGAAATATATAGCAGAATGGATGAATTTGAAAATGTAGAATATTCAATTTTAATTGGAAATCACAAGCTTGTTCCAAAAAATGGCACGTTAATTGTCAGAAGAGATGAGGAAAGAAATGTTAAGCTTGTGATTATTGGCGGAGAAGTTGAATTTGTGAATGAAATTAAGAATTCATCAGAGAAATTCTATTCCGGAAATTCAATAATGATATTTGATGACAGATCTGAATCAAAAGAAATTACCAAAGAAGATGTGAGTAGCAATTTTTTTGTGTGGAGCGTGGGACAAGGGAGACAAAGAGAAATGATAGATGAAATTGACAGAAAAGAAGAAGAGGAAAAAACAAAGGAAGACGAGGCAGTGATTGAAGAAAAGATTTAGTTTAAGTTTAAAGAATAAAAAAAATATGTATTTTCTGGATTTACTCGGAACATTTGCATTTGCAGTGACAGGGGCATACAAAGCCAAAGGACGAGAACTTAATGTTTTTGGTGTGATTATTTTGGGTGTGATTACAGCCGTGGGAGGAGGAACCTTTCGTGATTTGATGATTGGAAGGACACCGCTTTTCTATTTGAAAGACCCAAATTATTTTTTAGTAGGAATTTTGGCAGGGCTCTTGATTTATGTCATGCCAACATTCTTCAAGCGAACATATTCTTTTTTTCGGTTCATTGACTCGGTGGGGTTGGCTGTTTTTGTGATTATTGGAGCTTCGGTCACCAGTGCTTTCCTATTTGAAGGACAAACAGGAATTACAGTTATTTCATTTTTGGTGTGCACATTTGGAGGAATGATCAGTGGTTTTGGTGGAGGAGTGATCAGAGATGCTATAATGGGAGATGAGCCGTTTGCTCTCAAGAAAGGATCAAACTACATTTTCTGTGCATTTTTGGGAAGCGCTTCCTTCTATGTGATTTCTTTTGTGAACATTAACTTGGCAGTTTCCATTTCAATGATTTTGACGCTATACTTTAGAGAGATCACTTCAAAGTTCGGGATATATCAAAGGGTAATATTGAATAATGTGAAAAGTGAAATTATTAATGATTAGGTTGATTTTTGCATTGTGTCATTCTGGAAATTAACTTATCCGGAATCCATCCTTAAGTAATCGCAGTAAATTAAATAAAATCTAAATTTATATTAAGTGTAGATTCCGGATAAATTATTTTTCGGAATGACAGTATAGCACTAGAAGAAAAAATAGTTTAAATTGTGTAATTATTGAAAATAATGAGTAAATATAGTAATGAATTAGAGGTTGCAAAGAGAGCTGCTCAGGAGGCCGGAAAAATAGTGAAAGAGATGTTTTTTGGAAGTTTTGATACCTTTGTGAAGGATGATAGGAGCTATGTGACTAGTGCTGATTTGGAGGCGGAAAGAAAAATCATTGAAATTGTTAGTGAGACTTTTCCGGAACACAGAATCATGTCGGAAGAGGCTGGAGGAAATGGAAAAGATTCTAAATTTTCTTGGGTGATTGATCCAATTGATGGAACAACAAATTTTTCAAAAAAGATTCCTTTTTTCAATATTGCTGTTGCGTTAGAGGTGAATGGAAGAGTTGTTTTGGGAGCTGTTTTTCAGCCAATAACTAATGAGCTTTTTTGGGCTGAAAAAGAGCAGGGAGCGTTTTTGAATGAAAAAAGAATTTTTGTGGATAGCGAAACGAAATATAACGATGCCTTTTTTGGATATTGTCACGGGAAGTCAGTGGATGACATCAAATATATGATCGACATGATGAAAAAAGTGAAACCAGAAGCCAGAGAATTTCGAAAGTTTGGAAGTGCTGATTTGGAGCTTTGTTATGTTGCATGCGGAAGATTGAATGGTTTTGTAGCAAAAGGAGTGAAGCTTATGGATTTCAAGCCGGGTTGCATCATTGCTCAGGAAGCAGGAGCAATCATCACGGATTTCAGCGGAAAAGATTGGCAGGGAAACACAAATGGAGATGTGCTCACAACTTCTTCAAAGGAACTTCATGAAAAACTTTTGAGTATTGTTTAGTTGTGTATAGTAATTGTGTAAATTTAAAATAAAATAAAATATTATCCTCCTCCCCTTTGAAGGGGAGGGTTGGGGAGGGGTTAGAAACTATAGGTAAATACACGCATAATGTTTCGCACCTCCCCTCATTCCCCTCCTCCCGAGGAGGGGAGGAAGGATTATTTGTAAATCTAAAATTATGCGAAGGATAAAAATAAAATTAAAGGATTTTTCAAGGCAAAATGTTGACGCTGTTGTTGATGAGATCAAAAAAGGTGGAGTCATTGTTGCTCCTTCAGACACAATCTATGGTTTTTCTTGTGATGCAACTGATGATCATGCGGTGAAAAAATTGTATTCCATTAAAAAGATGTCTCGAGAAAAAACCTCTTTGGTGCTCATGAAAAGTTTTTGCATGATCAGGAAATATTGTTTCTTGAGTCAAAAGCAATATGAATATATCAAAAAAACTTTGGAGAAGTCTCGTCCAATCACAGTGATTCTCAGGAGTCGTGGAAATCTAGGAGAACACTTCACGAGCCCAAGTCTTGGGATTGCTGTTCGAATTCCAAAGAAAAGTGAATTTCTCATGAAAGTTCTCAAAAGAGCGGACACCCCATTGGCTTCCACCAGTCTGAATGTGACAGGGAGTGAGCCCATCGATGAGGTGAGTGATTTGGCGGGTTTTTTCAAAAAAAATCCCCCAGACCTTGTGGTAGACGCCGGAAAAATTTCAAGAATCAAATCATCCAAGATAGTAGACATCAGAAACATGGATGACATTAAGGTTCTTCGTGGTTGACAAAAATACTTTTGGAGAGTATATGGGGGGTCGTCTAACGGCAAGACTGCGGACTCTGGGTCCGCCTATTGGGGTTCGAATCCCTGTCCCCCAGCCACTCCTTTTTCACTATGCTGAAAACGGAGTTTTTTTATTGTCTGATTTTTGGCTTTTATTCTTATGGACTTTGAACTTTTTTCATGATAGGATGGGTGTATGAACAGGAGATTTACAGACGATCATTTTTTGTCGCCCCTTTTTTAGGTGAGGGATTTTTTGAGTGTGAAAAATTAAAAATTATAAGATAAGAATTCTGATTTCAGGCAGAAAGAGTCAGAATGATAAACATATGTTAGACATTAAATTTATACGAGAGAATAAAAAGGCTTTGAAAAAAGCTATTGAGGATAAGGGTCTCAAATTGGATTTGGAAAACCTTTTGGATCTTGATGAGAAAAGAGTGGAAATGATTCAAGAAATTGAAGAGCTTCAAGCGAAAAGAAACAAGATTAATGATGAAATTGCGACCGCCACTGACAAGCAAAAGGTGATTGCTGAAGGAAAGAAAATTAAGGATAAGATTGGAAAATTGGAACCAGAATATAAGGAAATCAAAAGACAATTTGATGAGCTCATGGTGCAAGTTCCAACAATTCCTGCTCCGGATGTTCCAAAGGGAAAAAGCGAGGATGACAACGTTGAAATTGATCGTTGGGGAGAAATTCCTGAGTTTGATTTTGAGGTGAAAAATCACATTGAGATTGGGCGTGATTTGGACATTTTGGACCTTGAAAAAGGTGCGAAAGTGGGTGGATACCGAGGGTACTATTTGAAAAATGAAGGAGTTTCTTTGGTGATGGCAACAATGATGTATGCGGTGAACAAAATGATTGAAAAAGGTTTTGGGCCAATGATTCCGCCAACACTTGTGAAGGAATTTGCTCTTTTTGGAAGTGGATATTTCAAGGGAGTTGAATATGACGGGGAAGTTGACGAGATCTATCAGGTGGCTACTTCTGAAAAGGATGCAGATGGAAGCACTGACAAAGAAAAAAAGTTTCTTGTGGGGACTGCAGAACCTTCACTTTTAGCATATTATGCTGACGAGGTTTTGAAAGAGGAGGATTTGCCGATCAGGACTTGCGGATATTCTCAGTGTTACAGAAGTGAAATTGGAAGTTATGGAAAAGACACGAAGGGGATGTATCGCGTGCATGAATTCATGAAAGTGGAGCAAATTGTTGTTTCAAAGGCTGACATTGATGAATCTGACAAGTTGCAACAAGAAATGGTGAACATTTCAAGAGAAATGCATGAGGAATTAGGACTTCCTTATCGAATACTTCAAATTTGCACAGGGGATATGGGAACAGGGAAGTATAAGATGTTTGATTTGGAAGCCTGGATGCCGGGACTTGACCGTTGGGGAGAAACCGGAAGTGCTTCAAACTTTTTGGATTGGCAGGCAAGAAGATTGAATGTGAAATATGTGGACAAAGATGGAAACAAGAAATTTGCCTATCTTTTGAATAATACCGCTCTTCCATCACCAAGAATTTTTGTGGCTATTCTGGAAAATTATCAGCAAGCGGATGGAAGTGTCAAAATTCCCGAGGTTCTTCAGAAATGGATGCCTGGAGGATTCAAGGAAATTAAGAAAAAATAATAATCATTTTTTAAATAAAAATTAACAAAAAACAAAATCATGCCCAATGGAAACAAGCCAACATTTGGCGAAAGAACATCAGATAGAATCACATTGATAATTGGTAGCTGGAGGTTCATCATTATTCAAAGCATTATTTTGGCAATTTGGATTGTTTTGAATCTAGTTGCTTGGGTGCAGCACTGGGATCCATATCCTTTCATTCTTTTGAATCTTACTTTAAGTTTTCAAGCGGCCTATGCAGCACCAATCATCATGATGAGCCAAAACAGAGCTGCTATCAGAGACAGAAAAAAATCCGAGATAGATTTAGCAACGGACAGAAAAGCAGCAAGAGACATTGTATCCATTCAAGAACACTTGAACAAGCTTGAGAGAAATAAAATAGACAAAATTTTGCAAATCCTAAAAGAAAAGTAACAGAAACGTTAATAATGGAGTTTAGAAAAAACGCACATTCAGTGAAGCATGCCATAGCTTTTCCTTTTATATATCTAATGATCGTACCACTTGTTATTTTGGATTTGTTTTTCACGATTTATCACATAATTTGTTTTCCTTTGTTTGGGATACCTTTGGTGAAGAGGTCTGACTACATCAAGATTGACAGACATAAATTGTCATATTTGAAGTTTGATGAGAAAATATATTGTGCATATTGTGGATACGGCAATGGACTTTTGTATTATTGTTGGGTGATTGCTGGAAAAACGGAAAAATATTGGTGTGGAATCAAACACAATAGAGATGATGGATTCGTTGAATCTCCGCATCACAAAGATTTCTTAGAATATGGAAATGAGAAAGAATTTACTAATTTTGTGGATAATATTGAAAAAAAGCAATAAATAAATAAAGCTTTTATTATTTCTTTTTAGAAAAAACCGTATGCAATTTTCTGGAGATAAACACATTAAAAAAGAAAAAATAGCTTTCCCGAAGAATTTTTTTTGGGGAGCCGCTACGTCTTCTCATCAGGTGGAGGGAGGAACGCATAATAACTGGAGTGAGTGGGAAAAGAAAAACGCCAATAGACTTGCCAAAGAGGCTGGTGATAATTGGAATCTTTGGCAGAAGGCTCATTTTCCAGAGATGTTTGAGGCTAAGAACTATATTTCAGGGAAAGCGTGTGATCATTTTAATCGATTTTCTAATGATTTTTCGATTGCCAAAAAACTAGGTCACAATGCTCACAGATTTTCTATTGAGTGGTCTCGAATTGAGCCGAAAGAAGGTGTTTTTGACAAAAAAGCAATTGAGCACTACAAGCAAGTGCTTAGAGATCTTCGAGCAAAAGGAATCACTCCTTTTGTTACTCTTTGGCATTGGACAAATCCATTATGGCTTACTGAGATGGGCGGGGAGGAAAATAGGAAGTTTGGGAGATATTTTTCAAGATATGCGAGTCATGTTGTGAGAGAGCTGGGTGCATATGCTGATTTTTGGATTACTCTCAATGAACCTACTTCTGTGATTGGATCGGCGTATATGAAAGGAGCGTGGCCTCCACAAAAAAAAGATATTTTTAGTGTGATTAGAGTTTTCAAAAATCTTTCGCGTGCACACAAACTTTCCTATGATGAAATTCATAGGATTCAGCCTACCGCAAAGGTTGGATTTTCAAATATTTCAATGTACATTGAGCCGTTTCACAGATTTTCTCCTCTCGACAGGATAATGGCAAGGATTGTGAGGCATTTTGCAAATAAGGAATTTTTGAATTTGACTCATGGAAAAAATGACTTCTTGGCAGTGCAATACTATTTTCACAAGCTTGCAAAATTTCCGCGAGGACTTTCTGATGGTAGTGGGATTACTTCAGATTTAGGATGGGAAATTTGCCCTAAGGGGATTTATTATATTCTCAAAAAAATGAAAAAATACAATCTTCCTGTGTATGTGACCGAAAACGGCTTGGCGGATGCGGATGATTCCAGGAGAGCTGCTTTCATTAAGAATCATTTATATTGGGTGCACAAAGCCATTTCTGAAGGTGTGGACGTTCGAGGATATTTCTATTGGTCGCTTCTGGATAATTTTGAATGGGATAAAGGATTTTGGCCGAGATTTGGTTTGGTGGAGGTTGATTTTTTGACAATGGAGCGAAAGATTCGTCCGAGCGCTTGGGAATATGCAAAAATATGCAAAAACAATGGATTTGAAATGATTGTTAAAAATAGGCATATTTGATTTGCCAAACACGATTTTTTTGGATAGAATGAGAGGAGTTGAAAAGCAGATAATAAGTTAACCGATTTAATATTATGAAGGTAATTTTGACTAAAGATGTGAAAAAGCTAGGACGTGCCGGAGATGTGAAAACAGTTTCTGATGGTTATGCGCGAAATTTTCTTTTTGCAAAAGGTTTGGCGCAAATTGCAACAGATGGAGCTATGAAGAAGGTGCAACAAGAAAAGGCAAATATTGAGCAAGAAGAGAAAGAAAGAAAAGAAACACTGAGAGAAATTGCAAATTCTTTAGAAGGAAAGAAATTTACAATCAAAGCAAAAGGAAAAGGAGGAAAACTTTTTGGGTCAATCAATGCAAAGGATGTTTTGGTTGAAATTCAAAAGATTGTGGCTGAAATTGAAGAAGATATGATTGCTTTAGATTCACCAATCAAAGAAGCTGGAGAGAAAGAATTGAAACTAGTGCTGGACAATGACATTAGTGCTAAAGTGGTTATTTCCATTGAAGAAGAATAATTTTTTTGTGTGTAGCTTAAAAACCAAAAAGTCGCTTCCAAATGCGACTTTTTGTCTAAATTTTTACAAAAATATGAAGAAGAAAAAAGCAAAGTACATATTCGTTTTAGGTGGTGTGATGAGTGGAATTGGAAAGGGAGTCGCTGCTTCATCTATTGGTGCGATTTTGAAGGCGAGAGGATTTAACGTTACTGCTGTTAAAATAGATCCATATGTGAATGTTGATGCAGGAACAATGAATCCAACGGAACATGGCGAGGTTTTTGTGATGGACAGTGGACTTGAGACGGATCAAGATATGGGAAATTATGAGAGATTCATGGAAATTACGCTTCCTCCAACAAACTATATGACCACTGGAAGTGTATATCAAAAAGTGATTCAAAGAGAGAGAAATCTTGAATACAAGGGAAAATGTGTTCAAATTATTCCACATGTTACTGATGAAGTCATTCACACTATCAAAAATGCTGGAAAAAACAATGATGCTGACATTGTAATCACGGAGATCGGAGGAACTATTGGGGACTATGAAAACATGCTTTTCATGGAAGCGGCTCGTCAAATGAAGCTCAACAATCCTCATGATGTGATGTTTGTAATGATCACATATCTTCCATATCCTCCAAAAGTTGGAGAAATGAAAACAAAGCCAACTCAGCAAGCTGTGCGCGAATTGAATGCCAATGGAATCAATCCAGATGTGATTATTGCAAGAAGTGAAGTTGCAATTGATGAAAAAAGAAAAGAAAAAATCGCAATGTTTTGCAACGTCGAGAAGAAGGATATTATCTCCGCTCCAGACATCAATTCAGTGTATGAAGTCCCGATTAATTTTGAACATGACGATTTGAGCAGAAGAATTCTCAAGAAATTGGATCTTCCTGTGAAAAAGACAGATTTGAGTCGATGGCATGAGTTGGTTGATAATATACGAAATTCAAAAGGTTCTGTGAAAATTGCGATTACTGGAAAATATTTTGAAACAGGAGACTTTGTTTTGAGCGATGCGTATATTAGTGTAATTGAAGCACTGAAGCATGCGTGCTACAAAGCGAAAGTGAAGCCGGACATTCACTGGATCAATTCAGAAGATTTTGAAACTGGAAAGAGGAAAGTTGATGAATTGAAAGAATATGACGGAGTGCTTGTTCCTGGAGGATTTGGTCACAGAGGAATTGAAGGGAAAATCAAAGCGATTGGATATTGCAGAGAAAATAAAATTCCTTTTTTTGGTCTTTGTTATGGAATGCAGCTGAGTGTGATTGATTATGCAAGAAATATTTTGGGTCTCCAAGACGCTCACACAACAGAAGTTGACAGAAAAACAAAAAATCCTGTCATTGACATTATGCCTGAGCAAAAGAAAAATCTTGAAGACAAAAATTATGGAGCAACTATGAGACTTGGTGCATATGATGCATTTTTGGAATCAGGAACTATTGCCAGAAAAGCATATGGAAAGGCGCAAATTTCAGAAAGACATCGTCATAGATGGGAAGTGAATCCTGAATATATTGAGCGAATTGAAAAAGCAGGACTTGTTTTTTCAGGAAAATCAAAAGATGGAAAACTCATGGAAATTGCAGAACTTCCAAAAGAAAAGCATCCGTTCTTCTTGGCAACCCAGTTTCATCCAGAATTCAAGTCATATCCTCTCAACGCTCATCCTCTTTTCTATGAATTTGTGAAAGCAGCAAAGCGATCATAGAGCACATAACATAGAGCATGAAACATAAAACATAGAGTATAGAATAAAAAAGCGCTAAAAGCGCTTTTTTATTTGATTAAGAATTCTGAGAGTTGTTACATGTTTTATGTTTTGTGTTGTGTGTGATGAAATTTCCTTGATTTTTTTTGAAAACAAACGTACAATGAGGTGAACTTTCGGATTTTCTGAAAGTTGTTCTTTGTTATAGGTAGGCAAGGCGCAGCGCTTTGTCTTTTTAATTATTTCCTAGATAAATAGGAGGAAAGTTAAGATGTTGGTTGAAGACCTGATGGTTCATGAATGTGATTTGGAATTTTTGAGTCCAGATATGACTCTTAGGGAAGCGGCTAAGAAGATGCTTGAAACAAAGCGTCCTCACGGAGCAAGTGTCAAAGGAATGTTGGTTAAGGAATACGAAAAAGTAGCCGGCATTCTTTCAATTAAAGACATTTTGGATGCCTTATCCACTGATTATGGAGATGAGCAATTATCTGATTTTGCTTGGGACGGAATGCTTATTGATGCAGCAAAGAGTGAGAAGATAAGAAATAAAAAAGTCTCTGAATGCATGACCAAAGATGTTAAGAGCGTTACTCCTAAGACGCCGTTAAAAAAATGCTCGGATATTATGAGAAAAGAAGGCTTACAAAGGATGCCTGTTATGGAAAATGGTAATCTAGAGGGAATGATTTATATTCGAGATATTGCAGAAATTGCACTTTTAAACCTAGCTAACTAAGAGGAGAAAGGGTTGTTATGGTGGAACATGTCGTTTTATCAGTGGATAATCAGTTTATTAGAACGTGCTCTATTTTTTTAGGTGCGCTATTCTTAATTATTTCAGGAAGAATTCATAAATCTATTGTGGCAATTTGTGGTGCTGCGCTTATGATTCTTACCTATACACTTGAGCAACACGAGGCTCTTCATATAGAGGAACTGGGGGTGGACTGGAATGTGCTAGGTCTTTTGATTGGCATGATGATAATTGTTGAAACAACTGGTAAAACAGGTTTATTCAAGTATCTTGCCATCAAAAGTGCTAAAATGTGTGACGCAGATCCACTTAGGATTTTGGTATTTTTCAGTGTTATTACTGCGATTTTTTCGGCATTACTTGATAATGTGACCACGGTGCTTTTGTTGGTTCCTGTCACCCTGATGATTGCAGATGCGCTTGAAATTGATGCTATTCCTTTTCTCATTATCGAGGTCCTTGCGTCCAATATTGGTGGCACAGCAACTCTTATTGGTGATCCTCCTAATACTATGATTGCGTCAAAGGCGAAGTTGAGTTTTCTTGATTTCATTATTCATTTGGCGCCTATTGTGGTTGTTATGATGATCGTTTGCGTTCTTCTGATTAAGGTCTTTTTTGGAAAGAGGCTTCGCGCAAAGGAGGAACGCAAAGCGCTCGTTATGGGTATGGATGAGAAAAAAGCTATTAAGGATCCAGTGATGCTCACTAAGTCTTTAATAGTTCTCGGCATCGTTCTTATTGGCTTTATACTTCATGGAAAGTTTCATTATCAACCTGCTACCATTGCAATGTCTGGTGCTGGACTTCTTCTCCTTCTTTCTGGTTCTGGCTCCAAAGAGTTGAAGGAAGTATTTTCTGAAATAGAATGGCCTGTCATTTTCTTTTTTGCAGGATTGTTTATAATGGTTGGCGGATTGGTTAAAGTCGGAGCCATTAAAATGATGTCACAGGAAATGCTGAATTTTACTGATGGAAATCTTTTCCATACAGCTATGCTGATAACTGGATTTTCAGCAGGTATGTCGGGATTTGTAGATAATATCCCCTATGTAGCTACTATGAATCCATTGGTGATTGATATGGCTCGTGAACTGTGGCCTCATGAAACAGGAACGCAGCTTTTGCAACACCCTGAGCTTATGCCAATTTGGTGGTCTCTAGCGCTCGGATCTTGCCTTGGAGGAAACTTAACTCCTATTGGTGCTTCTGCTAACGTCATCGTGGTAGGATTGGCAGAGAAAGCTGGACACAAAATCAGCTTTCCTAAGTTTATGGCTTATGGTGTACCCGTCACCATCCTCACCGTTTTTATGGCCATGATTTATGTTTGGCTTCGTTATTACTATGATTGGTCAATTGTGTGGAATACATGGACTAATCTTGCTGTATTTATCTAGATGACCTTTGGAGGAGGTCTAAATCCCGGGAGTGACTCTCATGTCGCCCCGGGATTTTTTTATTTTTCATTTTTTTTATGTCATTCCAGAAAACATATTTTTCCAGATGAGGAACGAATCTGAGAAAAATAGTTTATCCGGAATCCATTCTCACTTAGCTGTAGTGGATAAATATTATCCGAAGTTATATTAAGAATGGACCCCGGATAAGTTAATTTCTAAGGACTCGTACCTCGCCCAAGAAATTATACTTTCCGGGGTGACAATAGAAAACGATTGCTACTCAGATTAATTTGTAATTTGTATACTAAAAAAACCGCCTCAAATGAAGCGGTCTTTTTTATTTCGAAAATTTACTCAGCTTTATCTTGTACGTTTACAAATCTTCTTCTTACGATTTTTCCTGTGAAGCTTTTCACTTTTTTCTTGGTGAATTTCACAAACCCGTCTTTGATTGCATAGATTGTGTCATCTTCTCCTCTTCTCACGTTTTCACCTGGGTGAAATTTTGTTCCTCTTTGACGAATGATGATGTTTCCAGTTTTTACTTTTTCGCTACCAAAGATCTTGACTCCAAGTCTTTTTGATATCGAATCGCGACCAAGTTGTGTTGATCCACCGGCTTTACGATGTGCCATAATTTTATCTTACTGGAAGTCAGCATTGTCTAGTTTCTAGAATAGCTAAGCCCAGCGATCAAATATTTAAAATTTAGAATTTTTCAGAAATTATCCGGTCTAGTCGGAAAACGTAAAAACGTTTATAATTAATACAACTAAACAGAATATAGTATATCAGATTGTTCATTTATGTCAACTAGTGAATGAGATTTGAGATATGAGATTTGAGAAAGAGTATGAAAAATGTCATTAAAGAGTTCTGGGAGAGATATGAGCAAAAAATCGTTGTGGTTTTAGCAATGGTTTTGGTGAGTGTCATTTCTTTTGAAATAGGAGCTCTCAAAGGATCTGATTGGCAAAAAGACCCATTGGTCATTGAAAAAGTTCCAGAGAATCAGGTGGTCAAGCTCAGTGACTCGGGGAGTTGTGTGGCGATGGGAGTTTCTGAATCTAATGTTTTGGGGGCAAAAGATGGAGGGAGTGTGGCAAATGAGAAAAGTGAGAAATGTGAATTTGTGGGAAGTAAAAATTCAAACAAATATCACAAAAAGACATGTTCTTGGGCAACAAGGATCAAAGAAGAAAACAGAGTTTGCTTTGAAAGCATTGAAGACGCCAAAAGCAAAAACTACGTTCCAGCAGGATGTTGCATGAAATGAGGCTTGAAATTTGTGATGTGAGACTTGAGATGGAGAAGTCTAATTACTTTTCCTAATTTACTAATTAACTAATTAACCAATCAACTAAATGCTAAGAATCGCACTTATTGATGACAGGAAATTTGGAATGAAACAGATCAGACATCTGCATGACGGTGAGAATATTTGTTTGGAATATTTCGAGACGTTCAAGAGTTTTAAAGAGAGTGGCAAGATGTTTGATGTTGTATATTTAGATTATCATTTGAAAAAAGACAAGATCACTTCTGATACGGTTTTGGATGAGGTGAAAAAGCAAACCAAAAAAGTAGTGGGCTTTTCTGTAAACCCTGTCATGTCAAAAAAATTGGAAAAATTGGGAGCGGATGATGCAATTTGGAAAAAACCGTCTTTTCACTGACGTGAAATTTAAACTCACGTTGCTTGTCATTCTGAACTTGATTCAGAATCCCGGAATATTATTGAAACGTGTGCTGAGATAAGGGGATCCTGAATCCCGCCCTAGGCGAGGCAAAGCAAGTTCAGGATGACAGTGCTTTTGTTGAATTGAAAATTTTCCAGAGAGGTGTTACTATTTAAGCATAAAAAATACTAAAAGATATATAAATGAACATTGTTACTGATGAAAAAAGAATAGACGAGATTTTGGAGAGAGGAGTGATTTCTGAGGATGGGATTTTGCCAACAAAAGAAGGGCTCAAAGAAAAACTGATGAGTGGGGAGAAGCTAAGGTTCTACATGGGTGCTGACCCAACAGCTGCTGCACTTCACCTGGGACACGCTCAGAATCTGATTCTTTTGGAGGATTTCAGAAAGCTTGGTCATGAAGTTATTTTTTTGATTGGGGACTTCACTTCAATGATTGGGGATCCAACTGACAAAGGAGCAGCTCGAGTGAAGCAAACCAAAGAACAAGTTGAAGAAAATTTCAAAGGATGGGTTGAGCAAGTGAAAAACATTCTTTCTTTTGAAGACAAAGAAAATCCTGTGCAGGTGAAGCACAATTCTGAGTGGCTAGGAAAATTGAATTTTGGTGATGTTTTGGAATTGGCAAGCAATTTCACTGTGCAGCAAATGCTTGAGAGGGACATGTTTGAAAAAAGAATGAAAGAAGAAAAGCCGATCTATGTTCATGAGTTCATGTATCCTCTCATGCAAGGATATGACAGTGTGGCGATGGACGTTGATGTTGAGCTATGTGGAACGGATCAGATTTTCAATGCACTTGCAGGAAGAACACTGCTTCAGAAATTGAAGGGAAAAAACAAGTTTGTTGTGGCGGCGAATTTGATTGCTGACGAAAAAACAGGTGAGCTTATGTCAAAATCAACCGGAACCGGAGTGTTTTTGGATCTTTCTTCAAATGATTTGTATGGCGCGGTGATGAGTGTCACTGATGGAATGATCAAACCATTGTTCATTGGATGCACCAAGCTTTCTTTGGGAGAAATCAAGGATTTGGACATCAAGAAAAATCCTCGTGATGCAAAAATGAAACTTGCTTTTGAGATCGTGAAACTTTTTAGAAGTGAAAAAGATGCCAGTGAGGCTCAGGAATATTTTGTCAAAACCATTCAAAACAAGGAGATTCCAGATGAGGTTGAGGAAGCAAAAACCAAAAGTGGTGCGGCAATTACTGATTTTATGGTTGAGTTTGGCTTGGCAACCAGCAAAGGTGACGCTCGAAGAAAAATTGAACAAGGCGGAGTGAGTATAGACGGAGAAAAAATTACAGATGTAAATTTTGTTCTAACCAAGGAGCATGACGGAAAGGTGGTCAAAGTTGGAAAACATAATTTCAGAAAAATTGTCTTTTAGGAAGTATTTTAGATAACCTTTTTAATAGACATGTCATTCTGAACTTGTTTCAGAATCCCAGAATAATATCACTAGTGCTAATACTTGGGGATCATGAATCAAGTTCAGGATGACATAGTTACATAAAGCTTGAGTAGTAGCTGATTAGAATCAAAAGAAAAACCCCGATTCATCGGGGTTTTTCTTTACATTTCTGTGTTTTTGTGCAAAAATTTTTTTGCAACGTCAATATTATCAAACATCGTTTTTTAAGGAGGAGAGGATGGATGGAACAATTGTTGTTTTTGCACTGAGCGTCGCGGGGCTTCTTTGTTGGTACTTGATTAATGTATGTCGCGAAAGAAATCGCGAACTGGCGGAAGAGGTGACTCAGCGTTGGGGCGGGAGAAGAGTGGAGAGATTTAAGATCTTGTATAGCAGAGATCACATCCGGGATGTTGGTTTTGTCTCAAGCATGATGACCAATCATACTCCAACAGAATGCTTTGGAATTGTTGCTGGCATTGAGTTGGAGGGGGATGATGGAAAGTTAGTAACAATAGATTATCTTCTCGCTCATATTGAAGATAATCGAAAAGATTGCTCTAAAGCTGGACACGCTCTTAAAATTACCGAGGTAATAGGAGGCAAGGCAAGAGTGCGCTGGGAATTGAATGATGATTGTAAGGTTGCAATTACAGCAAGAAGGGAAGCTGGTGAGCCTTTGAGGTAACTAAACTGAGATATCTCAGAATAGTAGTGTTCTGAGAGGTGTGGCTGCCCCCATTCTTGATGTAGTGGATGAGTCTAGGCGTAAGTCGGGTTTATAATGACCCGACTTACGCTTCTTTTTTATTTTGACCTTCAAACCTTTTTGAGTTACACTTTAAATTGACATAAATAGATAGATTTTTACGTTGTGTCATTCCGGAAAGTATAATTTCTTGGACAAGGTACGAGTCCTTAGGAATTAACTTATCCGGAATCCATTCTTAACTGATTACAGTAAAATAAATAAAATCTGTAGTTATATTAAGTGTAGATTCCGGATAAATTATTTTTCTAAATTTCGTTCCTCAATTTGAAAAATATATTTTCCGGAATGACATTATATGTAGTATAAAAAAATGCTTGAACAGAAAATATTAAACATCAAAAGCGAGTTTCTCGGAGAAATCGAAAATGTTTCTGATTTGGATGTACTAAACGACATTCGAGTGAAATATTTGGGAAGAAAAAGTGAGTTAGGTGAGGCTCTGAAGGGTCTCAAGGATTTGAGTGTGGATGAGAAAAAAAAGATCGGTCCTCTTGCAAATGAGGTGAAAAATGAAATAGCTTCAAAGATTGACGCATTGGAAAAAAACATCAAATCGCAAGCTAGTCTTTTGAAAGACAGAATTGACGTGACTATCCCAGGAAAAAAGAAAGAGGTGGGACATTTGCATCTCATTACTCAAATTCAAAGTGAGTTGATTGATATTTTCTCTTCAATGGGGTTTGACGTGACTGACGGTGTTGAGATTGAAACAGAAGAGTATAATTTTGATAAGCTAAATATTCCAGAGAATCATCCAGCTAGAGATGCTTGGGATACTTTTTGGATCAAAGGGAAAGATGGAGAAAGGAAAGCTCTGAGGCCGCACACATCTCCAATGCAGATTCATTATATGGAGAGTCACAAACCTCCTTTCAGGGTGATTGCCCCGGGGAAGTGTTTTCGGAATGAAGCAACAGATGCTTCCCATGACCATACTTTCTATCAATTCGAAGCTTTAGTTGTGGGAGATGATGTCAATGTTGGTCATTTCAAAAATATTGCACAACAATTTTTTTCAATGTTCTTCAAAAAAGATGTTGACGTGAGAATTCGTCCGAGTTTCTTCCCGTTCACAGAACCTAGTTTTGAGTTCGACATTAGTTGCACAGTTTGTGATGGAAAGGGTTGTTCAACTTGTGGAAGAACCGGATGGATTGAAATTGGTGGAGCTGGGATGGTGAATCAGGCTGTTTTTGAGGCGGCGGGATATGAGAAAGGAAGATATCAAGGATTTGCTTGGGGATTTGGAATTGAGAGAATTGCCATGATGAGACACAAGATTGATGACATCAGATTGTTTCACGGTGGAGACTTGAGGTTCATCAAACAATTTTGAGTTATAGTATATAACATGTCATTCTGAACTTGATTCAGAATCCCAGAATATTATTGAAACATGTGCTGAAACAAGGGGATCCTGAAACAAGTTCAGGATGACAGCGTAATTGAATTTTAAATTGAAAAATAAAAGAATATGAAATATTTATATAGCTGGATAAAAGAATTATCAAATACAAATCTGTCCCCACAAGAATTGGCTCAAAAAATGACAAAGCATGCCTTTGAGGTAGAGGAGGTGAAAAAAATTGGAGGAAAACTGGAGGGTGTTGTTGTTGGACATGTGTTGGAAGTTGCGAGTCATCCAGATGCGAACAGATTGAGAGTTGCTCGTGTAGATGTGGGAACAGAAAAGCTTCAAATTGTTTGTGGCGCTCCAAATCTTTCAAAAGGTCAAAAAGTTCCTGTAGCGTTGATCGGAACAGTTTTGCCAGGAGATTTTAAAATCAAAAAATCAAAAATCAGAGGAATTGAATCTTGTGGAATGATTTGCGCCGAAGACGAACTTGGTCTTG
This sequence comes from Candidatus Moraniibacteriota bacterium, assembly GCA_029865125.1. Taxonomy (GTDB): domain Bacteria; phylum Patescibacteriota; class Minisyncoccia; order Moranbacterales; family UBA9337; genus JAOUHN01. The sequence goes on from JAOUHN010000003.1 coordinate 27,338, forward strand.
GAAGTGATCACGAAGGAATCATGGTTTTGAATGAAAACGCTCAAATAGGAAAGAATCTTTCAGACGAACTTGATTTGAAAGAAGACTACATTATTGATCTGGACATTCTTTCAAACAGAGGACATGACATGATGGGACATGTAGGATTAGTGAGAGAAATTAGTGCCGTAGAAGGAAGGGAGATGGATTATGATTATGAGAGTTTGAATTTAGCAGAAATGAAAGCTGAATTTGAAGATCGAGATAGAATTTCTGTTAAAATTGAAAATGAAAAATTATGTCCAAGATACACTGGGATTTTGATTGAGGGTATAAAGGTTACAGAATCCCCAGATTGGCTTAAAAAGAGACTGAAAGTGCTTGGAGAAAATTCAATCAATAATATTGTGGACGCGACAAACTATGTGATGATTGAGCTCGGTCAGCCTATGCATGCTTTTGATGCTGACAAAATAGGAAATAAGGACGGAATTGAGATTCATGTAAGAAATGCAAGAAAAAAAGAAAAAATAATTTTACTGGACGGAACGGACAGGGAGCTTGCCTCAGATGATCTTGTTATTGCAAATGAAAATGAAGTTTTGGCTTTGGCTGGAGTGATGGGAGGAGAAAATAGTAGAATTTCAGAAAATACAAAAAATATTCTCTTGGAATCAGCTAACCTTAATTCTATATCAGTTCGAAAATCAAGAATGAGACATGGACTCAAAACACAATCATCAGACAGATTTGAAAAAGAACTGGATCCAAATTTGGTTGAAAAAGCTGCAAGGAAAGCTGTTGATTTGATCAAAGAAATTGCTGGGGGACAAGAAGTTGATTTGCTAGATGTTTATCCAAATCATGTTGAAGAATGGAAAATTGATTTGAACTTGGATTATGTGGACAGGCTCTTGGGTTGTGAAGTTGAAGAGAAAAAGGTGAGAAAAATTTTGGAATCCCTCAAAATGAAAGTGGAGGATCAGGGAGAAAGAGTTTTTGAGGTGACAATTCCAACTTTTCGAATTGATCTTCAAAATCAAGAAGATTTGATTGAAGAAATCGGAAGGATCTATGGATATGATCATGTGGAACCTCAAGAAATGCTCGGAGTAGTGAGGACAGCCAGCATTGATTCGAATGTTTCTTTTGAAATGAGTCTCAAAAAGTTCATGGTTGGTTTTGGTTTTTCTGAAACCTATGCATATTCATTTTATAGCAAAAAAGATGCTGAGATTATGAGAATTGATGAAGCAAAACATTTTGAACTTGAGCATCCAATGAATCCAAGCCAGGAGCTCATGCGACTTAGTTTGATTCCTGGAATGCTCAATTTTGTGCGAGAAAATTTGAAGAATTTTTCAGAAATAAGATTATTTGAAATTGGAAGGGAATATTATCGAGACGGAGACTCTGCCGTGGAAGAAAAAAGAAAGCTTGTTGGTGCGGTGGTTTTGGAAGCTGACAAAAAAGCGGAAACTTTTTTTGAGGCGAAAGGTTTTGTGAGTGAATTGATTTCAAAAATGGGAATTTACGATTTCTATTTTCAAGAAGCTGATGGTAGTGATTCAAATTCTCCATGGCATCCAAGCAGATCCGCAGTCATTCATGTTGGGGAGAGTGGGGAGACAATCGGAAGAGTAGGCGAGATTGATTTGATGGTGCTGGAGGAATACTCAATCAAAAAAAGAGTGGCCATGCTTGAAATTGACACTGAGAAATTGAAGGAGTTGTCACAAGGAGAAAGAGAGTTTGAGCCGATCAGAAAATATCCCGATGTCACAAGAGACATTTCGATGTTGTGCGGAAGTGATGTGAGAGTGGACGACATTTTGAGTAGCATTCAAGGAGTGGGAGGCGAATTGATTTTGGATGTTGATTTGTTTGACATATTTGAAATTGAAGGAGAAAACAAGAATAGTTTTGCTTTCAGAATTATTTTTGGTTCAAAAGAAAGAACACTTGAGCGAAAAGAAGTGGACACAATCATGGAGGGTATCATGAATGAGCTCGAGACTAATCTCGGAGTTGAAGTGAGGAAGTGAGTGAGAGATTTGAGAGTTGAGAAAGAGATTAAAGAAAATGAAAAAAAAGAAAACCGCGCAATCGTTCTCGGAACGATCGGCGGTTTTTTTTCAAGAAGGGTATTCAATTTCAATAACCTCCTGAGTTGCATTGTTAAGAAAGAAGATAACTCGATTTTCAATGAAAAGTCGAACATCTAATTTTTGTTCCTTAATTTTTTCATTGAGTTTAGATTCAAGAGCTTCTTCTTGAGGTGTTTTTGCGTGTCCTGCGAAAATAGATTCAACTAAGCCTAGAAGTATGAGCTCGAGGTCTTTTTTTGTAGACTCCTTTGGCTTCTGTGCTGAGAGTTTTCTTGAATTTACAGAAACTGGCTTAATTAGAACTTTTTTCTTTTTTTTAGGGGATTTCTTTTTTGAAGCGATAATGCTTCCATTGCCTCCCTTGATGAATTTTTGTTCTTTTGGTGTATTTTGCTTGGTGGATTCAGAAACACATTCGAGATAAAAATTAGTAACATCACCAATAGCTAAGGGCACCTTTAAAGGATCTGTTGTGGTATTCTTAAGATAAGTTCTGCTATCTTGAGAATTAAGGTTGGGTGGAAGAAAATCAGGATACGTAGCCTTTCGAAGAGCGCCTGTGAGCGGGGCATTATTGTGTAAGTTTTTGGACCTAGGTAATAGTTCAGTGTTTGAAACTTTCCTAGGAGTGTCAGTATCTTTGTTGTGCTCATCTAAAAGTTTTAAAAGAGCATCGAGCGTAGAATTTATTTTTTTGATATTAGTCATTTGATAAGGCCCTCGTGTGATTTGTGGATCATATCCATTTATAGGCGAAGAGATATTGATTTGAGTATGAGCTTTCGTGAAACTTCTAAGATTAAATTCATCGAAATACAGATTTAGATCAAGAGCACCACCTCTTCCTATTTGAAGATTGATAAAGCTCCGATCTTTTTTGGGATCCAATGCTCTTCTATGCAATAATTTCAAAATGATCGCTGCTCTATTTTCAATAGTAGTTTCTTGTGCTAAATGTAAAAATAGTTCAATTATTTTAAAGATATTTGTACTCATAGCCTAAAACCTCCAGAATTGGGGTTGAAAGTCCTGTTTTGTTAACGAACACATCTATTTAGTTATAGCGTTGTTGATGTCCAGTGTCAATTGACAAAATGGCTCAAATATGCTAAGATTGACTGTAAATGAGGAATATACAGTTATTTAAAATTTAACAATTATTAAGATAAATCGAGCAATCGCCGTGTCCCTTTGGGGCAGGGAGGAAAGTCCGGACACTCATCGCCCTTGAGGCGAAAAGATAGTGGGTAACACCCATCTAAGTTATTTCATTTTTGTGATATAATAAAGAGGTGCGAGCAGAGACGATTTCACTTGCGAAAGTGAAATCATCCCGACTTGTCGGGATGAGCCCCAACAGTAATGCTGGGGGTGAAACGGCAAAATCCTTATTTGAGTGCAAGGTCGTGTTCATTTTTCATTGATTTATCGATGAAAAGTGAGAGTGCCGCTTATGATCATATTGGCAACAATATGGCTAGATAAATGGTTGCAAATCAGCTTTCGAGCTGATGAAACAGAATCCGGCTTACAGATTTATCTTAATAATTGTTAAATTTTCTTTTTTTAGGTATTATAGAAGTCAGAGAGGACGCATATATTCTTTTCTAAAAAATATGAAGAAATCAGAATTGTTTTTTAGTGCAGTTCAAGTCCCAGTAGATTTTTTGATGATTCTTGGGGCTTCCGCAACTGCTTTTTGGATTCGTGAGTCTGAGTGGGCAATGACTACTTTTGAGCTCGGGTCTTTAGCGAACGTTTTTTCTTTTAGTGATTTTTTTAGGGTGGCACTCACAGTGGCTCCTATTTTTGTGTTGATATTTGCGATTGAGGGATTGTATGACATTCGAGCTACTCGAAAATTCTGGAGAGAATTTTTGAAAGTTTTTACAGCCACTTCAATTGGACTTATGCTCATTATCATGCTGATATTTTTGAAACGAGAATGGTTTTCTTCTCGTTTCATTATTCTTTTGGCTTGGCTTTTGATGACATTCTATGTCTCATTTGCACGTTTGGCGCTCAACTATATTCAAAAATGGCTTGTGGTGAAGAAAGGGATTGGAGTTCACAGGGTTCTTCTGATTGGAAGAAATGGAAAGTTGTGTCTTTTTTCAAATATGATTCGAAGGCGACCAAGATTGGGATATAAAATTATTGATGAAATCGAAACTGCAAGGCTCAATGTTGTCAAAAAAATTGAGAAAGAAAAAGGAATTGACGAAATTATTGTTTGTGACTCTTCAATCCCAGATGAAGATTTGGAAAAATTGATTGATTATTGTGCAATCAATAACATTACATATCGTTTTGTTCCAACAGCTCTTCAAACGATTAAATTTGAAATGCGCTCCATCAATGGAGAGCCTATTTTGGAAGTAATGCACACTCCACTTGAGGGATGGGGAAAAATTTTGAAAAGAATTTTTGATATTGCTGGTGCTCTGATTGCTATTATCCTAACCTTGCCAATTTTGGTGGTTGTTGCGATTTTGATTAAACTTGAAGACAAAGAAGGACCAGTGATATATAAGAACAAAAGAGTGGGGTCACGTGGAAAAGAAATTTTTGTGTATAAGCTTAGATATTTCAAATGGGAATATTGCATTGATAAGAAAAATCCTAATTTTGAGAAGGCACTTGAATTTGAAAAGAAGTTAATTGAAGAGAGAAGTGTGAGGAAAGGACCCTTATATAAAATTAAAGATGATCCAAGAAAAACGAAAATTGGAACTTTCATTGAAAAATATTCCATTGATGAGTTTCCTCAATTTTTCAATGTTCTCAAAGGAGATATGAGTCTTGTCGGTCCAAGACCTCATCAGAAAAGAGAAGTTGAGAAATATTTGGAATATCACAGGAGGCTTCTCACAATCAAGCCAGGAGCAACGGGACTTGCTCAAGTGTCAGGAAGATCTGATTTGAATTTTGAAGATGAGTATAAACTCGATTTGTATTACATTGAAAATTGGTCGTTGCTTTTAGACATTCAAATTATACTAAAAACAATAGGAGTTTTGGTGAAAAGAAGAAACAATAATTCATAATATAGTCTGCAGTGAAAATAGCATTAGTTCATGATTATCTAGTTCAATATGGTGGTGCAGAGAGAGTGCTGGAGTGTTTCTCAGAGATTTTCCCACATGCTCACATCTATACAATTGTGCATGACAGAAAACTCATGCATGGTGCTTTTGATGATCGAAAAATTCACACATCATTTCTTCAAAAATTTCCTCTTACAAAGAAGAGACATAGAATTTTTCCTCTATTCATGCCAATTGCGGTGGAGCAATTTGATTTTTCAAAATATGACATTGTTCTTTCTGACTCCTCGAGTTATGCAAAAGGAATCGTGACGGGACCGGAAACATTACACATTTGCTATATGCACACTCCAATGCGTTATGCTTGGGATGATTGCCAAAAATACACGAGGGATTTCAGTTTTCCAGGAGTGGTCAAAAAGCTAGTTCCATTTTTTGTGAACTATCTCAGAATTTGGGATCGCGTGAGTGTGGACAGAGTGGATAAGATTATTGCCAATTCTAATTTTGTTGCCAGAAGGATTCAAAAGTATTATCGAAGAGATTCTATCGTCATTAATCCTCCTGTTGAAATCGATCGATTTTATGTTGAAAATAGGAAACCTCAAATGAAAGATTATTTTTTGATGGTGGGACGTCTCATTGCGTATAAGAGAAATGACATTGCAATTGAAGCGTTCAATGAGATGGGGATTCCATTGAAAATTATTGGACGAGGACCTGAGATGAACAGACTCAAGAAAATGGCCAATTCAAACATTGAGTTTCTAGGAAGAGTCGAGGATAAGGAGTTGACGAAATATTATGCTGAGTGCAAGGCCTTTGTTTTCCCGCAAGAAGAAGATTTTGGGATTGTGGCGATTGAGGCAATGGCGTCAGGAAGGCCACTCATTGCATTTAGGGGTGGTGATATTGTGGAGCACATGGAAGAAGGGAAAACCGGTGAATTTTTTTCAGAACAAACAAAAGAGGGTATTATGAGAACCGTGAGGGGATTTGACGCCGGGAAATATGACAGCAACTACATTAGAGAAAAGGCTTTGAAGTTCGACAGAAATATTTTTAAAAAGAAAATAAAAGAGTATGTAGAAGCTGAATTGAAAAAACATAAGTCTTTACAATCGAGATAAAATTGGCTAGATTAAGAAAGAGCAGCAAAGTGACAAATTTTATTTAAGTTGTCATCCTGAACTTGTTTCAGGATCCCTGAATATTAGCATGCGCCGGATTAGCTTGAGATGCTGAAACAAGTTCAGCATGACACAAACACGTAACACAAAAAAGATATGGAACTCAAAGAATACATACAAATTTTCAAAAAAAATATCAAGATATTTATAGGGACGATTTTAGTCACACTTCTTTTGGGTGTGAATTTTTATTTTTTACTTCCTGATAACTACAAAACCTATTTGAATGTTGATGTGACTCGAGCAGGCAAGAGGAGTGGCTCAGTGTACAGAGATGACAATGATGAGTTCTATCGTCTTCAGGCTGATGAGAGATTTGCTGATACGATTGTGAAGTGGTTGGATTCAGGAAGGTTCAAAAATGACATATCCAGCAATTCTGGAGTTAAAGGTGATTTGAAAATAGAATCCAAAAGACTTTCTTCGCAACTAATTGAAGTGACCTATGTCACAAATTCAATGGATGAATCTCAAAAAATTGCAGACTCCATTGTGGACATTGTGAATCAAAAAACAGAGAGGCTCAATGAAGATCAAAAAATTTCAAATTGGTTCAAGATAGTTTCTGATGAGCCATATATTGCCAAAAACAAAATTAATTTCTATAAAATGCTTGCTATTTCACTTAGTCTCGGAGTCTTTCTTGGGTTTTGGGTAGTATTTGTTTTTCATTATTTCAGGAAAAACAAATAGCATTAATGCAAGTGGATGGATATGAAAATAGGAATTGATATTCGATGTTTGACCGAGGGACGAAGAACAGGGGTTGAAGAATACGCAATCAATCTTTTGGATAACTTGTTTCAAAAGGATAAAAATAATGAATATATTTTGTTTTTTAACTCGTTTAGAAATAATAGAGTTGATTTGTCATGGACACGAAAATATTCAAACGTGAAAGTGAAGATTTTTTTCTTTCCAAACAAGATTTTGAATTTCATGTTTTGGTATCTCGGATGGCCACACATCGACAAAATGATTGGTGGGGTGGATGTGTTTTTTTCTCCCAACATTAATTTTGTTTCAGTTTCAAAAAAGACTAAATTATTAGTCACTTTTCACGATCTCTCATTTGAGATTTTTCCAGAAACTTTTTCTCTCAAAAGAAGAATGTGGCACATGTTTGTGAACCCAAAAAAGCTTGCAAAAAAAGCGCACAAAATTGTTGCAGTTTCGTCTTCAACAAGGGATGATCTTGTGAATTATTATGGAATAGAGGATGAGAAAATAAATGTCATTCACAACGGGATTTCAAATGATTTTGGATTCATCAACAGAAACGATCCAAAACTTCTTGCCGTCAAAGAGAAATATGATCTTCCTTTCAATTTTATTTTATACTTCGGAACAATTGAGCCAAGAAAAAATATCGTGGGCATCGTGAGATCATTCAATTACTTGAGGGGACTTGGAAACAAAAAAGTAAATCGTTTCAAATTGGTTATTGCTGGTGAGAGTGGATGGAAAGCAAGAGAGATTTACGACGAGATTCGGAAATCGAAATATAGAGAAGACATTATCGTGATTAACTCTGTTCAAAATGAAGACAAGCCTTTTTTGTATAGCCTTGCTTCAGTTTTTGTGTACCCATCCTTTTTTGAGGGATTTGGGTTTCCTCCCTTGGAAGCCATGAGTTCAGGAATTCCAGTGATTGTTTCAAACAATTCTTCCATGCCTGAAACAGTGGGGGCAAGCGCAATCATGGTGGACTCAGACAGGCTTGATGAAATCGCACTCGCCATCAAAGAGCTCATCATCAATGGAAATCTCAGAAGAAAAATGCAAGACCGGGGTGCAATTCAAGTGAGAAATTTCAACTGGAAAAAAACCGCCCAAGAGTTTTTCAGGGTTTTGAAGGAGATGGAATAATTTAGAAGTTAACAATAAATCTCTCGAATATATTAGCAGTGTCTTCTATGGATTGAACGGAAACATACTCATTCAGACTGTGATTGTTTTCTCCATATGGGCCAAATCCAATCAGTGGAATTCCTGTTTGAGCACTTAACATTAGAACATCATTATATCCAGCAAGAGCTGGGTCTGCGAGATCGATGGAATACCCAGCTTCTTTTGCAGAACGTGTAAACTTATTTAAAAGTTTCTGACTTGCAATTAGTCCAGGTGATTGAAATTCCTTTATTTTTAGTAAATAGCCGGGTACGTTAAGATTTTTTATGGTTTTTTCAATTTTATTTTTCAAAAGCTCTTCAGTGAGTTTTGTGTCAGATATTCTCAAAGAAAAAATACCCTTTGCATAATCAGGCACGCTGTTAAATTGTGAAACGATGCCTTTGCTTTCATCTAATGATCCAATTGTTGCGCCAACAAGAGTGATGGTTGTTTCTCCTAAATTATTTTTCTTTTCGATTGATTTTGATAATTTTTCATATAACTCATACATTTTTTCTCCAGCATTTGTGCCTTGAAATGGGCGAGCGGTGTGTGCTTTTTTTCCTGTTATTTCAATTTCAATTAATGCATAGCCCCTGGAGCCGTAAGCTAAGTTAAATCTTGATTCTGGTGAAACCAAACACTCAACACTCGCAGGAATTTGCTTGTGATTTTTTGCCATCACCTTCATTCCTTTTTGCTCGTATTCTTCATCACAATAGAAAAGAAATCCTACTTTCTCTCTATCTTTTTGAGTTAGTTTTTTTGTGGCAAGCAAGGAAGATACCCATCCTCCTTTCATATCCTTTGTTCCTAGTCCATAGGCTTTGTCATTTTCAAACTTGACTTCTAGTTGATTCTTTTGACTTGGTTGCACGGTGTCCAGATGGCAACAAAAAATAATTTTTGGTGATTTGGGTATAAATAGTAAATTGTGGCGATTTGCTTCAACTTGGATTGAAATTTTTTTATATTCAGAAAAATTAACTTTGAAAAATTTTGCTATCTCCAGAGTTATCTTTTCTTCGTTATTATTGCTATCAACAAAACTGGGTATCGAAACAAATTTTGTCAGTAGTTTTTTAATTTTTTCTGTGTTGTTCATAATCATTGCTGGCTGTTGGAAGAAAAAGAACCTTCGGGTTTCTTTTTTTAGTTAATTTGACAATCTGTTTGTCTAACTCTGTTGTTTCGATTGGTTTTCCGAATCCTCCAATTTCTCCTCCACCAATAGCTACTATTTTTTTCATATGTTATGATTTTATGGTATAGGTAAAACATAACATAGATTGAGCTTTTTTCAAGATAATTATCATATGAAAGATAAAAAAATTATTGAAGGTGAGTGGAGTGAGAACATTTCATGGGAGTTTTATTTGAGTGCTAGTTTGCCACCATGTGAATTGTGCACAGCAGTGTTTTGCGTGGGAGTGTATCAGAATCAAATAATGTTAACCAAGACGAAACGAGGATGGGAGTTGCCAGGAGGACACATTGAGTCGGGTGAGACAATTGAGCAGGCCATGAAAAGAGAATGTAAGGAAGAAGGGGGAATGGAAATTGAAAAATTCAAATTATTTGGATATAGAAAGATAATTGCAAAATGCCCTATTGAAATAAGGGACAAAAAAGAATGTTATCCTTTTCCTGTGAGCTACATGCCTTATTATATTGGCACTACGAATATTTCTCCTGAAAAATTTACTGGTCAAGAAGTGATAGATAATCAGTTATTTTCCCTAGATGAATTGGATCATTTGAGAACAACTCAGTTGACGGTCATTAGAGCAGGGTTTGAGGAATTGCAATGCTTGGAATGACAGAAAGATGAGAAGACCGAGGTGCAACTGGAAAAAAAACCGCCCAAGAGTTTTTCAGGGTTTTGAAGGAGATGGAATAGGATGCTTTTTGAATATAAACACACATTTCAACGGCTCATGCTATCGTGTGAGCCGTTGAAATTAGGGAAAAACTAGCATTTTGTCCAGAAATGCTTTACAATGTAGGCATGAACTTTCTTGGCTTGTTTGAGGGTATTCGGGGCAGTTTGAAAAGTATAATTTCGAATTTTGTTCACAAATCCTTTACAAGATTAAAAAAGTATGCTATAAATATAAGTCACATATTTGTGGCGAATTCTTTGAAAAATAGCCACAAGGAAGGTTCCTTCGTGGTTTATATTCGTGTGAAAATTAAAATTCACATTAAAATCAAAGCCCATTGAGGAGGGTAAAAATGAATAAGAAAGCACGAGTTTTTCAAATGTGCTGCTTTCACATTTTTCTTCCTATCCTCAAGTTGTATGGCTTTGAGGTTAAAGGTTTGGAAAAGTTGAAAGAAGTGAATGGTGCCGTGATTTTTGCGGCAAATCATGTTAATCCGTTGGATGGAATAATAACGGCTGTTGCAATTGCCATGCACAATGCCGGAAAGTTTTTGCCGGTTCGTTATTTGGCTTTTGCGAAGTATTTTTCCTGGATTCATTTCCAGTGGCCGTTTATCTTTCCAGTTTCTCTTTTTGTGGCAGCGTGGATCCAGATCAGCAATTGCATTCCGGTAAAATCGCGTAGCAAAAAAGAGCGCCAAAAAATGTCATTGAAAGATGTTCTTTCGGAGGGCATTTTGGCACTCGAAAATGGAGAAAGATTATTCATTTTTCCGGAAGGTGCGATGAATAGAACTGATGAAATGTTATTGCCCGGCAAAAGAGGTGTTGCATGTCTTCATAAGGAGACTGGGGCGCCGATCGTTCCGATGGCAATTCATTATTGTTCAAGAAAAATAACTGTGAGCTTTGGCGAGCCGATTTGCGATCTTAATAATCCTTCCAGGTGTGACTTGGATACAGGGACAAAAAAGGTCATGAAGCGGATTGAAAAGCTACTAGTTGAAATCAATGGAGGATAATAGCCATGAAACGTATCATGGATTTCGCTATGAAGCTTGTCTTCATGGTGGCCTCTGATTTGTACAGAGGCTTGGTTGGAATCAAAAAGTTGATTGAAGGGGATTTCTCTCTGGACATTGCTTACATAACTAACTTCCAGAATGACGTTGAGCGGGGTTTTCTTGGGATAACATCATTATTTTGGAGAAAGCCTTTTGCATATGCTCTTCGACTTCATCTTGATGGATTCAAAGGTCGCTTTGTGGGGATCAATGCGATTTCCAAAGAGCTTATGTCTCCAAAAAATAGAGATGATGTTACTGCGATGCGTGCATATGAGGAAAAGAAAACACGCATCAAAGGATACATTTTACTCGCTATTAAAGATGTCATTCGGCGTGGGGCGAAAGTGGTGCTTTTCGGAGCTTCCACTAAGCGGCTTTTCTCAGAAGAGGAGATTGTTAGTCTCAAAAAACATTATCCTCAAGTCATTTTCACTATCGGTGACAACGGAACAGCCATTGAATTGTGGCGTGATGTTGCCGAAGTGATCAAGAGAAAAGGGATTTCGCCTACTAACAGAGTGATGATCATTGGACCCAATGGGTTTTTAGGTTCTGTTGTGAGATGTGCTCTTAAAAAGGCGGGATTTGATAATCTCATTTTTGTGTCTCAAAAGGAGGAAAAACCTTTTGATGGCATCAATGATGTGAAGCTTGTGGTGGCTTGTAACCATCATGAGAGTGTCCGTCTGACCGCGGGGATACTTAAAGACATTACTCATCCTGATGGAATCTGCGTGGTTGATGTATGTCGGCCAAGCAACTTCTCTAGACGAGAGTATAGAACTGCTGTCAAAATGGGATTAGTTGTTGAGAGGCAGGATGCAGGAAATACCTTCAACACTAATTTGAAATATGATGTTGCGTCTATTTCAAACATCGCGTTGAATCAACTGACGTTGTCTCCCCAGCGACTTTTTGGGTGTTTTTCTGAGGCAACAGCTATTGCAGCTGTTTTCAGGGATAATCCAGAAATTCTTAGATCTCGTAATTTCATGTCTGTCAACACTGAGGCGATTCGCCTTGTTGAGCAGGCATTTCGAGAAATGGGATTTCATCCTTCTCCGGAGGTAAACTTTGGGAAAGTGATGAAGGAGGGAGAAAGGAAAGTGAAAACCGAATGGTCTGGAGGGTCTTCGCTCAATTCAGACCTCTCAGCATACGAGTTCGAAGGAGCTTGATTGTGTTGGGAGAGATAGGCTGCCTGATCCACTATTGTGGAGAAGGCAGCTTTTTATTTTCTCTAAAAACTATTTTTATGGTATATTTGATATGTATTTTATAAATATGTTTATGACTTTTTGTTATGAATTTTTATTCCTGGAGCATAACACAAGTAATTCCTCTGATCAGTGCCATTTTTGTTTTTTGGTTGGGTTTTTTTGTTTTAAGCAAGAACTGGAGATCTGAATTGAGCATTACTTTTTCATTGTTCACCTTGGCTGTTACTGGGTGGCTTTTTTGTACGTTCATGTTGTTGATTAGCACAAGCAATCCGCAGGCCGTTTTCTGGGAAAAATTTATCTATACCTTTGTAATCCTTATTCCGGCAGTGCTGTATCATTTTTCTGTTGTTTTTGTTGAAAAAAAGAAAAAAAGTTTGATTGTTTTGACATATATTACGTTTATTCTCATTTTACTTATTAACGTTTTTACGAATTATTTTACAGAAGGAATTTTTCATTATAGATGGGGAATTCATTCAGAGGCTAGGCTGTTTCATCATATTTTCTTATTTTTATTTTTCATTTATTCTTTTGAGGTTTATAGGCTGTTTATTGTTTTTTATCGAAAATCAAAGGGATTCAAAAAACAACAAGCAAAGCTTATTTTTTTTGGACTTTTAAATTTTGGAACAATAGGTTTCACGGGATTTCTTCCAGCGTATGGAATTAGTGTCATTCCAATTGCATATGTCTCAGGAATCCTATTTGCCATTATTGCTGGCTATGCCATTACTAGGTATAGATTTTTAGACGTGAGAGTTTTTGCTGCACAATTTTTGATAGTTGTGTTGAACATTGTTGCTTTTAGTTATATCTTTGTATCGAAAAGTGTTGAGGAATATGTTGTTAAATTTATATTCTTTATCGGTATTTTGATTACAAGTTATTTGCTGAAGAGGAGTTTTGAAAAAGAATTGAAACAGAGACAAGAGCTGGAGGTTTTGGCGAAAGAGTTGAAGAGAGCAAATGCGAGACTGAAGAAGTTGGATGAAGCGAAAACGGAGTTTCTTTCAATTGCTTCTCATCAGCTCCGAACTCCACTCACTGCAATCAAAGGTTACTTGTCTTTGATTGACGAGGGGTTGTATGGAAAAGTGAACAAGGACGTTGAAGAAGTTTTGGGAAAAATTCACATTTCCAACGAGAGACTCATTGGTTTGGTGGAAGATCTTTTGAATATTTCCAGAATTGAAGCTGGAAGAATGCAATATAGCATGAAAGAGGTTCAGATTTGCGATGAAATTATGAAAGACTTGAGGGCTAGTTTTGAGCTTCGAGCAGAGGATAAAGGTTTAAAGCTGATTTTCAATAAGCCAAAAATTCCTGTTCCAAAAGTCATGATGGACAAAAACAAAATTAGGGAAGTTATTTCGAATATTATTGACAACGCAATCAAATACACAGAAAAAGGCCATGTTGAGGTGAAGGTGAGAAAGACTGATGGAAACATTCGAGTTACGGTTACGGACACTGGAATTGGAATCCCAAAGAGCGAGATCCCATATCTTTTCAAAAAGTTTTCTCGCGGAAAAGACACAAAGAGGTTGAATGCAGATGGAACAGGATTGGGAATCTATTTGGCCAAAAAAATCATCAAGGATCATAATGGAAAAATCTACATTGAATCAAAAGGAAAAGGAAAGGGTTCAACTTTTGTCATTGAGCTTCCAATTGTGAATGGCGAGATTGAAAAGGCTGATAGCGAAGAATAATTTTCATTGACATATTGGAAATAGAAGGTATATTCAAACAAAGGCGATGACATTTTTGATGTTATATTTTTTCTTTAATCCATTCTCAAAGGGGGTGAGAAAATTATGAAAGAATGGACGCTAGCTATTTTGTCGGGTGCGCCGGTTATTTTGGTTGCGGTTGTATGGGTTACAGTATCCAATTTGCTTGATATAAGGAGAAACAGAAAACATCGCAAAAGTCGACTGGAGAAATGGGCATGAGCGTAGATGGGGTGATGAGAAGAACAAAGCTTCGTCGCAATCAAATGGATTCGACGAAGCTCAATTTTTTTGTGAGAATGTGATACAATGAAAAAGCGTAGTATTATTTAACTTAGTGCCAATTATTTGGGGATCCTGAACTAAATTCAGGATGACATTTATTGGGGTTTGTTGACATGAAAATTGAGAAAACAAAAATTGATGGACTTTTGATCATCACTCCAGAGGTGTTTGGAGATGATCGAGGTTTTTTTGTTGAGACGTTCAACAAGAAGAGATATGAGGAGGCAGGAATCGTGGACCAGTTTGTTCAGGACAATCTTTCTGGGTCTCAAAAAGGAGTTCTTCGCGGACTTCATTTTCAAAGAGAGCCTTTTGCTCAAGGAAAGTTGATCCAAGTTGTTCGAGGACGTGTTTTGGACGTGGCAGTGGACATCCGGAAAGATTCGGAAACTTTTGGGCAGCATGTCAGCGTGGAACTTTCAGGTGAAAACAAAAAACAATTCTGGATTCCAGCTGGGTTTGCGCACGGATTTGTGGCACTTGAAGATGACACAATTTTTTCATATAAATGCACGAATGCATACAACCCAGAATCAGAAGGCTCAATCCTGTGGAATGATGAAAAATTGGGAATTGATTGGAAATTGGAAGAAAATGGGATTGATGCGCCAATTGTTTCAGAGAAAGACCAGAAAGCTATGAGATTAGAGGAGATTTAATGTAATTATTTTTGTCATCCTGAACTTGTTTCAGGATCCCTAAAATGCTAGCGTGTGCTGAATTTGCTTGGGATACTGAAACAAGTTCAGTATGACACGTATCATAATATTTAAAATGAGAAATAAAATATGAGATTATTAGTAACAGGTGGAGCGGGGTTTATTGGTGCGAATTTTGTGTATCATATTTTGGAAAAATATCCGGAGTATGAAATTGTTAATTTAGATGCACTCACTTATGCTGGGAATTTGGAGAACTTGAAAGATATTGAAAATAATCCAAATTATGAATTTGTGAAAGGTGACATTTGTGACAAGGAGCTCATGATGGATTTGGTTTCAAAAGTGGACGCAGTGGTTCATTTTGCAGCTGAGTCTCATGTGGATCGATCCATTTTGGACAGTGATTCTTTTGTCAAAACCAATGTGCTCGGAACACTTTCCCTTTTGGAAGCTGCAAAAAACAATGGTCTCAAAAGATTTCATCACGTTTCAACTGATGAGGTGTATGGCTCTTTGGAGAAAGATGATCCAGCTTTCAATGAGAAAACTCCCTATGATCCGAGAAGTCCATATAGTGCTTCAAAGGCTTCATCTGATCATTTGGTGAGAGCATACTATCACACGCATGATTTGCCGATTACGATTTCAAACTGTTCAAACAACTACGGTCCATATCAATTTCCAGAAAAGTTGATTCCTCTTTTTGTGACAAATTTGATTGAGGGAAAAAAAGTTCCAGTGTATGGCACAGGAGAAAATGTTCGAGATTGGTTGCATGTCAAAGATCATTGCGAAGCAATTGACAGAATTCTTCATGACGGAAAAATCGGTGAGACATATTGCGTGGGAGGAAATGCGGAAAAGACGAATATGGAAATTACTCATGAAATTTTGAAAGCTATGAAAGCTGGAGAGGAAATGATTGAACACATCGAAGATAGAAAAGGACATGACAAGCGATATGCTATTGATTTTTCAAAAATCAAAAGTGAACTCGGATGGGAGCCACAAGTTTCTTTTGAGGATGGCATCGAAGAGACGATTGAGTGGTACAAGAACAATGAGGATTGGTGGAAAAGAATTAAATCAGGAGAATATCAAGAATATCAAAAAGCAAAGTAGATTTTAGAAAATAATGAAAAAATACGACGTTGTTATTGTTGGCGCAGGTCCCGGAGGACTTAGGTGTGCTGAAGTGCTCTCTGAATCTGGAAAGAGTGTTTTGCTGCTGGAAAAAAACAGCGAGATTGGTCCAAAGGTTTGTGCTGGAGGAATCACCAGAAAATGTTTTGAATTTCTGGGTAAACCAAATGACATTATAGGAAGGTCTTTTGATGATATTATTTTCAAGAAATTTGGCGCACAGACAAGACTTGATTCTGGAGAAAAGTTTGTTCATACAGTCAAGAGAGATGTTTTGGGAAAATGGCAGTTAAAACGGTTGCAAGGCTCTTCTGTTGAAGTGAGAACAGGAGTTGAGGTGAAAAAAATTAGCGACGAATGCATTATAACTGGAGAAAATGAAAGAATAGAATATGAATATCTCGTTGGAGCGGATGGATCAAGTTCCATTGTTAGAAAATATCTAGGACTAAAAACCATTTTCATTGGACTGGCTTTTCATTATATTATTCCTGCAAATAAAAGATTTGAGAATATTGAAATATTTTTTGATTCAAAACTCTTTTACTCTTGGTACTCTTGGATATTTCCTCATGATGACTATGTTTCTGTTGGGTTTGGATGTTTTCCAAAAACGATGACTGTGAAAAAAGCCAAAAAAAATCTTGATGATTGGCTTGAAAAAATGAAAATTGATGTTGCAGAAGGAGAATTTGAAGCGCACATGATTAATTGTGATTATCGAGGATTTCATTTTGGAAACGTTTTTTTGATTGGTGATGCGGCAGGGTTTGCTTCTGGATTCACGGGAGAGGGGATATATCAAGCTCTTGTTTCCGGTGATGATGTCGCAAGAATTATTCTGGACAAAAAGCATAAACCCAGGTTGATAAAGGAAATATTATTGGAAAGAAGAATTCATCATGCTATGCTTCTAGTTGTGATGATATCGGGAATTTTTAGAGATACGATCTTCTCTTTGATAATGTGGTCAACAAAAAATAAATATGTGGCCAGATTTCTTTTAAGTGTGTTGACGTAATAAATATAAATTTTAAAATATTATGAAAAAAGTTTTGATAATTGGTTCCAAGGGGATGTTGGGACAGGAGTTGATTTCTGTTTTTGAAGAGGATAGTGATTTTGAAGTGACTGGATGGGACAGAGAAGACATTGATGTGACTGACAAAAAAGATGCTCAGGAAAAAATTGAGAAATTGAAGCCAGAGATTATTTTGAATGCCGCGGCATACAACGCGGTGGATCTTTGTGAAGAGGATGACAAAGAATTTGAAAAAGCAAAGAGCCTTAATGGAACTGCACCAGGAAACTTGGCGGAAATTGCCAAAGGAATTGATGCGGTGTTTGTGCACTATTCAACGGACTATGTTTTCGGGAAAAACATGCCAGAAATTCCAGAGCCGAAAGGTTGCAGTGGAAATTGCGGAGGGTGCGGTCTTCATGAAAATTTTGAGCCAGAAATTGGATTCGAGGAGGATGATGAACCCTCACCAGTGAATCGCTATGGAGAATCTAAGCTCTTGGGAGAAAAAGAGGTTGAAAAGAAAGGAAAGAAATATTACATTGTGCGACTTTCAAAGCTGTTTGGAAAACCTGGGTCAGCAGATGGTGCCAAGAAAAGTTTTTTTGATGTGATGCTTGAGGCTGGAAAAAAGAATAAGGAAGTAAAGGCGGTGGATGAAGAGACGAGTTGCTTCACATATGCACCTGATTTGGCAAGAAAGACAAAAGAAATCATTGAGTCTAAAAAAGAGTTTGGCGTGTATCACATTGTGAACAGTGATTCTTGCACATGGTATGAAGCAGTAGTGGAATTGTACAAGCAAGCAGGAATCAAAACAAAAGTGATTCCAGTTTCTGGTGATGAATTTCCGCGACCTGCGACAAGACCATTTTTCTCAGTACTTCTGAACAAAAAGCTCAATCCCCTCAGAAGCTACAAGGAAGCTCTTTCTGAATATCTTGAATTAGTGAATAAGGATTAAAAAGCAAGTGATCAATAAGTGGTAATTAGTAGTTAGTGAGTAAGGGGTAATGAGTAATACTGGTGAATAACAATACCATCCTCCATAGACCACTACACACCTAATGTTGGGTGGTTAATTGGGAATGGCACAATTGGTATTTTTTTGAAAACTTAATAGAGGTAAGAGAAAATTAAAAGACCAAAGAAATTAAATTTCGACAGAGTCTATCTCAAAATGAGCTTAATACTACCACGCACTAGTGCGTGGTAATGTGTGACCATTTTGAAAGTAATTAGATAATAATTAATTTATTAGATGGATATGTCAAATTCTAAAAAATTATCGAAAGAGGAGATTGGAGAAATTTTTTACAAACTATCGTTGGCGGTTTCAAAAACAAAAAAGGTAGATGAGGCAGTGGCACTTCTTCGTGATTTGCTTTCTATTAAGGAAGTAGAAATGATCGCAAAGAGGCTGAAAATAGCGGAGCTTTTGTTGGATAATCACTCTTATGAGGACATTAGGGAGGCATTAGGTGTTGGATATGGCACAATATCGAGAGTTCAAGAGTGGTTGAATATTTCTGGGGATGGATATAGATTGGCTGTAAATAGAGTTAAAAATAAGGGGTTTGATTTTGAGAATGATTGTCCTGTAGTGGATTTGAATTCCATAAAGAAGCGTTACCCAATGTATTATTGGCCAGAAATTGTATTGGAGAATATTGTTAAAAACTCAAATAAAAAGCAAAAAGATAAGCTCAGAAGAGTCATTACTGAGATGGATAAAATGAAAGAAAAAAATGAACTTTTTCGTAAATTAAAAAACTTAATAAAATGAGCTCAACAATACCACACTCTAGTGTGTGGTAATGTGTGACCGTTTTTTCTAGGTGAGCTAGTGATGAATGATTGGCAGTGAATAAAAAGAGCGACCGGGATATCCATGTGGATTCCCGGTCGTTTTGCTCTCAAAAGAGGCCTAGGAGATGAACGGAATGTTCATTCTCCGAAGTTCTCTTCGAATGTAATCGAGCTCATCGGTGTTGAATTGGACTGATCTCAAAAAGGCAATGTCATGATCTTTAAGAGTGCTTCCGCACATGCGAGATTCTTCTTGAATAGGGGATCGATCCGAGATTAATTGCAAATTATAGGACTTGCCGGTGCTTTTGTGAAATTGGCAAATAGTATTAATTTGCGTGAGAATTCTGATGATTGACTGAGTTGTCATTTCCAATGCTAAATGAACAGCATTGCCTTGTAATGCTATTTTGTCCCAATCTTTAAATTTACTTGAGATAGTAATCTCAAGATTAGGACACCACATAGCACTCCATTCATTATCAACTTCGCTTAAGGTCATCTCACTGGATATGTTTGGGGAGCCATTGCTGAGATTAATAGTTTGAGCACCCAATATTTCATCTTTTCTTTTGAAAATCAAAATGGTTGGGTATTTCCATGCAAACAAAGCTTGTTGTGTTGTTTGAGGCATGCTTCTCTCCTTACAGATAGCAGGTTTGTGAAATAACTGGCTTTTGACTTGGAATTATCCTAGCATGGTAGTATAATAAAATCAATAAAAAACCAATAAGATAGTTGGTTTCCATAGGAGGGGATCCTGAAACAAGTTCAGGATGACAGACTAACGTTGTTGGGAATGTAATTATTAAACAGAAAACAAAGATATGAATTTGAAAAATTTGAAAAAGACTGATTCAAAGGTGTATGAGGCAACGAAAAATGAGCTAAAAAGACAAGAGGAGGGATTGGAGATGATTGCCTCTGAGAACTATGTTTCCAAATCTGTTTTGGAAGCACTTGGGACAGTGTTTACTAACAAGTATTCAGAAGGATATCCAGGGAGAAGATATTATGGAGGACAGGAATACACTGATGTTGTGGAGAGCTTGGCAATTGAAAGGGCGAAAAAGCTTTTTGGAGCACAGCATGTGAATGTTCAACCTCACTCAGGGGCTCCTGCAAACATGATTGCATACAGCGCTGTTTTGAAACCAGGAGACAAAATTTTGGGAATGGATCTTTCACATGGAGGTCATTTGACTCATGGTCATCCAGTGACGCTTTCTGCACAGATCTACAAATTCATCGGATACAAAACCGGAAAGGATGGAAAAATTGATTATGACGAGCTGGAAAAAATGGCCATCAAAGAAAAGCCAAAAATGATTTTGGCTGGTTTTTCAGCGTATACAAGAAATTTGAATTATAAAAGATTTCGTCAAATTGCAAACAAAGTGGATGCAATTTTGATGATTGATATCGCGCACATCGCGGGGCTCATCGCGGGAGGAGCAATTACGAACCCTGTGCCATTTTTTGATATTGTCACAACTACCACGCACAAAACTCTAAGAGGACCTCGTGGTGGAATGATTCTTTGCAAAGAAGAATATGCAAAAGCAATTGACAAAGCTACTTTTCCCGGATTTCAAGGAGGACCACACATGAACAATATCGCAGCCAAAGCTGTGGCTTTTGGAGAAGCTCTCAAGCCATCTTTTAAGAAATATGCTGTTCAAGTTATTTCAAATGCAAAGGTACTGGAAAAAGAATTAAGTGGATATGGCCTCAAAATGATGTTTGGTGGAACTGACAATCACATGGTTTTGGTAGATGTTTTTGGAAGCAAGGGAGTGACTGGAAAAGAAGCGGAAGTTGCATTGGACAAAATTGGAATTACTGTGAACAAAAACATGATTCCAGATGATCCAAGAAGTCCAATGGACCCAAGTGGAATTAGAATTGGAACTCCTGCAATCACAACAAGAGGAATGAAAGAGGAGGAGACCAGAAAAATTGCTAACTGGATTAATGCGGCTATTGAAAATCACGATGATGAAAAAGTTTTGAAGATGATTCACAGAGAAGTGAAAGCGCTTTGCAAGAAATTCCCTTTATATAGATAAGAAAAGAGAGGTGAGATTTGAGATAGAGAAAATAAAAATTAATTTTTTATTCAATAAAAAAATGAAAAGTTTAGCTCAACAACAATTCTATGTTTTGCTTTTTGGAACCGTTTTTGCTTGGGTCAATTTTGGGCGAGAATTGAATGATTGGCTTCATCACAGAGCTTGCACAACAGGATGTCCTGTGGGAATGACTAACCCATTTTTGACTCCTTGTTTCTTCGGAGCATTATTTTTCACAATTGCTCTTGTGTATAGTTTTTTGATTTTCAAAAAAGCTTCCGGAGAACAAGCTGAATAATTGCTTTGCAAAAAGATGAAAAAATGGTTAGAATTGGAGTATGTGAAAAATAAGTGTTAAAAATAGACAAAATGACAAAGAGAAAAAAGAAAATGAAAGGAATTATTTTGGCGGGTGGAAATGCCACGAGATTGTATCCAAATACAGCTCAGGTTTCGAAGCATCTTTTGCCGGTGTATAAGGCGCCAATGATTTTCTATCCATTGAATATTTTGATTAAAGCTGGAATTAGGGATATTTTGGTGATTGTTTCTCCAGCGCACAGCGGAAGATTTCTGAATCTTTTGGAGCCAATGTTTCGTGATTATGGCGTTCGAATTCTTTCAACCGTTCAAGAAATTCCAAGTGGTCTTCCAGAAGCTTTCAAATTAGGAGAAGGTTTCATTGGAAATGATGACGTCACTCTTATTTTGGGAGACAATATCTTTGAGGATACCGAAACGATTTCAGAGGCTATCAAAAACTTTGAGTCAGGTGGTCACGTTTTTGCCAAAAAAGTTTCTGATCCGGAAAGGTTCGGAGTTGTTTCGTTTGATGAGGCGGGAACCGTGAAAAGCATTGTTGAAAAACCAGAAAAACCAGAGAGCAATTTTGCAGTGACAGGAGCATATATCTATGACAATAGAGTTGTTGATGAGGCTGCAAATCTCAAGCCTTCTTCTCGAGGAGAATTGGAAATCGTGGATCTTCATAATTTCTATCTCAAAAAAGGAGAGCTGAAAATGAGTATCATTGAAGGTGCTTGGGTGGATGCTGGAACTGAGGATTCATATCTAGACGTTTGTATTTTGGCCAGAGAAAAAGAATTGTATGAAAATTTTGATCCGATCATCAAGGAAGCAATTGAAAAGGGAAGAGAAAGATTTAAAGCAATGTCTAAGAAAATGTTGAAATAGTTAATAATTTTTTTCAAAAACAATAGCACGGGAGTGTTGTATGTTTGATGCACATAAAATAATGAAAATTCAGAAAATAAAAAAAGCAATTTTGCCAGTGGCTGGCTTTGGAACTAGATTTCTTCCAGCAACAAAAGCTCAGCCGAAAGAAATGTTGCCAGTGGTGGACAAGCCAGTAATTCAATATCTTGTTGAAGAGGTCGTGGCTGCTGGAGTAGAAGAGGTCATTTTTGTGACTGGTCGTGGAAAGCGTGCTATTGAAGATCATTTTGATACTTCATTTGAATTAGAGCACACGCTGGTTGAAAAACACAAAAAAGATTTACTGGAAGCAGTAAGAACAATTTCAGGACTTGCAAAATTTTCTTATGTGCGACAACCTTTGCCACTCGGAGATGGTCACGCTATTTTGCAAGCAGCCCATATTGTAGGTGATGAGCCAGCACTGGTTGTATTTGGAGATTGCTTGTATGACAGTGAAGTTCCAGCATCAACTCAGCTAATTGAATCTTTTGAGAGATATGGTGATCCAGTTATTGGACTTAGTGAGGTAGAAAAAAAAGAAGTTTCAAAATTTGGTGTGATTGATGGAGTGGAACTTGATGAAAAAACTTGGGAGGTTCGTGCTGTTGTGGAGAAGCCTGATCCAAAAGATGCACCAACGAATTTGGTGGCAGTTGGAAAATATATAATCACACCTGAGGTTTTCAAGACTTTATCCAAAATGAAATCTGGAAAATCAGGAGAGATTCGCTTGGCCGATGCTTTTGATATCATGCTCTCTGAGAATAAAGTGCTGTATGGAAGAATTTTAGAAGGAGAGTGGTTGGACACAGGAAACAAGCTTAACTTCATGAAAGCGTCAATTCATTTGGGTCTTAAGCATCCTGAAATTAAAGATGAGCTGAGAAAGTATTTGAAAAAAATGATGGCATAATTAGTTGATATTAAAAAATGTATTGGATTTATCTGGTGTTATTCATTCTGATTGTTTTTATTCCAGGAAGTATTGTTGGCGATGTTGGATTTGTTGGTGAGGAAAAAGCAGAAGAAATTGCGATTTTTGCACTGGGCTCAATTGTAATGCTTCTTTTCATTTTCAAAGAAAAACAATTTCGATTTAATTTAAAAGAAAAAACAGAAATTCAAGAAGATTTTCACAAAACTTCACAAAGCCTTAGTAACTCCTATTCATATATCGGAGAAGCAAATAGAAAACTTGAAATTCTCAGGAAAATCTCTCTTGATCTCGCAAATGTTTCCAAGCTTGATGATGAGGACAAGCAAAGAATATTCATTGCAATCAGAGATGCAATAAAAGTTCTTTCGAAAAACAGTGAATTTGTGATTAAGTTTGTGAATACAAAAAACAAAGAAGTTATTGATAAAATTCCAGGATATCAAAAAAGTTTCAGTTGTGGAGTAGAGCGTGATATTAAAAATTCTTTTGAAAGTGAGAAAAGCATTGTTCAAGGAGAAAAATGTATCATTATTAAGTCAGCAGGAGAGATGGATGGAGTTGTGGTGATGGTAATTTTTCGGCATGATAACGGGAGTCTTCCTGAGAATGCAGAGCTCATTCAAACATTGGCTACTCAAGTGCTGTTTCTTTACACATCTAGCGATATTAAGAGGAATGTTTCCAAGATAAAGCAGTAAATTGTAAATTGAGATATTTGACAAAAACTCGAAAATTGATTATAATAGGGACGATGATATGAATTGGTCAAAATAAGCTTTTATTAAGCCAAAATAGTGTTGTCACATAAGTAGTTAAGAATAAGAAAAAATTATGACTGAAGAAAGAACAACAGATGCGGAGTTTATTGAGCAAGTTGTGAAAATGCTTGTAGACAATCCAGACGCTGTAAAAGTAGAAAGAAAGGTGGATGAAATGGGCGTTCTCATTAGCTTGGACGTAGCTCCAGAAGACATGGGAATGGTCATTGGACGTGAAGGACAAACTGCGAAAGCTCTTAGAACTCTTTTGAGAGTTATTGGAGCAAGAAACAATGCTCGTGTAAACTTGAAGATTAATGAACCAGAAGGTTCAGAAAGAGCGAGAAGAGAAGATAAATCTGCAGGTTCAAGAGAAGCGAAAAGCATTGATGAAGTTGTAGAAGACATTAATAACTTATAAGTCTCATTTCGACTTTAGATATATAAAAAACGTTCCGTTTTGCGGAGCGTTTTTTTGTTTTGAAAAAAGTAAGTTTAGCAAAAAATATGCTATGCAATTTATGCCTTTTAGCACTCAAACTTGACGAGTGCTAACCTCATGATTATAATATAATCATATGAATGAGAGACAAGAAAAAATTATAGCTGCAGTTATTGAGGAATACACCACCTCAGCTGTTCCAGTTGGTTCAAAAGTTTTATTTGAAAAATATGGAATTAGTGCCAGTCCTGCAACAATCAGACATGACATGAGTGTCTTGGAAGAAGAAGGATTTTTGTATCAGCCACACATTAGCGCTGGAAGAATTCCAACTGACACAGGATACAGATATTTCGTGGAAAGTTTGATGGAAGACAGAGAATTGAGCAAAAGAGAGCAGATTGCTTTGCAAGAAGAGCTTTTGAAGCTGAAAGCAAAGAATTCAAGACTCTCAAGAACAACAGCAAAACTTTTGTCAGTTGCGAGCAAAAATTTGGCAATCAGCGGAATTTTGGACAAGCAAGAGTTTCATGATTTTGGAATGAGAGATCTCTTGAGTGAGCCAGAATTTCAGGGATTAGACGAGGTGTGTCGAATTGCAGAAGCATTGGATTATGTGGATGAGATGTTTGAGAAAATATCCAAAGAAATGGAAGTCGGAGAAACAAAAATTTTTATCGGAAAGGAAAATCCAATTGATAGTATTTCAAATTGTTCCATGATTGTTTCGCCATATGAACTTGAAAATGGTGAAAAAGGAGTGCTTGCTCTCATTGGTCCAAAGAGAATGAAATATGCTAAGAATAAATCGCTGATTGAATATATCAAAAAAATACTAGGAAGCTCACTTCCAATAATTATAATTTTTATAAGCACATAACACACATAACACATAACATATAACACGCAACATATAACACGCAACATATAACACGCAACATATAACACATAACTTATAACATATAACATGAAGAAAAAAAAATTAAAAAATGATTCAGAAAATAAAGTGAAGAAAGAAGGGAAAAAGAACAGCGAAGAGTTAGTAGTGGAATATTTGGATGGATGGAAAAGGTGTCAGGCTGAATTTGAAAACTACAAAAGAATTCAAGGCGAAGAAAGAAAAGATTTGGTGAAATATGCTTCTCAAAATGTTGTCATGCAAATCATTCCGGTGGTGGACAATTTCGCATCTTCTGTGGCTCACATTCCCGAGGAACAAAAGGATGGTCCATGGGTTCAGGGAATTATGTATATTCAAAAGCAATTGGAAGATGTTCTCAGAGAAAACGGAGTGGAAGAAATTGAAGTGAATGTGGGAGATGAATTTGATGCAAATATTTGCGAGGCAATTCAATCTCAGTCATCTGTGGATGATGGGACAGAGGAAAACAAAAAATCCCAGTCACTCTCGAGTGACGTGACAGGGAATAAGATAAAGAAAGTTATTTTGAAAGGATATAAGATTGG
Organism: Candidatus Moraniibacteriota bacterium; assembly: GCA_029865125.1. GTDB lineage: Bacteria > Patescibacteriota > Minisyncoccia > Moranbacterales > UBA9337 > JAOUHN01. The sequence goes on from JAOUHN010000003.1 coordinate 53,277, forward strand.
TGAAAAAGTGATCAGGCCTGCAAGGGTAGTGGTTGGATAAAAAAAAGGGGGCTAACGATGTCGTTGAGCCCCCTAAAGGAGAGAAGAGATGCACCTAGATACTAACAGATGGTGTGAATCTTGTCAAGGGTTTGTGAGGAAATTTAATAACAAAATAGAAGTTGTCATTCTGAACTTGTTTCAGAATCCCAGAATAATATCGGGTGCGTGCTTGGATTGGAAGATCCTTAAACAAGTTTAGGATGACAATATGAAGTAAATAACAAAATTAATTTAGAAAGTTTGCAGTTGTCTTGGATAAGATAATTGTGAGCTGAAAAGAAAAAATATGGGAAAAATATTAGGAATTGATCTTGGAACAACAAACAGTGCAATGGCAGTTGTTCAAGGAGGAAAACCAGAAATCATTGAAAACAAAGAAGGAAACAGAACAACTCCTTCAATTGTTGCCATTTCAAAAAGTGGAGAAAGGTTGACTGGACTTGTTGCAAAAAGGCAAGCTGTCACTAATCCTGAAAATACATTGTTTTCAGTGAAGCGTTTGATTGGAAGAAATTTTGATGATCCAGATGTTCAAGAGGACATCAAGTTGATGCCGTTTAAGATTGTGAAAGGTGACAAGGGAGAAACTAAGGTGAAAATGGGAGACAAAGAATACACTCCTCGTGAAATCTCAGCAATGGTTCTTCAAAAATTGAAAGCGGATGCAGAAGCAAAATTGGGAGAGACTATTACTGAGGCTGTGATCACAGTTCCAGCATATTTTGATGACTCTCAAAGAAAAGCAACCAAAGAGGCAGGAGAAATTGCAGGTCTCAAAGTGAAAAGAATCATTAATGAACCAACTGCTGCTGCTCTTGCATATGGTTTTGACAAGAAGGCTAATGAGAAAATTGCTGTGTATGACCTTGGAGGTGGAACTTTTGACATTTCAATTCTTGAGGTTGGAGATGATACTGTAGAGGTGATGTCAACAAACGGAGACACCCATCTTGGAGGAGATGACTTTGATCAAATCGTTATTAACTGGATCATCAATGAATTCAAAAAACAAGAAGGAATTGACTTGGGGAAGGATAATCTTGCTCTTCAAAGAATCAAAGAATCTGCTGAAAAAGCAAAGATTGAGCTTTCAACTGCTGAACAAACCGAAATCAATCAGCCGTTTATCACTACTGATGAATCAGGACCAAAGCATTTGGTGATGACTCTCACTAGAGCGAAATTGAATGAATTGGTAGATGAAGTTGCTAAGAAAACACTTGAGCCAGTGAAAAAAGCTCTTGCTGATGCGAAGCTTGAAAAGGGAGACATCAATGAAGTTGTGATGGTTGGTGGAATGACAAGAATGCCACTGATTCAGAAAATTGTGGAAGACTTTTTTGGAAAGAAACCAAATGCCAGTGTGAACCCTGATGAAGTTGTGGCTTTGGGAGCTGCGATTCAAGGTGGAGTTTTGGAAGGAAGCGTGAAGGATGTTTTGCTTTTGGATGTGACACCTCTCACTCTTGGAATTGAAACAATGGGAGGAGTGTCCACTCCACTGATTGAACGAAACACAACCGTTCCAACAAAGAAATCTCAAACTTTCTCAACCGCCGTGGACAATCAACCAAGCGTTGAAATTCACGTGCTTCAAGGAGAAAGAGAAATTGCTTCAGGAAACAAAACTCTTGGAAGATTCATTCTGGACAGCATTGCACCAGCACCAAGAGGAATTCCACAAATTGAGGTTACTTTTGACATTGATGCAAACGGAATCTTGAATGTGAGCGCAAAAGACAAAGCAACTGGAAAAGAGCAATCAATCAGAATCGAAGCTTCATCAGGAGTAAGCGAGGAAGAAATTGAAAGAATGAAGAAAGATGCTGAAGCTCACGCTGAAGAGGATAAGAAAAAGAAAGAGGCTGTTGAAGCGAAAAACATTGCTGACACATTGATCTACACCACTGAAAAAGCAATGAAAGAAGCTGGAGAAAAAGTTTCAGCTGAAAAGAAAAAACCAGTAGAAGAAAAAATTGAGGCTCTCAAGAAAATCAAAGACGGAGACGACACTGAAGCAATCAAGAAAGCCACTGAAGAACTTTCAACAGAAGCTCAAAAGATTGGAGAAGAGCTCTACAAAGCAGCAGCTGAAGCTGAGAAATCACAGTCGTCCACGGACGACGTGACGGGGAAAGAAGGAGAATCCAAAGAAGGAGAAGTGAAAGACGCTGAAGTTGAGGAAGATAACTCCGCAAAATCTGAAGATAGCGGAGCAGGGAAAGATGACAAGAAATAGAATTTCCTAGATAACAAAAACAGTCCCATTCATTTAGGGCTGTTTTTTGTTTCTTCAATTGACATCTCAGTCATCATGTCCTATCATTAAACATCCAATGGAATAAACTGTTGGAAAAGCAACAAGAAGGAGGACATTGTAACTATGACACCAATCAATGATAGAAGAGCGAAAGATATTGTCGGTCGCCAAGTCTTTTGCAAGGAATCTCCAGGCGAGAGATTGAATGTCGAAAAAATGGAGGCCGGCGCACAGCATGACTTTAGAGCGTTTTGCAAAGGTATTGCGGTGTATTTCAATAAGGATGATTTGCTATCGATTTATGATGGCACACACCCGACGATTGGATTGCATCAAGATGTAGTGATAAGATAAATCGAGCAACAGTAGGAGGCGTCTCATGTCGACAAGCAACTTATTTTATTCACCGGATGATAAAAAATTGTTTTATGTTACTGATTGTCAAATCAGTGTACAAGATGAGTACATAGGTAACACTTTTGATATTTTCATGGGTGTCTCATAATTGAGTGTTTGATGAGGTCTATGAAAGTTGTATTCAATCAACCATTCAGTTAGATTTCGATTGAATATATCAGGATTGGAGTTGAAGTTACCAAGACTGATAAATTCTTCTTGAAGTGTTCGATTGAATCTTTCATTATCAGGATTGTCTTTTGGAGTTCTTACCCTTGAATGATATTGTTCAATTTTTAGTTTT
>JAOUHN010000069.1 GCA_029865125.1 Candidatus Moraniibacteriota bacterium
CTCACCATCTTTCCAGGCGCGATAACATCGCGTACAAATATTTTTCATAATCCCCCCTCACCTTCCAGGCAAAAAAGTTTTTTGGCTTCAAAGAACCTTCCTATTCAAGATAATTTCTGTCATCCTGAATTTGTTTTGGAATCCCCGCATTTTAGTCAATAATATCTAGGGATTCTGAAGCAAGTTCAGAATGACACATTTATTTATAGTGTCAACAAAAAAGCGTCAAAGACGCTTTTTTGAAACTATCCAATTTTTTTCTTAATCATCTCAGTTGCCGATTGAGGATTTGCCTTTCCTTTCGTTTCTTTCATCACTTGTCCCATCAAGAACTTGAGAGCATTGTCTTTTCCAGACTTGTAATCCTCAACTGATTTTTCATTGTCAGCCAAAATCTTGTCCACAATTGCTTCTAGTTCTCCTGCATCCTCCATTTGAGCCAAATTCTTTTCTTCAATAATTTGAGATGGGTCTCCTCCAGTGTTGAACATTTCAAGCAAAACGGTTTGTGCTGCAGAAGAATTGATTTTTCCGTCAGCAATAATCCCGATCAATTCCGCATAATTTTCAGGAGTAATTTTCATTTCAGAAATGACCTGCCCATGATCAAACAAATGTTTCCTGATTTCCGTGTTCAAATAATTCACAGCCAATTTCACTAGCTTCTTCTCAGGAGCACTCACTTCTTTGGATTGAACTTTTTCTTTCAATTCGCTAATGGAGTTTTCAAAATATTCCGCCAAATCTCTTTCCATGCACAAAACTTCAGCATTTTCTTTTGAAATCTCATACTCTTCTTGAAAACGCTCAATCTTTTTCTCAGGCATCTCAGGAAGAGAAATTCGAAGTTTTTCAATTTCTTCATCATTGAATTTGAGCGGTGGAATGTCAGGCTCTGGGAAATAGCGATAGTCAGCGGCGGTTTCTTTTTTTCTCTGAGAAACTGTCACATTCTTGATTGAATCCCATCCGCGAGTTTCCTGAATAACTTCTTCAGAATCATCAAGAATTTGAGCTTGTCTTTCAATTTCAAACTCAATTGCTTTTTGAACAAATTTGAAAGAATTGATGTTTTTCACCTCAACTTTTGTTCCACTCAGCTTGTCTTCCCCATCCTTGTAGAGTGAGATGTTCGCTTCACAACGCATGTGACCCTTTTCCATGTCAGCATCTGCAATTCCAATGTAGCGGCAAATTTGTTGCAGTTTTTGACAAAACGCTCTTGCCTCTTCTCCAGTCTCAAAATCAGGCTCAGTCACAAGCTCCATCAAAGGCACTCCGGCACGATTGAAATCAACCAAAGAATATTTCGCTCCTTTCGGATGAGTCAGCTTTCCAGTGTCTTCCTCAAGGTGAATTCTTGTAATTCCAAACTTCTTCCCATCAACTTCCAATTCTCCATTTTCACAAAATGGTTGGTCAAATTGAGAAATTTGATATCCCTTTGGAATGTCAGGATAGAAATAGTTTTTTCGATCAAATTTTGAATCTTTCCTCAACTCACAATTGAGCGCCAGTCCTGCTTTTTGCACAAACTCGATTGCACGCCTGTTTGGAACCGGAAGTGTTCCAGGTTGTGCTGTGCAAACCTCGCAAATGTTTGTGTTCGGCTTTCTTTCAAGTCCCATTCCGTTTTTGCAATCACAAAACATCTTAGAGTCGGTTTTGAGCTCCACATGAATCTCCATCCCAATTGTCGCCTTATATCCCATAAATTTAAAGTTTTCAATTTAAAATTTTACAATCAATTTTCAATTCACCAATTTCTAGTCTCCTATAATCATAAATGATAAGTCCGACAAAATCAATATACACGAAACCTTTCTTACTTGTCATTCTGAGCTTTCTTCAGGATCTCCAACAATCACCACGCTCTTCAATAATATTCCGGGATTCCGGATAAACTATTTTTCTCTGACTCGCTTACTCGCCAGGAAAAATATGTTTTTCGGAATGACATAAGAGCGCCTATCTATTATCCCCATCTCCCTGAATGACCCCTCTTTCTAATCGACTATACAACTTTTCAATATTATTTTTTGCAACATCATCCATTTCTAGTCCCAACTCTGTTGACAATTGAGCCACGTACCACAAAACATCTCCGAGCTCTTTCTTGATCTCTTCTTTTGTTTCACTGTCAATTTCCCCGCTCTTGTCTCGAATGATTTTTTTGAACTTCTCCGCAACTTCACCAGCCTCGCCAGCAAGTCCCAAAGGGAGATATGCAAATCTACTCTC
>JAOUHN010000009.1 GCA_029865125.1 Candidatus Moraniibacteriota bacterium
AAGCACAGTCACCATCTCTTCCAAGTCCCCCACTTTCTTTCCTCTGGTTTCTTCAAACAAAAATCCAACTTTACTTTTTTCCACCTTCTTTCGAATTTCATCTTTTGAAGCTGGCAAGACCAAAAAATCAATCATCTTGAAAATCTCAGTATAAATCCCCCCCAATCCAAACACTACCACTGGACCAAAAATTGAATCTCTTTTGAGGCCCAAGATGAGCTCCTGATCAATTTTTATCATAGGCTGAATGATCAAATTCTCGTCCGGAAAATTCTGTCTCATTTTTTCTAGCGCATTTTTCAATGATTCCATATTCTCAATTCCAAGCATGAGCCCTTGCTTGTCCGTCTTATGAAGAACGGTGTCACTGTCCACTTTGAGAGCAACAGGAAATTTCACAGACAACTCCTCTCCCAGGCCTTCTCCAGGATTCAAAGCAACAAAATCAACCGTTTTGATGTCATATGCACTCATTACTTCTGCCGCCTCTCCGAACAACAATGCTTTTCTTCCTTTTTCTTTTGCAGAAGAAATGATTTTTTCCAGCCTGTCCGCTCTTTCTGAATTGGACTCAAATTCTTCCACCTCCAAAATATCCTTTCTTTTTTCATTCCAATCATAATATTTGCTAAGTGCATCAATGGCGTCTCCTGGAAAATTGAAATTGGGAATATCATTCTTCTCAAGAACTTCCAATGCTTTTTCCATCTTCTCCCCTCCAATGAAAACAGGGAGAGCGTTTTTGGAACTCTTTGAATTGAAATCAGCCACCACCTCGGCAATTTTTTCAACGGGTGTTTGATCTTGCGCAGTCATGACACAAAGTATGTTTTCAATATCACTACTCTCCAAAACATCCAGCGCTTTTTGATATCTCTCTTCACCAGCATCCCCCAAAAGATCAATTGGATTTTCCACAGAAGATTCTTCCGGCAAAAATTCTTTCAAAGCTTTTTTCAATTCTTCATCTATTTGAGCCAAAGAAACATTTTTTCCTCCAAATCCGTCCGTTGCCAAAACACCCGGTCCACCTGCATTGGTCACAATAGCCGCCTGAGAATTTGCACAATCAAAATTCGAAATAAGCTTAATCAAACTGAAAAATTCCTTGAGATCAGCAGCTCTCAAAATACCTGCCTTTTCAAAAGCAGCGTTCATGATTTCATCGCTTCCAGCCAACGCTCCTGTGTGAGAAGAAATGGCTTGTTGCGCCCTTTCACTTTTCCCAGCCTTGAGAATCACCACTGGTTTTTTCTTTGAAACCTTGCTTGCCACTTCAATAAACTTTCCGCCGTCCTCAATTCCTTCAAGATACAAGGCGATAACCTTGGTGCTTTCATCATTTGAAAAATATTCAATCAAGTCAGATTCATTGAGTTGCATTTTGTTTCCCACGGAAACAACATTGGAAAATTTTATTCTCTCTTTTTTGGAAACATCCATGAGAGCCACTGCTAATGCTCCTGACTGGGAAACAAGCGCCACATTTCCGCTCTCTGGCATCCCACCCGCAAAAGAAGCATTCAGAGATGCGCCAGGATTAATGAATCCCAAGCAGTTCGGTCCCAAAATGTTCAGGTCTTTTTCTTGAGCAATTTTTTTGAGCTCATCTTCATATGCTCGCCCTTCTTCTCCAATTTCAGAAAATCCAGCTGAAATTACAATGAAATTTTTCACTTTTTCAGAAGCTTTCAAAATCGTATCATTCACAAATTTGGCAGGAATTGCCACAATTGCCAAGTCAATTTCTTTCTCAATATTTTCCAAAGAAGAAAAACAATCCACCCCCAAAAGAGTGTTGTGTTTTGGATTCACCAGGAAAACATCTCCCTTATATTCCAATTCCAAAAGATTTTTCGCAATCACATTTCCAACCTTCCCTTCTTTCTCCGTAGCTCCCACAACAGCGACAGAAGCAGGATTAAACAATTTTTCTAGATTTTTGTTCATATATATATTTTTATTTTTATATCTTAAATCTATATTCCCCAGTTTTTCTATTTAGCTCAAAATTAACTTTCCAAGATCCACCATAGTGATCCTTTAATGCTTCCATGATTTGTTTTGCGTCCCCCTTCAAAGAAAAAACAGAAATAGCATTTCTTTTTCCTCTTCCAGAAGCGTGTCCGTAAGTTAAATCAAAAACCAAAGATGCCGCCTCCTTGTTGTCTGGATTCATTTCCAAGAGCGCCACACTGTGATGATTATCTCGACTACCCGTTTTATCCATAGGACTATGCGTTCTAACATCACTAAATTTAGCTGAAGGCACAAGATCAAAAAAAGATTCTTCTCCACCGAACTGAGTGTTCAACTGTGTTCCAAACTTTTGAGTTGCATCTTGACATTGATTGCGAAAATCCATTCCTTGCATTGAACGCAAAACAAAAACGCATTGTTCTGCTTCTTCTGTATCTATAATTTCCCTTAGCCATTCCTCGAGCTTTTCAAAATCACCCTCTGACTCCAAGGAAATTTCTAGTCTACCTTGAAGAATATTTTCTTTTTCTCGAATTGCTTCTGGAATTTCCATACTCATAATTTTTGTCTTTAGTTATCCTTTTTGTGTATTATAGCACATAGCATGGAACATGGAATATATCCTTAGAAGAAGAAATTTGTTGTTTTTTTTATTTCCTAAAAATTACTAGTTACAGATTACGAATTACTGTTAATTAATTCACGATAAACCTCGATCATCTTCTCAGCACACACTTTGTCAGTGTATTTTTCTTGAGAAATTTCTTTTGCTTTTTTTCCGAGAGATTCGCGAAGATTTTCATCTTTGACCAATTGATTCACAGCACTTGAAAACTTTTCCCTGTCACATTCAACCAAAATTCCTGTTTTTTCATGCTTAATCAAATCACATGACCCAGTGGAATCCACAGTCACAACAGGGAGCCCTGAGTGCATCGCCTCACTAATGATTGACCCTTGAGTTTCTGATTGAGAGGCATATACAAAAACATCAGCAGCCCCGAAATAATCTTTAAGCTCCCCTCTATCAATGAGTCCAGTAAGAATGATTTTTTCTCTGAGCCCATTGTCAGAAATAATATCCTTGATTTCCTCCTCCAAATACCCCTCTCCTCCCAAAATAAATTTCACATTATTATTATCTTTCAAAACTTGAATGACAGAACGCAACAAGAAGATGATATTTTTTTCATCAGTCAATCTTGAGGCGGAAAAAAGAAGGATTTCATCATCGGCTATCCCATATTTTTTTCTCACCTTTTCACCATCCGGATTTTGAAAAGTTTCAGTGTCCACGCCAGTTGGAATGTCAGCAATATTTTTGTTGGTCACTCCCCATTTTTGAATCAGTTTCTCGATTGATTTTGTTGGAACAATGACTTGATCACATTCATTGGAATATTCCACAGCATTATCAATTGCCCATTTTGCCACTGCTTCATGAGGAATGAGTGGAATGTAGCTCGTATATTTGTCATACAACGTGTGCCAAGTGAAAACCAAAGGAATTTCTTTTTTCTTCGCCCATTTTTTTGCCACCTGACCCAACAAATTGGGATGCTGAGAATGAATGATGTCCAAATCCAAGCCATCAATAATTTCATCCATCTCAGAAGAATATGGAATGGGAAAAGGAATTTTGATTTTATACTTCCAATCAATAGACGGAAATCTGAACACATTCTTGTTTTCATCTTCATATCCTTTCGATTGCGGAGCAAAGACATACACTTTGTGTCCCATCTTTTCAAATTGCCTACGAAAACTTTCAATGGATGTTGTCACGCCATATGGATTGGGAAGGTAATTGTTTGTAAAAATTGCAATGTTCATATTGTTAGGAAAAAATAGAGAACATTTCTCTGCATTTTTCCCTTCATAATTTTTATTCTACTTAATAGAATTTAGAAAGTCCAAAATATCCTCAAACACATGTTCATTTTTAATGTCAGAAATGAAGGTGTGATATGCTTTTTGGATATATTTTTTTCTTTTGTGCTGTGAACTTATTTTACCATATATTTTCTCTAGACTATTTTTTGTGACAATGTGATCATGTGCTGATTGAAGAATCAAACAAGGTTGATAGATTTTTTCCAAATCTTTTCTTGACCTTTTGATCAATCTCCCCAATTCCAACACATTCTTAATAGGATATCTTTGATAGGATATCAATCTGGTAATCGTTGTTGAAATCCCAAATGTTGGGGGATAGAACTTCTTGTGATATTTTTTGAATTTCGACATAATCCATGCCGTCATTTCTCCAATTTCTTCAAACTTTATCCTATATGGCGCCGCCATAAGAATGATCCCGTCAATCCCCTCTTCTTCTTTTGCAAGACACATCGTGATGTTGGCTCCCATTGAAGTCCCTCCAATGAAAATCTTGTCATGATCTCTTCTCATTTTCAAAATAGCTTTTTTTGCATCAGTAAGCCAATCAATATATTCCAATCCATCCAGATCTTCAGGCACCGTTCCGTGACCAGAAAACATTGGGCCATATACAGAATACCCTCTTTCGTTCAAAAACTGACCCAATCTCCTCACTTCATATGGAGTTGTTGACCAACCATGAAAAAGAATGACTGCTTTTTTGTTTGTCCCTTCAAAATAGAAATCTTTGTTCAGCAAATGCATCTCTTCATTATATAGAAGTTTCGGATCTGCAAACAAAACGCTCTTTGCTTTTTTTATTATTCTTCTTACCATAAAATCAAAATCTTCGCCTGTTTCAATTAGTTAACTTAAAAAATACATCAAAAAAAACAACACAAGGATTAATATTTTCACCTCCTGTTTATTTTTGCCTATTCAAATAGACATTAATGCTGTTAGCTGCAATTGCACCCTCGGAAGCAGCCGTCACAATTTGACGAAATTTACTGGATCCATTGGTGATATCACCCGCTGACCATATTCCATTAACGCTTGTTCTTCCATCTGAATCTATCTTGATGTATCCCTCATCATCCATCTCTATATCCATATTTTTGAGCATTTCTGTATTAGGAGAAAGCCCAATTTCCACAAATAATCCATCAATAACAATCTCACTCACACCATTTATTGGCATATCCAACTCTATCTTCTCAACTTTTTCATTGCCTTTGATTTCTTTCACATTAGTATTGTAAATAATCTCCACATTCGGATTGTTTTCCATGGCATCCACCCAAAATCTTTCGGCACGAAGCTTATCTCCTCGATAAATCAAATATACCTTTTTTGCAATATTAGCCAAATATACAGCTGCGCTGGCAGCACTGTCTCCTCCACCCACCACAGCAACGATCTTATCCTTATAGAAAAATCCATCACACGTAGAGCAATATGAAACTCCTTTTCCAGCAAAATCTTTCTCCCCAGAAACTCCTAGCTTTCGACGCTTAGTTCCCATACTCAAAAGCAAAGTCTTAGCAGAAATTTCACTTCCATCACTCAAAAGAATACCGAATTCCCCGTCTTTTTTTTCAATTTGATCTACAGATAAACTTCTGATTTCTGCACCAAGACTACTTGCATGATCAATGGCATTTTTTGCAAATTCAAACCCACTCACCTTTTGAGATCCAAGCCAGTTTCCGATTTCATGAGTTGACATGGCCAATCCACCGCCCACCTCACCGACGACAATATTTTTAATTCCATATCTTGATGCATACACAGAGGCTGAAAGCCCTGCAGGGCCTGCACCAATAATGGCTAAATCATAAATCATAAACTCTTCTATCTTAAACTTTTTACTGATTCTTTAAATTTCTCTCCTCGATCAAACTCGTTGTTAAACATTCCAAAGCTTGCTGCTCCAGGAGAAAGCAAAACCACATCACCTGACTCAGAAAACCTTGAAGCTTTTTCAACAGCCTTATCCATAGAGCTCACAATTTCTATTTTGTCATCCACTCCTTCTTCGGATAATCTTGCTTTTATCAACTTTGCCAATTTCTCAGTTGCATCCCCTTTAAGAAGGATTAACCCCTTAGCTTTTTTCACAATCGCAAAAGCAAATTCAGAAAAGTCCAGCTTCTTGTCAGATCCACCTGCAATCAAAACCACATTTTCATCAAAAGAATTTAGAGCGGAAATTGCAGCCTGAGGAATTGTTGCTGCTGTGTCATTATAATATTTCACTCCCTTGAACTCTCTCACAAATTCAAGTCTATCTTGAACACCTTTGAGCGACGTAATATATTTTCTTATTTTTTCAATATTCACTCCATATGCGCTTGCAGCTCCAATAGCAGCCATAACGTTGTAGAGATTGTGCTCTCCTACAATATTTAGCTCCTCCTTGGCAACAATAAACTTGTTGTCAATTCCATTATTCAAATATATGTCGCTTTCGTCCATGAAAACAGAAAGTCCTTCTCTAAGAGGTTTTTTTGAAAACCCTATAACCTGTGAATTAGCTTCTTTAGATATTTCTCTAACTATCTCATCATCAAAATTAGCCACCAACCAATCTTTTGGTGTTTGAAACCTAAAAATGTTTTTCTTATCTTCGATATATTCATCCATGTTTTTATAGTAATTCAGATGATCTGGATGAATATTTTTGAAAACTGCAATATGCGGACTCATTTTTGCATATTTCAAAGCTGAAAGTCTCCAGCTAGATAACTCAAAAACAACTACGGATTCCTTTTTGAGAGATTCGAGTTTATCCAAAACAGATGTTCTACTAATTCCAACTTTGACTGGATTTTTTCCAGACAACTTCAAAAGATCAAAGATCATTGTTGCTGCAGTAGTTTTTCCTTTTGTTCCTGTCACTCCAATAATCGGATTTTTACACAACTTAAAAAAAAGACTGGAATCCATTTCCACCGGAATTTTTTTGTCTAAAGCTAATTTGATATGCTTATTACTCCAAGGAACAACGGGATTTTTGATAACCATATCAACATTAGTGAAATCCTCAATTCTGTGATGACCCAATACATATTCAATGTCCTTGAAACCCCTCAATTGATCCATTGAGGATTTGAGTTGTTCTTTAGTTTTGATATCAGTAACAATAACTTTGGCACCGTGCTTGATCAAAAACTTAACCGTACCAACTCCTCCGCCTAAAAGACCCAATCCAAAGACAGTTACTTTTTTTCCTCTAAAAAAATTAGTTTCCATAAAAATTTTTCCACGTCCTCATAAACCAATCCAATAAGTTTCAAAAAAGCAAACGACCGATTTGTTTATTTCAGAAATTTTACAATTTTATAATCCTACCCGCTCTTTCTTTAGTATATTTTCCTTCCCAAACTACAGTTTCCCCGTTTATTAGCATATTGTCAACACCTTTAGCATATCTGTATGGATTTTCAATACTAGAAGCATCATCTATTGTATCTGGGTTAAGCACTAAAATATCTGCAAAATTCCCTTCTCTAATTGTTCCTCTTCCATCAATTTTGAATTTTTTGGCTGGAAGTCCGCTCATTTTGTGTATTGCTTCTTCCCATGATAATATTCTTTTTTCTTGAACATATCTAGATAATACTCGCACAAATGATCCGAAATTTCTTGGATGAACAAGTTCGCTACTATTTTTGTGATCCACATTATATCCAGAACCATTTGATGAAATCATAGAAGCTGGATGTTTCATTAGCTCCATTAAATTGTCCTCACTCAAAGTGTTCATAAGAGTTATTACTCTTCCAGAAGATGCAACCAAAACATCCAAAATTGTTTCTTCAACGGATTTTTCTTGCATTTTTGCTATATCTATTATCTTCCTGCTTGATAATGTCTTATCCAAAGAAGAAATAGCTATTGTCACTTTGTCATATTCAACCTCATTTTCTTGCATTTCTTTGATAAGCTTTTCTCTTGTCTTGGGATCTTTTAATCTTGAAAGTAACATCCCTTTTCCTCCCTCAGAAACCCAATCCGGAAGCAAGGTGTAGAGCACTGTTCCTGTATATGTGTATGGATATACATCAAAATTAACATTAACACCTTCTTCTCTGGCACCATCAATCATCTTGATCACATCATCAATCAAATGCCAATTTTTTTCTCCAACAATTTTCAAATGTGAAATATGCAGGTTAACACCGGTTTTTCTGGCTACACCAATAGCCTCCGACAATGACTTTACAATGTCTTTGGATTCCTCTCTGATGTGCGTTGAATATGTCCCTCCTTGTTTTTTGATGATTTCTGCCAAATTATTCAGCTCATCTTTATTAGCTAATTTGGCATGAGAATAAACCAATCCACTCGACATTCCAATTGCACCTTCTTGTAACGCCATTCTCAAGACCTCTTTTAAAGTTTCCATCTCATCCTTGGTCAGCTCTCGCATCTCATCACGAATCAAACCCCTTCTGATTGTACTATGTCCCACTAGTGTTGCGAAATTAACTGAAAGCGGATTTTTCTCAAGATGACTCAACAAATCACTAATACTCAACCAATCTAAGTTTATTCCACTAACATCCGCCCATTTCTGAACGGAAGCAATCATTTCTTGATTCATTAGTGGTGCTACAGAAGATCCGCAATTTCCACCAACAATAGTAGTAATTCCTTGATACACTAAACTTTCCAAATCTGGATCAGAAAACACCCTCCAATAAGAATCGGAGTGATTTCCTACATCAACAAAGCCAGGCGTTACATATTTTCCAGAAGCATCAATAACGATGTCTGCGCCATCATTAGAAAGGTCACCAATTTTTTCTATTCTCTCATTTTTGATTCCAATATCATTCTTGACCATTGGATCTCCTGTTCCGTCAATTAATGTCCCCCCTTGTATTATTACATCGAATATCATTTGATGATTCCTGTAATGGCAACTCGTATGTAGTCAAAATAAACTCAAAGAATCTATATTGAAACATCCCGACACCGCTAGCTTTAATTTGCTATTTACTAGTTGCTATCCACTTATTATTAAATTATCTTTTTGCTAAAAGTTCTGCCATTTCTACTAATCTTTTTGAATAACCCCACTCATTATCATACCATCCAACAACCTTTGCGAGATTTCCTCCAATAACCTTAGTTAAATCAGGCTGAACAACAACTGAATGAGAATTTCCAACAACATCATGAGAAACCAATGTATCTTCTGAATATTCCATAATTCCCTTCAGTTCACCCTCAGCCGCTTTTTTGAAAGCTTCGTTAATTTTTTCTTCAGTAACGTTTTTCTTTAGAACAACGGTCAAATCACTTACTGAACCAACCAGAATCGGAACTCGAAAAGCCATTCCATCAAAATTACCTTCTAAATGAGGAATTGCTTTTGTGGTTGCAATAGCGGCTCCTGTAGATGATGGAATAATATTGGTTGCTCCGGATCTTCCTACTCTCATATCCTTCTCACTTAGTGTATCAATCAGTGTTTGTTTTGCTGTATAACTATGGATCGTTGACATCAATGATTTTTCCACTCCAAAAGCATCGTCTAAAACTTTCATCATAGGTGCCAAGCAGTTGGTAGTGCAAGAAGCATTAGAAATGATGTGATCATCTGATGTAAGATCATTTTCATTTACTCCCATTACTACTGTTTTAATTGATTCATCTTTTGTAGGAGCGGAAATTACAACCTCTTTAGCTCCAGCATCCAAATGACCTCTCGCACTTGCATCAGTGAAAAATCCTGTACATTCCAACACAACATCAATACTCATTTCTTTCCATGGAAGATCTTTTGGATCCTTTTCTGAAACAACTCTAATTTCTCTCCCATCGACTACCAAATTATTATTGCTAACCTCAACGCTTTTATTGAATTTTCCATAAGCACTGTCATATTTCAAAAGATATGCCAGATTCTCCAGATTACTCAGATCATTGATTGCCACTACTTCCATTTCTTCATTTTCCAAAACCGCTTTGAATGCCGATCTCCCAATTCTTCCAAAACCATTAATTGCCAATTTAATCATATACTCTTTTCAATCAATAAAAGTGAATTCTACACAGTTATTGATCTATTTCATTTTAATTATTAACTTACACTTATTATTCTACAACGACATTCACAATTTTCCAATTGTGGTCTTTCGTTTTCTTAATTGAAAACTCCACTTTTTCTAGGACAGTGTTTTTTGAAACACCCTCTAATCCAAATTGAAGATTTTCAATACTCACATCTTCCTCATGCTCAGGAAATCCATCATGAGCAAGTGCAATCACCCCAATTTCCAAATCAACTCTCTTAACTCCACTCAATTTCTTCTCTTCAATAATCCTTAAAACTTCATCAACAATTTCTTTTGCTATCAAAAAATCATGCATA
Source organism: Candidatus Moraniibacteriota bacterium (assembly GCA_029865125.1). Lineage (GTDB taxonomy): Bacteria > Patescibacteriota > Minisyncoccia > Moranbacterales > UBA9337 > JAOUHN01. The sequence continues at coordinate 10,244 of JAOUHN010000009.1, forward strand.
TTCTATTTCTTCAGTTAAGTTATTATCTTATCAAACAAATTTCTAATGAACTGCACATGAAATACAAGGGTCATAAGCACGAATAAATCCTCTTAGCTTCCTTGTTCTTTCTTCTTCTGGCAAATCAATCACTCCAGGAAGATATGCTGCAATATCATCCTCCAAATGGGAAAGCACTTGAGCAGTTGGGGTAATGATATTTACGTTTTTAACATATCCTTTCGCATCAATGTCTACGTGATAATATAATGTTCCTCGAGGAGCTTCTACTGCAGCACTTCCAAATCCTTCTTTTACCTCATATTCTTTTGTCACTGCATTTTCCAAGTTCATGTGCCCCAATGATCTCAAAATTTTCAAAGACTCAATAACCGCATGAATGATCTCCACCATTTGATAACTCACATTATGAAATGGATTGTAGTCGGGAAATTTATATCCCAATTTTTCAATATACTCCTCCGCTTTGTGGTGCAATTTCATATGATTATTGTTAACTCTAGCGATGGCTCCTACCATATAGCTCGTTTTTCCATCAGAAGAAACTCTTTTAATCACTTCTTGTTGTCTTTGCAGTTCGGAAAAGCTTTCTTCAAATTTGCTCACAGGAATCTTGAGACCTTTATTGGAAATAACATCTCCGTCATATAAAGAATATATTCCTTTTTTGTCCAAGCAGACATATTCTGTGTCTCTTTCAAAATCAGGTATTTTTAATCCAAGAAAAAGATTGGCTACAGCATCAACTGATGACATTGTCTCCTCTCCTTTTTTGATCAAAGCCTGAATTTCTTCCTGAGTTGGAACCTTTTTGAATCCTCCAACTTCGTTTGTCAAAGGATGCACCACCCTTCCTCCAAAAATCTTCACAATCTCCATCCCAAACTCTCTAATTTTGATTGCCTCTTTGGTTTCTTTTGGATATTTCTCTATTAGCTTAAGATCATTTTCAATATTCAAAAAATCTGCCAATGAAAGAAAGTATAGGTGAAGTGCATGTGAATGAATGATTTGCGCCCATTCCAAAAGTCTTCGCACCTCCTTTGTCTCATTGGAAACTGAAACACCCATCGCATTTTCAATTGCTTTGATTGAAGTTAGGTTGTGAACCACCGGACAAATCCCGCATATTCTTTGAGCAACCACAGGAACATCCTTGTAGTGTCTTCCGACCAAAATCCCTTCGATCAATCTGATTCCTTCTTTCACCTCCAATTTTGCTGACTTAACATCTCCCTTGAGAACACTCGCCATGAAACCGGCGTGTCCTTCCATTTTGTTAATATGATTTATTTTTATATTCATAGCTTTTATTTTCTAATTTTCAGTTACAAGTTTTCTCTGTCTTCAATATCATCTCGAAGTCCATAAATCTCTGAAGTATTTTCAAATTCTTCATCAGTCATCATATTTTTGAGAGCTGCTCTCATAGCTTTCACATTTCCGGTTTTGCGAAGGCCTCGACAACCTTGACACATCATTCGAGAAGACGGACAAACAGCATCGCATCCTCCTTGAATCATTGGTCCAAAACAAGGCTTCTTGTCCAGCAAAAGACACCTGTTTCCTTTTGCTCGACATTCTTTGCACACCGGCTGATCTGGAATTTCTGGAATTTCCCCCTTAAGCAAAAGTGGAAAATATTTCACAAACTCTTCCGCAGTGATGGGGCATCCCGGGAAAGTAAAGTCAACTTTCACAAAATTATCCACTTCTTTCACTTCAAGGTTTTCAATTCCTTGAACATACTTGTATACATGTTTGATTGTGTTTGCACCTTCCTGATAATTTTTGATCTCAGGAATTCCTCCCATAGCCGCACAATTTCCCAAAACCACCAGAAGCTTACTCCTTTTTCGTAAATCCTTGAGAGTCTTGATGTTCTCTTTTGTAGCGGGATTTCCCTCAACAATTCCAATGTCCAGCTCCTCGCCTGAATCCTCTTCGTCTTCAAGTAAACGGAAATCTATCATCTCAGTCTGAGACACCAGTTCCAAAAATCTTTCGCCCAAATCCAGCAAAGCAAACTGACACCCCTCACAGGACGTCAAGCTAACAATTGCAATTTTTGGCTTCTTTTCATCCTTTTTACCTTTTTTCTCTTTTTGTTTCTCCATAAAAAAATATTATTAACAATCTAATAATAGCCTATTTTAAAAAATTACTCTGCTGGAATAATAAAATTATCATTTGCCAAATTTTCCACTCTTTTGCTCATCATATTTGGCACAGTGAATGCAAAAACAAGCACCGTGACAATCAGTGCGATTATGAGTGCAATTTGCCTTCTATTTAAATAAATTCCTTTTTCTTCCAATGCGTTTTGAATTCTTTTGATCATATTTTTGTTTTTGTTTGCAAGAAAATTAGTTTTCAAATCTCCCAGTTACCCAGTCCATGGAAGTTTGCCAGTCTCTAAGGGGACAAGAAAATCCCGGACTATCCGGAGAAGGTCGAGAGGAAGATTCAAGATCAGTGATCCCCAAAACATAAAATGAACCTTTGTTAGAATCACAGCCACCAGATCCTGGATTATAGCGATAATAAACATATCCTGCAGAACTCCCAGTCTTAACCGGGTCTTCTGGAACATCAACTCCCAAATTGGAAAGGAAGGTGAGTGTTTGATTTCCAACGTCCCAACCTCCGGTACCATCCATGTCTGATGCGGGATATTGACCATTGCTGGTGTAGTATTCCTCAAGTGCAGTCTCAATTGATCTTATTTCTGAAATTCTTTTTGCATCTTGCGCTTTCAATCGTGCGTTTCCAAGAGCCACCAACACAACACTAGACAAAATTCCCACAATCGCAATCACAATCAACAATTCTATCAGCGTGAAGCCTTTTTGTTTTGAAAATCTATTCATTTTTTCTTAAAATTAAATAAAGAACCATTCTTTTCCTCATGTCTTTCAAAGACTACGGCTCATATAATAAATTATTTTGATTATAGAAAAAGTATAACACATTTTCATGATTTAATAAAATTAAGATTTTAATGATATACTCAGGGCATATGCAACAATTTCACTTTCAACACAGCCAAAAAAAATCCATCCTTTCTCTCGGAGCCGAATCTGCGGGAAATTTTTCTGTTTTCTCAAAAAATAAACTTTTTTTTTCAAAAGACTTTGGAAATCTTCTTGAAAATTCCAACTTTCAAGATCTCAAAAAAGAACTCTTGCTCTTCCTCAAAGAAAAAAATGTCGCACCTGACATCATCATCACGGACATTCACCCAGGCTATGTCACCACTGAATTAGGACGAGAACTCTCAAAAAAATTCAAAGCTACTCACATTCAAGTTCAACACCACCACGCCCATACCTTCTCATCCATCGGAGACTATCTCCTTTCTCAAAAACAGCTTACTCCTTTATCTCAACTCTCTATCTCAACTCTCAAATCTATCTCCATGGATGGAACAGGATTGGGAACAGATGAAAAAATTTGGGGCGGAGAAAGCTTCGCAATCACCAAGACACAAGATACAATTTCCAAAAAAAATACAAATTTCTTATTGAAAATGCAAAGAATTGGGCATCTTGAAAATCAAATTCTTCTTGGAGGAGAATTGGCAATCAAAGAACCTGCGAGAATGCTCGTGAGCATCCTTTCGAAATTTCTTTCAAAAGAAGAGGTGTTTTCTCACGTCAAGAAATATTACAACAAAAATCAATTCGAACTTTTGCACAGTCAACTTGAACAAAATTTCAATTGCCTGGAAACTTCCAGTAGCGGAAGAATCCTTGACGCCGTTTCGGTGCTTCTTGAGTTTTCCACCAACAAAAGAAAGTTCAAGCATGGACCCATTGCAGCGCTTTCAAAAAACTCAACCAAACCTTACCTCAACCTGAAACCAAAAATTGAAAAAATAGAAGGTCAATATATCCTAAGCACTACTCATCTTTTTGAATATCTAACCAAAAACTTACACAAAGACAAAAATCGCCTTGCAGCCACTGCTCAAATGTATCTCGCCCAAGGTCTTTGTGAAATGTCTCACCCCTCTATCTCAAATCCCGAATCTACAACCTTCTTCATCTCCGGAGGAGTTTCCAACACGAAAATCATCTCTGACTATTTTGAATCAAAAGGTGCCTGGAAAAACAAAAAAATCCCACGCGGTGACGCCGGACTTAGTGTAGGTCAAATTTTTTATTACCTACTTACTAAATAAAACAAGGGGCTCGCAAATATGCACGCCCCCGGTTATTTGATTGACAGCATGCAACGTTCTCATCTTCTTTCAAAGATCGCGTTCAACATGCCCCACAAAAAGTACGCGACAACATGCAGAAAATTTACAACATTGAAAGCATAAAAGAAAATATTAAGAAATATTTTCATGGGATATAAGAAAACTATACACACAACCAGTATGCTACGCGCAAACCACGATTTATCTGTAATCCAAATTGCAAGCGGCAAACTGATTTTTCCCTTACCATCAAATCGCACTGGGCCATTACCTAGCAAATTCCATACATCGTCGATTGATCGTGGCCAGAAAAGTTTATATAACCAGACTATCAATGAGTCCCAATTCTTTGGAGAAATGACCACAAAATCGTCTCCAAAGTTTGGATTTAGATTTTTGATAAAAAGATGAGTTAATACCAACAAAATTAAACCCACGATCAGATAGCCTCCAAAAATAATCCAGTGACTCGCAACCATAATGTCCTCCACTCCCAATGTTTCTGCAGTTTATCTGCATATATGAATAACTGTTTTAAAACTACATCCCAGCCACTCAATTGTCAACAAATTCTTGGAATGAGTTTTCCTTTTGGCATTTCAATTGGCCTGAAACCACCGAGTTCATTTTCGAGAAAAACCCCTTTTCCTTTTGAAGCTTTTCCGATCACTTTTGCTTCGGGATTAAATTTTTGCAATATTTTCAAAACACGTTCTGCATCCTTTGGTCTCACTGAAGCAATGAATCTTCCTTCGCTAGCCAAAGAAAAAATATCAATTCCCAGAATCTCTGACACGGCTTTGGTTTCTTTTTTATATGGAAGTTCTTTTTCTTGAAGAATTACTTTCACTTTTGACTTTTCAGCCATCTCCACAAGATTTGCCCCCACTCCCCCACGAGTTGGGTCCTTGCAAGAAGTGAGAAACTCTCGCACTTTTTTGAGCTCATGATTCATTGGCCCACAATCGCTTTTCAATTTTGTTTTGTAGTTGAACCTTGTGGCCAAAAGAGTGACTGCATGTTCCCCAAGATCTCCTGATGAAATGATCAAATCCCCTGCTTTCATCCCACTATTCTTGATTACTTTTTGTGCAATCCCCACTCCTGCTGTTGTGATTTCAATCTTATCAATTTTTCCTTTTTCAGTCACTTTTGTGTCTCCTGTCACTACAGGAACTCCGGATTCTTTTGAAATCTTGTCAATTGATTTGATGATTTTTCTGAGATCCTCTCTTGGAAATCCTTCCTCCATCACAATACTCAGAGATATTCCCAACGGATCCGCTCCCATCACTGCCAAATCATTGATTGTCCCACACATTGAGATTTTTCCAATGTCTCCTCCTGGAAAAAACAAGGGGTCCACAATGAAAGCATCAGTTGTGAAAACCAAATGACCCTTTTTTCCCAAAAAAAAGACAGCGCTGTCATCCTCACAATTCTTCCACTTCCCAGTAAAATTCATGATACTCCTGATGTCACCAATAATTTCTGCAGACTTGAAACCTCCTCCTCCATGATCCAATTCAACAAATTCATTTTCTTTTTTACTCATAATATATGTCTTAATTTCTTAAAATCATCAAAAATTCCCTAGCATTTACTGTTGCGTGTTACGTGTTTCATGTTGCGTGTTCATCACCTTTCAAATCTATTTTCTTTCCATTCCTTCTCTCACTTCTCAAATCTCACCTCTCAAATCTCATAGCCACATTACACGCTCCTTCCACAGAAACCATGCATGGTCCTGTTGGATTTTCCGGTGTGCAAGCACGCCCAAACATTGGGCACTGTTTTGGATTCTTGAGTCCTCGAATGATTTCCCCACAAGCACATCCTGCTGGATCTTTGGAGCCGGAAAAATCAATTTTGTCTAGAATTTTTTTGTGTCTTTTTTTGGCATCTTGGTTCTCATATTTTTTCTTGATGTCGAGACCTGAACCAGGAATCATTCCGAATCCTCTCCAGTCTCCGTCCCCCATCTCAAAAACATCAAAAATCATTTTCCTAGCCTTTTCATTCCCCTTTTCGGTCACCGCTCGAACATATTGATTTTCAATTTCTTTTCTTCCATCTCGAATCTGGACAAGCAACATCAAAATTCCTTCCAAAACATCTTTCGCTTCAAAGCCAGTGATCACTTGAGAAACTCCGCTCAAAGATTCATATGCGTCACTTCCGATGATCACACTCACATGCCCCGGGTCAATGAACCCATCAATTTGAATTTCTCCCATGTCCAAAAGCGCTTTCATGGCTGGCAAAAAAAGTTTGTGCGTTGAGTACACATTCAATCCTTTTTTGATTGCAAATGCAGTCATGGGAGTAGTGGTCTCAAATCCAAGACCAAAAAAAACTAATTCTAGATTTTCCTTTTGAATTTCAAGAGCATCTTGGACAGAATACACATCAAAAACTTTCGCGCCCTTCTCACGCGCTTGGTCCAAACTTCCAAAGCTTCCGGGAACGCGCATCAAATCACCATAAGTAGCCACAGGAATTCCTGCCAAAGCCAAACTTACAATCGCATCAATGTCTTTTTGCGCAGTGACACAAACAGGACATCCAGGGCCCGTGATGAGATTCACATTTTCAGGCATGAGGCTCCTGAGACCATTTCTGCTAATCGCCTGTGTGTGAGTTCCGCAAACCTCCATCAGATTCACATCATGCCCAACTTCACTCGCAACCTCATGTATTTTTTCTAGAATTTTTTTCATAATTTATATTCATTCGTCGCTTGTCATCCTGAACTTGCTTTGCCTCGCCTAGAGCGGGATTCAGGATCCCCTTATTTTTATACACAACTTAATAATGTTTTAAGACCCCCCCTTTTTTTTCCAAGGGGAATCCGTCATCTGGCGGGGAGGAGGGGTTTATACAGTCTCACATATCAAATCTCTTCATTCATTATTTTTTCAATTTCATTTTTCCTTTTCTCATCCACCTTCTCAATTGCAAAACCAGCGTGAACAATAACATATTCACCTTTCTTTGGTTTTTCAAGCAAAGAAACATTTACACTTTTCTTCACCCCATCAAAATCAACCTCGGCCTGAGCTCCATCAACTGAAACTATTCTCCCTGGAAACGCTAAACACATAATTATAAAAGTTTAAATTTAAGGTTTTTTCATTATAGCACATAATCCCGCAAACTCTTGATTTTTTTCATTTATTAAGGTATGCTTTTATGAAAACAAAAAATCATCCGCAGGAGGAGGAGTGAAATGAGTTGCATAAAAAGGTCAGTTTATTTAGGAATTCTGGCAGGAGTTTTACTCTTCCAATTCCTAAGCAAAGAAGCTATCGACACATTGATAACCTTATTATCCATGGGTATGCTATGTGTCGTCTGGATGAAGTATTGGTTCAAAACGCTATTGCAACCCCGACCATAAAAACTCTGGATTTCTGAGGCGGAAACATCGTTTTTTGCTTCATTTTTTTATTCCCACTCTTTGACTTATTTCCTTTGAGAGTATAGGATATAGACATCAAAAAAATTAAGCTCTTTGAGAACTTTTCATTAACATCTAAGGAGAGAGGGGTGTCATGAAAAAAAATAGTATTACTTTTTTGGCGCTTTTTGTTATTTTACTAAATATAGGTTGCGCACAAAAAAAATCTACTGGCGTTTCCTATGCCCAGCCTGACTTAGAAGAATTTTTCGAAGAAAAAGCCCCTCAAAAAATTTCAGACCCATTTGAAAAATTCAATAGAATAGTCTTTGTTTTCAATGATGGGTTGTATGAGTATGTGATCAATCCTGTTTCGCAAGCATATGAATTAGTGCTACATAGCAAGATAAAAACAGGAATGCGAAACTTTTTCAACTATCTGAAATCTCCTATATATCTTGCAAGCAATATGTTAATAGGGGACTCTGAAGGCGCTGCATTTGTTTTAGGAAGAACACTTGCACACACTTTTGTTTTTGGACTTTTTGATTTTGCGAAAATTCCGCGAAACGTCAACAAGAATTTTTGTGATGTATTCAGAATTTGGGGAATACCAAAAGGTCCGCTTATTGTGTTGCCTTTGCTGGGTCCATTTCATACTAGAGATGCTATAGGAACATTATTAGGATCTTATGCAAATCCCGTCAATCAAGTAAATACAGAATGGACTGTTCCACTAAAATTTTCTGAGACTCTTTCAGAATGGCCCGAAACATATTCGGACTACACAAGTATGAAAGATTCCACATTGGATCCATACACTGCAACTCGCAGCTGGATCATGAATCGAGAATGAAAAATCGGCAAGGAAGCTCGCGCTCCCTTGCCGATTATTTTTTCAGAAAATATTTTATTATTCAACCAAATCACCTGATGACAATCCTAGTTTTTCAGCAGCGCTTTTTCCTTGAGCAACAATCTCCAAAAATCTTCTCTCTCCCAACCCTGAACTTCCGGTCACCAAAGCAACTTCATCATTTGGAACGTCTTTCAATCGTGGATAGTGAGCAAGTTTTTTCAAAAAATCACTTTCAGAATTTTCATCGACTTCATCTGCCAAAACTGTTGTCTTGCAGTTTCCAAAGTTGTCCACCCACCAAACAGCATGTGGCGCATCTGGGATTTCAGAAATGTCCAATTTTTCTCCTTCAACATTTCCGTGCTTCAAAACAAATGCAGCTGCTCTCGGCACAAAGTCAAAACTTCGAAACTGACCTCGATTAACTCTGTCTCTTGATTCTTCTTTGATGAAACCTTCTTTGATCATAGCGTCCACAGTCTTTTCATATTCAAAAACAGTGATTGAATCAGCAAGTCCGAATTTCTTCACCAAAGACAATGTCACATCATCCACAGTGGAAACCACCAAAATTTCATTGTACCAAAAATACCCGAAAGGTGTTCCATTTGGCCATTTTTTTGCTTTTCCATGCCTTGGAGCCACATTGACCAAAATCATCGCTTTTTCATCTCCAGTCGCGTCAATTGTGTCGATTATGTTTCCTGCTGCCTCCAAAGGATTTTTCACTCCCACGAAATTGACAGGAGCTCCAGTCAAAGCTGAAACTCTGCTTGCTTGTCTCCCCTCGGCATTTGCATCGCGGCAATCATTGATTATTGTTGTGAACATTTTTTTGTGACCTCGCAACAAAAGAAAAACAGCCCTCTTCTCAGAGGCCGCTTCTTTTGTGTGAAAGTATTATTTTTAAACTTTACTTAGAACAAAAAACCAGCCTCTGTTTTCACAGGTCATCATGTGCATCATGCTCATATTGTTCAGCTGATTTTTTTTCATAACTATTTTCAACAAATTTACAAAATTATTGTAGCAATTTCCAAAAAAAAGTCAATCGAGGTTGACACTTCACTCTATTAATAGTACTATTAACCATCGTTCTTTTGAAAATATTTTAAATATAACTATACTCACGCCAAGCTATGGGAGGGTAATCATGGCTAATAAAAAAAGTGGAAAAATCAAAAAAAGCAAAGTCAGAAACCTCATTTTAAGCGAAAAGCAGAAAGAAATTATAATTAAAACACTTAAAGCCGATGGTACGGTGAGATTTGTTCAAAGAGGCATACATTGGAAATGCGAACCGCTACCGCTTTTTGGAGCACTAACAGAAAGCCAAATGTATAACATAGCTAAACAAGTGGAAAAGCTACATCAAGCATTAGATTCCCCAAAGAAAAAAAAGGTGAAAGGACATCAATCAGATTTGTGCGCAGTTATCGGGCGAATAAAATCGCTAGAAGAACCCGCCAATGTCTCGATGCATTATCCCAAACCAAATCTTTACCCAATTCGAGACAAAAATCTCCCTCGAGCAATACGAGACAACTATGGGGATCCGCTTTGTCCGAATTGCAACTATTCATATGTCATTCCATTATATACAATCTTACTGGATGATATAACAAATGTAATCTGTCCAGTGTGTCAGAAAAAATTCGCTTTCCGCTAAAGCAGATGGGTGTGCAAACAACGCATCAGGCAATCAAAGTCCCGAAAGGACCTCTAGATTGCCTGTTTTTTTATCCCTAAATTTTCAATTTCAAATTCTCTTCTCTGTTTTTTTTGCTCTTATTTGTTTTTGATTTGTGTTTCATGTTGCGTGCTTCATGCTCCATGCTACGTGTTTCATGTTCCCTGTTATGTGTTTCATGTTCTATGTTATGTGCTTCATGTTCTATGCTGTGTGCTTCATTCTCCATGTCCTCTTCAAAAGGAAGCGAATCAATGTTCACAAAACCGCAGTTCATGTCAATGTTGTCACTCATGAGAATTTTGAGACTCCCTTTCAAATCATCAATGCCACTGATAATTTCATTTTTCTTGTCAGGAGAAACATTGAGCCTTTCAATCTTTCTTTCAAGTGCTTTGATCTTTTTTTCATAACTCCCAAGCCTTTCATCTTTTTCAGTTTTTTCTTTTTCGTTTTCTTTCAAATTCTCCTTGAGACTCACGACATATGACCCCATCTCATCAGCACTTCCAGCCAAGTTGTTGAAAATTTTCAAAAACCGATTCACCAATTCATCATCCGTGTCATTGGGATATCTCACCTTGTGATCAATTTCACTCCAAGCTTCTTCAAAAATGGTTCTCACCTGAATCTCAGAAACATACATCTCCTTGTCTGGCCTGGATTGAATCAAAAAATGCACTGAGCGATAACTCTCCTTGTGCTCCTCTTTTCGATATTTTCCACTTTCAATAGCCTTTGAATAATAACTCACATTATCCCCTTTCCTCATCTTAATGTTTGGAGTTTCATATAGCTCCCAATTCTTCAAAATGAAATCACCAATGCTTTCCCAATCTTTTTTGAGAAGGTGAAGAGCGCGAATTCCAATCAAATCAGTGATTTGCCTTTTGTAATTTTTCACAGTCACATTTTTCCTGTTTGGATCTTTGATTTTCTTTCGAATGATTTTTGCAATCAAATCATCCGTTCTCTTCACGCGATGCCTCACATAGCAAACGCTCTCCACTTCTCCCAAGTTCTCCGCAATATATTTCGCAATAGGATTCAATTTTTTCTTATATTTCTCATAATCCTTCCTGATAGCCATCAAATCTGACCATTTGATTTTTGTTTTTTCAAAATCTTCTTCGTTTATGTTATATTTCCCCAAAAATTCTTTTTTATTCATGTTTTGCTTTTTGTTTTTACATTTAATCCTCCTCCCCTTCTGCGCATTTCAAGGGGAGGAATGAGGAGGGGTTTTTCTTCAAATTCAAACTCTCAATCCTCACAAGAGATATTATATCATCAAAATCGCATAACACATAACAAGCTCAGCTTTCCTAAATTCCTAACTTCCTAACTTCGCAACTTCTTAATTTTACATATAAAAAAACCGGCAAGAGTGATCGCTCACTCTGCCGGATTATGAAACTAAAGCATTGAAAATTCTTCAAACTCCCTTAACCGCATCTTTCAAGGCAGTATTTTCTCTGCTTATTGCTTCATATATTGTCTCAACATGCACCTGCTTAATTCCATGCTCCATAGCCTCCTTGAAGATCAGGTATATTTTCACCATCTTTGCCCGAACTTCAGGTGCGAGATTATAGCCATTTTTTCTCTCATGGTATCTCGGAATAGCTTCATACAAAGCCACCCGAGATTCTTTTTCTTCATGAAAATCTCTTGCTCTCGTCAATAGCGCACTAATCTTCTCCTTTGTTATCCCATTTTCAGGAATTGCATCACGTATAGTTTCCCTCCTCGGTTCAATGGAAATATCATCAGGAATTGTTTTTTCCGAAATTTCCCCCTCTACTTGAGACTTGCCGTATAGGGCAAGTATTCTCGGACGCACTGCCAAACAAACCCTCCCATGAGGGCAATTCAACAGCATTATAATGTCCCAAAATGGAACACATCGAAAAAAAACGATAGCATCCTCGACTTCTTGAAGATCACTGTCCGGAATGGTGTGCAATGAAACACCCAGACTCGGACATTTTTTACACTCGGTGTATATGCTCATAACCCCCTCCCCTGGGCTTAAGTTAATGTACTTTGCAAATTATTTGCAACGATTTATTATTGCAGATTTCAGCCATTTCGTCAACCAAAAAATCTTAGCTTTTCTGATTCTATCCAATCCTACTCTCATATATCTCAAAAAATCTTGGCATTTCGCTGTGCATTTTTTCTGGCAAACTTTGAAGTGTGAACCACTCCACCTCACTGAATTTGTGAGGTTCTCCGTTGGAAACCTTCAGAGCATCCACCAAAACCTTGAAATCCAAAGCAATCCAATGAGTTTTCTTCCCATCATGAGTCCTGTGCACGTCACGATATCCCAAAAATTCAAATTCCAAGACATCTGTGGCATATTCCTCTTTGATTTCCTTTCTCAAATTATCCTCAACTTTTTCTCCGAATTCCAATCCTCCACCACCAATGTCCTACACCCCATGCTCATCTCTGGCATTTTCACTTCTCCTCCCCATCACAAAATTTCCCTCACCATCATGACAGAAATACACAACACAAACCCCAGTGCAATCAATTCCCTTTTTCATGTCTTTCAATTTAAATTATTTCCCTTATTCTACCATTTCATAAGATAAAAGTGAAAATAAAAAAGAGGGTTATTGGAATTATTCCAAAAACCCTCAAACAAAATCAGATGTTGAACAGAATATTAAATCGTATAGGTTGTTTACGTAAAGTAGAGCTTATTGAGCCACATCATAGCCCGTAAAGACGAATTTACATTTATTCCGGAAATAATACCATTCCGGAGGCTCCTCTCCTTGATAGTACTCACCGCAGTACTCGCACTGACTGACGGCAACATACGGAACATTACCGATTAAAACATAGTGAGAGCTGTCGTAGTCACCGTCATTCAGGTTGCAATGGAGCGAGTTGATCGCCCATATGTCTGCTTCTGCGTCGAAGTTAGAGATTTCCAAGGGGGCCCAATACACGCAGCCCTCGTAATCACACACCTCATACAGCGTAGCTGATGTGTAATCGTTGGTCACCTCCAATTGTCGATCAATCTGCAGACTGGTTTCTGTGGCAAGGGCCGGCAATGTTGCGCAGAAAAAAATGGACAGCAGTAATGTCAAAACTTTTTTGTACATGGCGAGATTCTCCTTCTTCGCTGGAATATTCAACATCTGATTTTGAAATAACTTTACCATGCTACCACAAAGAAAAAAAATAGCAAGACTTTTCACTAACTTCAATCCAAACCAATTCAAAGCAAAGATTTTCTTGCAATATTAAAAAATATCCCCTATACTATCTCTAAATCATTTATCCCAGTTCATTCAACCAGAAGGAGAAATATTATGCTAAGTTCAGAAGATTTAAATGGTATTGTAGCTAAAATTAAAACGCAAGGTTTATCTGGACCAACCTTCACGTCGAACGGAAAGTGCGTTCAACTCCGCGGAAAAAACCACGGTAAACTTTCAAAGGGAAAGCGCAACGCCATTCGCTATCAAGTATCACAAATTCTGCACGGGAGTCCATCTCGTGCAATGCGTCCACAACCGGCCAGAAAAGTTTTTGACCTATGGGAAAATCGCCAAAGATTTCACCTGTATTATTGGTGGTAATTTTTTGATCAACATCAGTCATGATGATAACCCAAAAGAGGGAGAGAAGAACGACTTCACTCTCTCTTTTTTCTTTTTTTTATTCCAAAACAATTCAAAACAAAACCATAGCATGAAAACCACGGCCGTGGTTTTCAAACTACACTCCAATATATCGATATATTGGAGTGCTTGTGTGTTGGAAATGAATGGGGAAATCCGGAAAAGAAAACAGGACATGAGATGACGGCCGTCATCTCATGTCCTGTTTCTGCTTTTGAAGAAAGAAAAAAGGGATTTGATCGCTCAAATCCCCAACCGCTGACATAAATTACTTTTAAAAAATGTCTAGCCTGTTTTATTAATTCAATCCCATAGCTTTTTCTAACCTCGTTTTTGCCACATCAACGTTAACATTAAAACTATAAGGACCCTTATTCCGATATGGATCAATCACTTTCTCGATCATAGCTTGCAATGCTTCCTCCTTGGTGCTTCCAACAGAACCCAGGTCTTCTCGATGATCACTCTGCATGTCACCAATATCACAGTGACGATCAGCAACGAGATTAAAAGATCCTTTGCTGACTTCCGGAATACTAAAGACATGCGAAGTTTCAGCAATCCCGGGTTCGCTCATGCACTTGGTAATTGTGCATCCCTCAGAATCAACATAGAAACTAATTCCATCACCACTACTATAGACAAATTGTCCAATAACATCTTTCATAGCATTCCCCTTTTCTGCGCTAGTTGAAATAATAAGAACTATTTGTTGACACAAAAAATAGTATCCAAATATTTTATAATAGATTTACTGATAAGTCAACTAATAAATTAAGTAATCCTATAACCACCAACTTGTATTACACTGCCATATAAAGAGTTATGGGATGGTTCAGAAAATCAACAACACACAATAATAAAGATTCGGGACGAATTTGTTACATAATTATACGGCCGTGAGATTATGTGACAAATTTTTGAAGAAAGAAAAACAAAACCATAGCATGAAAACCACGGCCGTGGTTTTCAAACTACACTCCAATATATCGATATATTGAAGTGCTTGTGTGTTGGAAATGAATGGGGAAATCCGGAAAAGAAAACAGGACATGAGATGACGGCCGTCATCTCATGTCCTGTTTCTGCTTTGAAAGAAAAAAGAGATTTGATCGCTCAAATCCCCAATCGCCAACACAAATTATTTAGGAGCTACTTTCATTGAAAGTAGCTCCGTTATGTGCCTCTACGAGGCGTCTGTGCTAGGATTCAGCTTACTTGTCCGAAGAATTTGGATCTTTGCCGCTTTGGCCATCACTAAATCCTTTGTCATATTCATCATTGGAACTGAAAGGATTAAAGATTGCTCCAACAACACCACTTACAACGTCACTCATTGTGTTGGAAAGCTCAGCTAAAGGATCTCCACTTTCTTCCTCCGCCCTCTTCTTTCCATCTTTGTACCCATCCCAATACTTGCTCATGATAATACTCCTTGTGCGCAAGTTAATCTTGAATTGAACATACTTTATTTGTTGAGAAAAGTCAAGACCGAACACTTCGCATATCTTTTTATTCCAAACTCATTCAAAACAAAACCATAGCATGAAAACCACGGCCGTGGTTTTCAAACTACACTTCAATATATCGATATATTGGTGTGCTTGTGTGTTGGAAATGAATGGGGAAATCCGGAAAAGAAAACAGGACATGAGATGACGGCCGTCATCTCATGTCCTGTTTCTGCTTTGAAAGAAAAAAGGGATTTGATCGCTCAAATCCCCAGCAACAAAAACCCCAACCAAAACACTGTCATCCTGAATTTATTTCAGGATCCCGAACCATTAGCACCAATATCTCAAAAAGGTACCTGATCCCTTTTATTCTCCTGCAGGATTAAAAGCAACAAAAAATAATTCTGATTTACCAATGCAACTATTTAAATCTACATCTACTATGTAACACTGTATCCAATGCACTCCCCGATAAAGACTCCTTTCCCATTGAACCATACTTCCAGAAAAAATATTACCTCTCAAGCCCCCAAGCGATCGAGCATGATCTCCCGTATTTACAACTTGCCAGTATACCTTGTAATTACAAGAAAAATTTTCCAATACTTCAAACTTTAGCCAACTATAAACAGGTAACTTCTCACCAGAAACAAATGACCTTAAAAATCTTCTATTCATCTCCTTATCCCACTCTCTTCCCCAATATAAAGAGGCTTTTAATTTAACGGGGTGCCTATAATTACTATTATCAACAATGCCCCTTACTTCTTCTTCTAATTTCTGCCTATGAGAAAAATCTCCGATAATAAGATTGCCTGGGAATAACCTTTCTTTTACTGCAAGTTCTTTTAATTCTTTATATTCCTTAAATTCTTCACCAAAATTATCCTCCCCTGAACCCTCTTCACTAGCCCCATCTAAATTCGAAGACTCCACGCATTCCCAGCTAGTGTTTAAATTACCACTTAGATCAATATCAACAATCAACGACTGATTATTCTTGCCAAGATTAAAAATTTTATCTTCAGGAATAAATCTTTTATAAATATCTATAGCATCGGCATGTGGATGATCGTGGGGTGATTTCTCAGGCGCACTAATGATAAGATACTCGGGGCTAATTTCGTCAATATGATCCTCGAATGGCTCTTTATCTTCTTCACTATCCTTAAAAAAACTCCTTGACCCATGATGCGATGCACTCAAAACTTCTGCCCCTAAGACATCTCTGTAATATGGGGTAATATACTCAATCCATGCTTTTTTGTCAGAATCTCCTGTGATAAGAATGCTTTTATTCTTATAGGTAAATTTAATCACTCCACTTTGTTCATGAATTCTATTTCTTCGCTGCTCAGGCTCCTCATCTTGAATATCATCGCTTACATGTTGAGCAGGAGCAAAAACCTGAAAATCTACATCACCGATCTTTCTTGTGATCCCAGAACCCTCATCTAGATTAACATGCACTTTATTCAATTCATTGCTTCCTTTTATGAAAAATTCGCATTGCTCGCCAATATCAGAAATAATTTTTTTCATTTTATCATAATCTTCTCTATTGTCTCTATGTGGCAAGTGACCCGAATGCCAAATTTCCTTAATTTTAACGGCCTTATGAATATCATCAATGCCCTTTAAGTGATCCTTATGTGGATGAGTATTGATAAAAATCAACTCATTCTCACAAACTCCAGACTTTAAAAGATCTGCGACATTAACACCATTGTCATCATCCACATTAGAATCAATAAGTAAAAATTTATGAGTCTCATTATCAGGCACAATCATCAAAGTAGCATCACCTTGACCTACATTCAAAAAAATTACACGGAAAATCCCCACCTCTGGTTTTAAAATATCATCCATATTTTTAAAAACTTAATGATTAGATTCTAAATATTCTTCAAACAAAACTCTTGCGTAATTATCACTAACTTTATTTATAATAAACTTAGAAAAAATCAAACTTAACGCATAACACAAAAGCAATACGCTTGAAATAGCTAAAACTGAATTATTTTCAATTTTATAAGAAAAATAAATATCAATAAAAGAAAATACTACCCCTAGCGTTGATCCACCTAAAAAATTTCTCCAAAAACCATATTCTATATTGTGTTGCAATAAAAGTTTCCCTTCACCAACCCTCTTTTTAGCTAAACCCACGACTTCAGAAATTCTTTTTCTAGAATCTAATTCATTTTCGTCCTGCTCTTTTCCATTAGGAAGTCTTACTTCAAAATCTCTTTCCAGTTTACTGTATATTTTTTTCTTATGGCTTCTGCTATATTCAGAGTTTGAAAAAAGCAATAAATTAGTAGTTGGCATATATTCTAAAGACTTTTCAAAAAAAGTTTTTGAAATTATTCTATTAACTTGAGAAACGAAATAAATAGATGCAGAAGATATTGCTACATTTCCAACAAATTCCACCCCACCTAAATACTTCAGAAAAATTGCAATTTGCTCATTAATAAAAAAATACTGGAAAATTAGCAAAGGCAACACGCAAAGTATTGTTGGAAAAATTCTTGCTTGTAAGTTATACTTATTAATTTTAGGCATAGGTTTATGAGTTGTTTATTAGTTAATCAGATCAACAAAAAAAGGAAATTGAAAAATATACGGTTTGTCGCATATACTTTTCAATTCCCTTTGAAAAACGATTATTATTCTAGATAATTTCCTGCTTTTTAATTTTGATTTCCAAGCATACTCAACAATTTCTGAGTGCCTATATTTTTCTGTCTTCCTTTTTGTTTTGATTTCTGATTTGTGCTAATTATAGCGCAAAATCGAGGTTTTGTCAAATTCCAACCACTCCTCTTTCCCCTCCTTGAAAAGGCGGGGATGCTATATTTCCTACCCTCTATCTTCAAATCCAATTTTTCCTGGTTGTGGAGATTTGGATTCTTGGATTTTTCCGAATTGGCTTTCATATTTGTCTAGGTTTTCTTTGATGGCTCCCAGCATTCTTTTGAGGTGTCCTGGGGAGACGATGATTCTTGAGTTTAGGACTCCTGTTGGTGGAAGAATGTTCAAAAAGTCCAGGGCGAATTCTTCTTTGGTGTGAAGGATTTGCATGGCGTTTGAATATTGTCCGCTCAATTTTTCATCTGAAAACTTAATGTTGATTTTTTGTTGTTTTTGATTGCTCATATTTTTAGTAAAATTGTTTTTTTGCTTATTTACTGTCATTATACTCCTCTTTGAGCCAAGATTCTAGTCTTGACTGATGCATGGTTTTGTTTCTCAAAAATCTCTCTTGTATTGTCATCCCGGAAAGTATAATTTCTTGAACGAAGTATGAGTTCAAAGAAATTAACTTATCCGGGATCCATTCTTAATGTAACTTCAGAAAATATTTATTCACCGTATCTAAGTGAGTATGGATTCCGGATAAACTATTTTTCTCACACTCGTTCCTCGTGCGGAAAAATATGTTTTCCGGAATGACATGTAGCGAGGTCATGAAGGTTTTTGAAAATCCCGATCGTTCTCGAATGACGGGACGGAAATAAAAAAGGGGCGCCCAATAAAATGGGTTCCCCTGCGGTGTCGCTGTTGCGACATTTTTGGTGGCTATTTTGCCAACCATTTTTGCATGGTCCAGCCGTTACTTAAGCGGGTAACGGATTTTGGCATATCGAAAGATTCAACTTTTTCAATATAGAAAACTCTCTTTCCGATATACCGTGTGGAACATGCTGGGACAGGCTCGTGTTGAACGGTTGCCTTCCTGTTTCCCACAATGGCCGTGAGTTGCTTGGAAATTGCAAATAGCTCTCCTCTGGTTTTTTTCGCATCACCGGATCTGATTGAATAAGATGAGATACATAGGTAACACTAAGAATTTAGCAAAATTAAAAAAATTTGCTAAAATCAACCGTTAAAAACCTAAGTATTTCAATCCAATGGAACAATCAAAAATATGGACAGGCTATGAGTTTTTCATCAGAAAACCACTCAAGCTATTAGAGCAATATGATCGATGGAGAAAAGTAGCAAAAATACT
>JAOUHN010000070.1 GCA_029865125.1 Candidatus Moraniibacteriota bacterium
CTATATGACCTCTCTATTGAGTGGCTCAGTCCAAAACTAACGTCAATGTCGGGATGCTCAGAGACAGAGCTCGTTGGGTGCAAAAGAAGAATCACTCACTTGTTTGGCTTTGAAGAAAAAGAAGCCACAGAAACAGTTTGGAAAGATGCAAAAGAAGAAGGTGTTCGTGAATTTGTTGCCAAAATGAAAGACGGTCAGAAATATCAAATAAAAATGCATTTTTTCACCTTCAAATTCGAAGAAACATTCTATCGCGTTGGAAAAATGGAAGAAGTGCAAAAGCTACCTCAATAACCCAATATTATGGCTAACTACAATAAAATCGGACTTCTAGTTTTGAATAATGATCAAACACGATTCTTAGTAGTTCAAAAATATCCTCAAAATGTCACTGCGGACTTCATCATGCCTGGTGGACAATTTGAGGAGGAAACTATTGAGGAATGCCTCAAAAATGAAATCAAAGAAGAATTGAATTGCGAGGTTGATTTTGACTCACTAGGGTTCATATCAGAATATGAAGACGAAGCTGCAGGAAGACCAGAAAAAACAGTTTCCATTAAATTATACCAGGGCAAGCTCATCGGAATCCCTGCCCCATCAACAGAAATTGAACACATTCACTGGATCACAAAAGATGATATAAGTAATCCTCAAGTGTCCCCCATTATCCGAAACAAAATCATACCCGACTTAGTTAAAAAAAATATTTTAAAATAAGAATAGTCTGTCACAAAAAACAACGACCCCAGACATTATGTCGGGGCCGTTATTTTTTTCTCTATCTCAAGTCTCATGTCTCAAATCTAGTTCTTAGTATAATTCGGAGCTTCCTTTGTGATGCTGATGTTGTGTGGGTGACTCTCCACAAATCCAGCACTTGTGATTCGAACAGGTACTGCATTCTTCCAAAGCTCACTGATAGTTTTTGATCCGGTGTAGCCCATTCCAGATCTGAGCCCTCCAATGAGTTGATATAGGATTTTGTCCACTGGTCCACGATACGCAATTCTTCCTTCAATTCCTTCTGGCACAAATTTTTGAGAATCACTCACTCCGGCTTGACCATAACGATCTTTTGAGCCCCTGCTCATTGCTCCCAGTGATCCCATTCCTCGATATGTCTTATACATTCTTCCATCTACAAATTCAGTTTCTCCAGGAGATTCTTCCGCTCCTGCCAAAAGTCCTCCAAGCATAACGCAATCAGCCCCAAGCGCCAAGGCTTTCGTGATATCTCCTGAAAATTTGATTCCTCCATCAGCAATAATTGTCATTCCTTTTGACTTTCCTTTTGATGATTCCATCACCGCAGTAGCCTGAGGAACTCCAATTCCAGCCACAACTCTGGTGGTGCAAATTGATCCTGGCCCAATTCCAACTTTCACTCCATCAGCTCCCGCTTTCGCCAAAGCATCCACGGCTGCTCGAGTGGCTACATTTCCAGCCACAACATCAACTCCTTCAAACGCCTTATCTTTCTTCAAAGTTTTCACCATTTCAATCACACCCCTTGAATGTCCGTGTGCTGTGTCTACAATGAGAACATCAACTTTTGCTTCAGCCAAAGCCTTCGCTCTTTCCAATGCATCTGGGCCAACTCCAATAGCAGCTCCAACATACAAATGTTTATTATCATCTTTGTTTGCATTTGGATAATTTTGATTCTTCTCCAAGTCTCTCCTGGTCACAATTGATTTCAATTTTCCATTGTCATCCACAACGCAAAGAACAGAAAGTTTTTCTTTTCGAATAATATCGTTAGCCTCAGAAAGTTCAATTCCATCAATAGCAGTCACCAGTTCATCAGCTGTTTCCATCACATCTTTCACTTTCAAATCCTTTTCTTCCGGCCAAGTGTAGTGAAGTTCAGTCACAAGACCCATTAATTTTCCGCTTTCATCAACAACAGGAACTTTTTTATATCCCTTTCCTTCTCTGATCTGATATACATCATCAATAGACGCATCAACGGAAACTGTCACTGGATTCACAATAAACCCATTTTCAAATCTTTTCACAAGTCTCACTTCATGGGATTGCTCTTCAATGGAAAGATTTTTGTGAATAATTCCGATTCCACCTTCAAGAGCCATCGCAATAGCCATTTCGTGTTCAGTCACTGTATCCATCGGAGAACTCACAATTGGAATTTTGAGTGGAACATTTCTTGAAAATTTAGTCGTTGTGTCTGCTTCATGAGGCAAAATTTCTGA